>NZ_CAMQZG010000029.1 GCF_947039605.1 uncultured Clostridium sp.
AAACTTAATATAAAAATCTTTGAAAGTTATAATGATGAATATTTTGAATTTATAGATAATTGTAAACAAGGTAAAATACATTTATATGATGTAATAATTACTCCAATAACTGATTATAAAGTCGGTGAAGTAAGTTTTCATACAATTAGAGCATTAGATTCTATTAATTTTTTAACAAGTTATAAAGTGTATAAAGCTATAAAATAAAGGTTTTTTCACTACTTTATAGAATTTATTATATAAACTAAAAATAGGTAAATGTGGTTAAAGTGGTGAATGAAATAAAAGAAGGAATGAGTGTATCAGAGATTCAAGCAGTTTTAAAAGTTAGTGAAAAAACTATATATGATAAATTAAATGTAATCTTTAATTTTAAAAATGCATATTAATATATAAATTTAAAAGTTATGGTGAGGTATATTATATGAATTTAAAGTTTAAAGAAAATAAAAAAATAGAATGTTTAATTAATGAAAAAAATATAAAAATTGATACTAAATACTTCTTTATTGAAACATGGGGATGCCAAATGAATGAAGAGGATTCTGAAAAACTTGCTGGTATGCTAAAGATTCTAAATTATAGTAGTACAAGTATAAAGGAAGAGGCCGATATAATTATTTTTAATACTTGTTGTATTAGAGAGAATGCAGAGAATAAGGTTGTAGGTAATCTTGGAGAGCTTAAAAGGTTGAAGGTTAAGAATCCAAGTTTGGTTATTGCTATTTGTGGTTGTATGATGCAGCAAAAGGATAGTGCTGATAAGATACTTCAAAAGTTTCCTTTTATTGATATAATTTTTGGAACTCATAATGCACATAAGTTTCCTGAGTATTTAAATAGGGTATTACAACATGGGACAAGTATAAAAGAGATTGTAGATAAAGAAGAGGGTATTATAGAGGGTATTCCTATTGAAAGAAAAAGTTTAGTTAAGGCTTTTGTTACTATTATGTATGGATGTAATAATTTTTGTACTTACTGTATAGTTCCGTATGTTAGAGGAAGAGAGCGAAGTCGAAAGTCTGATGATATAGCAAATGACATTATTAAACTTGTTAGTCAGGGTTATAAAGAAGTTACTTTACTTGGGCAAAATGTTAATTCATATGGTAAGGGACTTGAAGAGGATATAGATTTTGCTAGGCTTCTTAGAAGGTTAAATGAAATTAATGGACTTGAGAGATTAAAGTTTATGACTTCACACCCAAAGGATATTTCTATGGATGTTATACGCGCTATAAGAGATTGTGATAAAATTTGTGAGCAAATACATCTGCCAGTTCAAAGTGGCTCTAATGGCATTTTAAAAGCTATGAATAGACATTATACAAGAGAACAGTATTTAGATATTATAAATAACATAAAAAAAGAAATCCCAAGGATAGGAATAACTACTGATTTGATTATTGGATTCCCTGGTGAAACTGAAGAGGATTTTAAGGATACCCTAGCTTTAGTTAATGAAGTTAAGTATGATTCATCATTTACTTTTATATATTCTAGAAGAAATAATACACCTGCTGATAAAATGGAAAATCAAATCCCAGAGGATATAAAACATGATAGGTTTAATAGAGTAATTGAGGCTATAAACAAACACTCAAAAACTATAAATCAATCATACTTAAATGAAGAGGTTGAAATATTAGTAGAAGATTTAAGTAAAAACAATGATGAGAACCTAAGTGGAAGAACAAGAGAAGGTAAACTTGTTAACTTTAAAGGAGATAAATATTTAATAGGAAGTTTAGTTAAAATAAAAATTGAAGAGGCTAAATCATTCTCTTTATTTGGAAGTTTAATACAGTAGTATACTTATAATAGTTAAAGACAAGAATAAGATATTAAAGTATAATTTATTTAAAGAATAATCTATAGGAGGTACTTTAATGTCTAATTTAGATAGAGATTATGAACTTGAATTTCTTGTTGATGGAAATTTAGAGGCATATAAAAATTTAGAAAAAACTCATAATGGTAAAGTTGAATATGCTAATGGTACTATACTATTATCTTCAAATACTTCAATAAACCATAATTTAATTATAAAAAGACTTTTAATAGAAACAGATAGATATTTTAGAAAAATACCATGCGAAACATTTTCAGAAGCCATAGAAATTATTATGGATAAGTCAAATAGAAAATATAACTTCAAGCCAGATGTCTTTGTAATGTGCAAAGAAGAGGGAAAAGATGATTTTAATAGAAAAGGTCAATCTCTTATTGGTATCCCAAGTCTTGTATTTGAAGTTGTATCACAAGGGAATGCTAACCATGATACTTTATACAAAAGAAAAGCCTATGCAGAATGTGGGGTTAAAGAGTATTGTTTAGTTTATCAAGATGGAAAAATAGAACAACTTGAGCTAAAAAGTAATGAATATTATGAGATAAATGCAATTTATAATATAAAAGATACTTATAAATCACTTGTATATGAAGGCTTGGAATTTAATCTTGAAGATATATTTTATGATTTAAAATATTAAAAAGATTAATTTATATAGAAATTAATAGTTAAAAGCAACATTAACGATAATAAATGTTAATGTTGCTTTTTTTATTTTTTTAATGATTTTATTTTGAAATATTCTTTTATAAGGCAAACTATAGAATAGATAAATGCACTTATACCTATTGTTGGAAAGAATATCATAGCTATAACTGGTGGGTTAATAGTTAGTAGTTTATTTTGGAAATATAGTGAATTACACAAACCTAATATTCCTAGAATAAAAGCTGGGAATAGATATAATGAAATTAATTTCCTGTTTTTTAAATTATATTTGTCTATTGAATTACTGAATAATATTTTTGTTAATCCAATAATTCCAAGCATCATTATTGAACTCATTATATCGCTTAGATGAGACCTTTTATAAAACTCATTGTCAATTACAATACTATCATTTGAATATCTAATACTCACCTCATCCCCTATATAATTTGCCATTTTTTGTGCTTTAGCACTATATATAGGAATCTCTATAACCTCATCTGAATTTGTGACACTAATAATAGGTATGTAGTATGTAGATTCTCCACCTTTACTTGAATATTCTTTAACTATTTCATAGTGAACAATTTTTCCATTTATCTTTTCTCCAAAGTATGTAGTACCTAATAATTTTAGTGATGTTAGTATTGATGGAATTAATATAATCAGCATAAATATAATACCAAAATTATTTTTAAGTACTGTAGCTTTAGTTTGTTTTCTAGGATATTGTGGCTCTAGTGAAAAAATAGTAATCAACTCCTTTTAGAACTAGTATAAAATATTCTTTCTAAGATAAGACTTTATTTAAAAGTAAGTTAATATTTTTTATTGTAACTTATAAAAGTTCTTTTATAATACATCAAATTTTGCATTTACATAGAAATTAGATTTTATTTAGTGTAAAATAAATTATTAGTAAAGAAAATAGAATGGAGGCGGATTTTAATGGCTTTAACTCCTATGATGGTCCAATATTTTGAGGTTAAGGATAGATACAACGATTGTATCTTATTTTATAGATTAGGTGATTTTTATGAAATGTTCTTTGATGATGCAAAGGTAGTATCAAGAGAACTTGAGCTTGTTTTAACAGGTAGAGAATGTGGGCTTGATGAGAAGGCAGCTATGTGTGGTGTTCCATATCATGCAGCAAAAACTTATATATCAAGACTTATAGCAAAAGGTTTTAAGGTTGCTATATGCGAGCAAATAGAAGACCCTGCAAAAGCTAAGGGAATAGTTAAAAGAGATGTTGTTAAGGTTATAACTCCTGGAACATTTTCTGATGAGAATGGTTCAGAGTACAAAAATACATATATATCAACAGTCTTTATAGGGAAAGATGCTATATCAATAGCCTCTTCTGATATATCTACAGGAGAGTTTAAGGTTACATCATTTGATAATAATATATCTATTATGCTTGATGAATTATCTAAAATATCGCCAAAAGAAGTTATTGTTGATTCAAATATCTCTGATGAAGATTTAAAACAGATAGAGATAGCAACACTTGCTCTTATTACAAAGAAGAATTATATAGATTTTGCTTGTGATAAAAATGATTTAGTAAGTACATTTAAAAATATAGATATGGAAGAACTAGATGCGGCTGGTATTGTATCATCTAGTGTTTTACTTAGTTATATATATGATACTCAAAAAATGAATTTATCTAATATTAATACATTAGATATTTATTATGTTGTTAACTATATGAGTATAGATAGTAACTCTAGACGAAATTTAGAACTTGTTGAAAATTTAAAAGAGAAGTCAAAAAGAGGTAGCCTTATATGGGTTATGGATAAATCTGCAACAGCTATGGGTGGAAGAACTCTTAGAAAATGGATTGAAGAGCCTCTTATAGTTAAAAAGAGAATTGAAACTAGACTTGAAGCAGTTGAAGAACTTACAGGAAATGTATATTTTAATGAAGATTTAAGAGATGTTTTAAAGAGTATTTATGATATAGAGAGAATAGTTGGTAAAATATCTACTCAGAATGTAAATGGTAAGGATTTAAACTCACTTAGAATATCTTTAGATAAACTGCCTATGGTAAAAGATTTCCTATCTAAATGTGAGTCTAATGCTTTAAAAGGCTATCATTCAGCATTAGATGTTTTAGACGATATAAAAACCCTTTTAGAAGAGGCTATATTAGAAGAACCTGCTATTTCAATAAAAGAGGGTAACATAATAAAAACTTCTTATCATGATGAAGTTAAGTCACTAAGAGAAGCAAAAACTAATGGTAAGCAGTGGATTGCAGATGTAGAAGCTAGAGAAAGAGAATTTACTGGTATTAAATCTTTAAAAGTTGGTTTTAATAGAGTATTTGGATATTATATAGAAATATCTAAATCAAATTATGATTCTATACCAGAAGGTAGATATGTAAGAAAACAAACTCTTTCAAATGCTGAAAGATTTATAACTCAAGAACTTAAAGAGATGGAAGAACAGATACTTGGAGCAGAAGAGAAACTTGCTTCTTTAGAATATGATTTGTTCATTGATGTTAGAGATAAGGTTGAACTTGAAATACTACGACTTCAAAAAGCTGCAAAGCTTGTTGGTGAACTTGATGTTCTTTCAACCTTTGCACTTATTGCAATTGAAAATAATTATATAAAGCCTACTATAAATAATAAAGGTTTTATTAATATAGTAGAGGGTAGACACCCTGTTGTAGAGAAAGTAATTAATAAGGGTGAATTTATTTCTAATAATACAGATTTAGATACTAAAGATAATCAAATGCTTTTAATTACAGGACCTAATATGGCTGGTAAATCAACTTATATGAGACAGGTAGCACTTATTACTATCATGGCTCAGATTGGTTCTTTTGTACCTGCTACAAGTGCTGATATATCTATATGTGATAAAGTATTCACTAGAATTGGTGCATCTGATGATCTTGCTGGTGGTAAATCTACATTTATGGTTGAGATGTGGGAAGTTTCTAATATTCTTAAAAATGCTACATCTAATAGTTTAGTTTTATTAGATGAAGTTGGAAGAGGTACTTCTACTTATGATGGACTTAGTATTGCTTGGTCTGTTATAGAGCATATTTCAAATAAGATAGGTTGTAAGACTTTATTTGCAACTCACTACCATGAGCTTACAAAACTTGAGGGTATTATAAAGGGTGTTAAAAATTATTCTGTTTCTGTTAAAGAGATTGATGATAATATAATATTCCTTAGAAAAATTGTAGAGGGTGGAGCAGATCAATCTTATGGAGTTGAGGTTGCAAAACTTGCTGGTATACCACAAGATGTTATATTAAGAGCAAAAGAAATATTATTTGGTTTAGAAGATCACTCTATACAGATTAATGTTGTTAATGAACCAACTGTAGTTTATAAAGTACCACAAGAAGAAGTTGTTAGTACAAAAGTAATTGAAGTTGAAGAGATTGTTGAGAAAGTTATTGAAAAACCTAAAGTTGAAGTAAAGAAAGCTAAAAAAGAAGAAACTGTTCAAGAAGCTTTTAATTTACAACTTGGTTTTGATCAGATAGAGAAAGATAATATCATCAATGAAATTAAAGATATAGATCTTACATCTATTAATATGATGGATGCTATGAATATACTTTATAAATTATATGGTGATGCTAAAAAGATAAAGTAATTTAAGGAGGGTTTAATTTGGGAAGAATTAATGTATTAGATCAACATACATCTAATCAAATTGCAGCAGGAGAGGTTGTTGAAAGACCCTCTTCTGTTGTGAAAGAATTAGTAGAGAACTCAATAGATGCAGGTAGCAAAAACATTACTATTGAAATTGAAGAGGGTGGAACTTCTCTTATAAAAATAATAGATGATGGTGTTGGTATTTTTAATGAAGATGTTAAAAAAGCCTTTTTACCTCATGCTACATCAAAAATTCAAAATGTTGATGATATTTTTAGAATAGATACTCTTGGTTTTAGAGGGGAAGCTCTTCCATCTATTGCTGCTATATCTAAAGTTAATATGAAGTCTAAGACTGCTATGGAAGAAACAGGTTGGGAAGTTAATGTTGATGGTGGTACTTTTACTATAGATAATGAAGTTGGAGTTAATAATGGTACTGTTATAGAAGTTAGAGATTTGTTCTTTAATGTTCCAGCTAGAAAGAAGTTTTTAAAATCCTCTTCTAGAGAGGGGGCTACTATAAATGATATTGTAAGTAGAATAGCACTAGCTCATCCTGATATATCATTTAAGCTTTTTAATAATAGTAAACAAGTAGTTCATACTTATGGTACAGGAAATCTTCTGGATTCTATAAGAAGTCTATATGGTAAGAACACAGCAGATGAAGTTCTTTATTTTGAATATGCTACTGATACAGTAACTATTCATGGATATATAGGTAAAGATACTCTTGCTAGAAAATCTAGAAATAATCAAACTGTCTTTGTTAATAAAAGATATATAAAGAATAGAACTATCTCTGTTGCAGTAGAGAATGCGTATAAATCATTTAACACTGGTGATAAGTATCCTTTCTTTGTTTTATTTATAGATGTATACCCAGAGTTTATAGATGTAAATGTTCATCCTACTAAATCAGAAATTAAATTTAGAAATGATAGAGAAGTTTTTTCTACTGTTTTTAAAGGAATACATGATGTATTAAGTAAGGATATAAGAGATGAATTCAATGGTGGAAATGATTTCTTAGAAGATACTAGAGCAAAAGAACTTGAGAGTGAGCAATTTTCATTTGAAAAAAGATTAGAAGAGTTAAATGCTATGGAGCTTAAACTTAAAAACACAGAAAGTTTATATAAAGAAAGAGTACCTGTAGATGTTCCTGTTAGCATAAATGCTAATGACTCTATAGTGCCTTTTGTATATAGTAGTAATATCTCTGAGGATGCACCTAAGGAAGATTTTAATGCAACTGAGCATATAAATACTTCTGAATTTTCTAATGGTTTAGAAGTAGATAGAGCAAATCTAACATATGAATTAAATAGTTCTGGTGAGTATGTTAATGAGAGTACTGATACTTACACAAAAGAAGATGCAAGTACACCTAAATTTCCAGTGCTAGATATTATAGGTCAATATAATAAAACTTATATAATAGCTCAAAAAGAAGGGACTTTATATCTTGTAGACCAACATGCCGCGCATGAGAAGTTTTTATTTGAGAAGTATCTTAAATCTATAGAAAGAAATGACTTATTGATTCAACCGTTAATGGTTCCTTTAGTTATAGAATTATCTTTAAATGATTATGGATACTATGAAGAGAATAAAGATATCTTTGAAAATTCAGGATTTAAAGTAGAAAGTTTTGGTATGAGTTCTATAAAACTTAGTGAAGTACCCTATTTCCTTGGGAAACTTGATGCAAAAGGATTCTTTTTATTAATATTAGATAACCTTAAAAATCTTGGTAGTGGGAAAACAGTAGAAGTAAAGTATAATAGAATAGCAACTCTTGCATGTAAGGCAGCTGTAAAGGCTAATGATATATTATCAGATAGTGAGATGAAACAATTACTATATGATATAAGATTTTTAGATGACCCTTTCCATTGTCCTCATGGAAGACCTACAATTATTAAATTTACTAGCTATGAAATGGATAAGATGTTTAAAAGAATAGTCTAAGGAGAATACAACAAATGAATAATAAAATATTAGTTATAGCAGGACCTACTGCTGTTGGTAAGACAGATATCTCTATACAACTTGCTAAAAGACTCAATGGAGAGATCATATCTACTGATTCTATGCAAATATATAAAAAGATGGATATAGGGTCAGCTAAAATATCTATAGAAGAAATGGATGGAGTTCCACATCATTTAATAGATTTTATAGACCCAAGTAATGAATTTAGTGTTTCAGAATTTCAAAAACTAGCAAAAGAAGCTATAGAGGATATACATAGAAGAGGGAAACTTCCTATTCTTGCTGGTGGTACAGGGTTATATATAAACTCTGTAGTATGTACTATGAATTTTGCAGAGGGTGAGAAAGATGAAACTTATAGAAGAGAACTTGAAGAGTTAGCTTTAGAAAAAGGTAATGACTATATACACTCATTATTAAAAGAAATTGATATAGATAGTTATAACTCTATACATCCTAACAATGTTAAAAGAGTTATTAGAGCTTTAGAAGTATACAAACAAAGTGGAAAGCCTTTTAGCGCATTTAAAGAAGAAAATAGCATTTATAAATGTGATTATGATGTTTACTATTATGCTCTTAATATGGCTCGTGAAAAGCTTTATGAGAGAATTAATAGAAGAGTTGATATAATGATGGATAAAGGGCTTATTGAAGAGGTTAAGATGCTTTCTGATATAGGATTTACATCAGATAATCAATCAATGAAAGGTATAGGTTATAAAGAGATTCTAGCTTATATCAATGGAAATATTGAACTTGAAACTGCTATTGAGATGGTTAAACAGGGAAGCAGAAACTATGCCAAAAGACAACTTACATGGTTTAAAAAAGACCCAAGAACTGTCTTTATAGATAAAGATTTATTTAATAATGAAAATGAAATAATTAATAAGATTATTAATGAAATAAATGATTAATTTTCTAATTAACCTAAAATAGGTAAACTTTCTACAAGTTTGCCTATTTTTATTGGCTATGATAATATTAATAAAGAATTAAAATAATATTTTTCGGGGGTGTTTCTTTTGTTAAAGGAGACTATTAACTTATTAAAATCAACTTATAATCTTAAAGATGAAACAGTTGATTTATATGATAGAGCAATGAATGATGTAATCGAAAGTTTTAAAATTTATGATGATATACGAGAGTATAATCAAGTGAAAGTTTTAAATGCTTTTCAAAATAATAGAGTTTCAGATACTCATTTTACAAACTCAACAGGATATGGATATGGGGATACAGGTAGAGATACTTTAGATCTTGTATATGCTGAAATATTTAAATGTGAAAAAGCGCTTGTAAGACCTCACTTTGTTAGTGGTACTCATGCTATAGGAGCAGCTTTATTTGGAAATTTAAGACCAGGAGATACTATACTTGCATCTACTGGAAGTCCATATGATACTTTACATACTTTAATTGGTATTAACAAAAATGAGAGAGTTGGTTCGCTTAAAGAATACGGTGTTTCATATAAGCAAGTAGATTTAACTGAAAATCACAAGATAGATATCGAAGCTGTTAAAAAAGTTTTAACAGAGGACAAATCTATAAAACTTGTACATATGCAAAGATCTACTGGTTATGGATGGAGAAATGCATTTTTAGTTGAAGAGTTAGAAGAGGCTATTAAGGAATTTAAATCAGTAAATCCAGATGTAATAGTATTTGTAGATAACTGTTATGGTGAATTCTTAGATATCAAAGAACCTACAGAAGTTGGTGCAGATTTAATGGCTGGATCACTTATAAAAAATATAGGTGGTGGAATAGCTCAGACTGGTGGATATATAGTAGGTAAAGCTGAATATGTTGATCAGGCTTCATATAGACTTACAACTCCTGGAATTGGTGGAGAATGTGGTGCTACTTTTAATATTATGAGAGAATTCTATCAAGGATTATTCATAGCTCCTCATGTAGCTATGGAAGCAGTAAAAGGAGCTATATTCTGTTCTAGAATAATGGAACTTGCTGGATTTGAGGTTCTTCCTAAATATAATGATAGAAGAAGTGATATAATTCAGGCTATAAAGTTTAATGATAGAGAGAAATTAATTAAATTCTGTAAGGGAATTCAAAAAGGGTCACCTATAGATTCATTCGTTGAATGTGAGCCATGGGCAATGCCTGGTTATGAAGATGAAGTTATAATGGCTGCTGGGGCATTCATTCAAGGTTCTTCAATAGAATTATCTGCTGATGCACCAATTAGAGAACCTTTCATAGCATATTTACAAGGTGGTTTAACATTTGATCATGCTAAAATAGGTGTTTTAATCGCTTTAAATAATATTCTTTAGTCCTTAAAGAAAGGAGATTGTTATGAATTTTATTGGTAATATTCTTTGGTTTATTTTTGGTGGCTTTTGGCAGGGGCTTGGTTGGCTTGGAATAGGTTTATTATGGTGTATAACTATAGTAGGTATTCCTGTAGGGCTTCAATGCTTTAAACTTGCAGGCCTTCAATTTTTCCCATTTGGAAAAGAAGTTGTAACTATTGATGATGGTTCAACAAGTTTTCTATTGAATGTCTTGTGGTTAATTTTTGGTGGACTTGGTCTTGCATTTGCAAATCTAGTAAGTGGTATTATTCTATGTATAACAATAATAGGTATACCGTTTGGATTGCAATCATTTAAGCTTGCAAAGTTATCTTTAATGCCATTTGGAAAAGAAGTACATTGATTTAAAAAGCTCTAGCATTTGCTAGAGCTTTTTTGCACAAAAAAACATGGGATATTTTGCACCCCATGTTTTCTCTTAATATTCTCTATAAAGGCCAGCAAGTTTTCCAAGTACAGAACATTCAGTAACTATAATTGGATCCATTGTTGAATTTTCTGGTTGTAATCTGTAATAGTTTTTTTCTTTGAAAAATCTTTTGATAGTAGCTTCACTATCAATAAGAGCAACTATTATATCCCCATTTTCAGCTACATTAGTTTTCTCTATTATAGCAAGATCTCCATCGTGTATTCCAGCTTCAATCATACTGTCGCCAGATACTCTTAAAATGAATAAATCTTTATTTGTACTTTTCACATAGTTTAATGGAATCTGAAAAGTATCTTCTATATTTTCAACCGCAAGTATTGGTTGCCCAGCAGTAACTTTACCAACTATAGGAATATCAAGTAATTCTTTTTTTCTTTCAGTGAATTCTATTATTTCTAAAGCTCTAGTTTTAGTGCTCTCTCTATTAATATAACCCTTTTTTTCTAATGTTTTTAAATGTCCATGAACTGTTGATGTTGATTTTAGTGAAACAGCAACACAGATTTCTCTTACTGATGGTGGAAATGATTTATCTTCTACATATGATTTTAAAAAATTATAAATTTCCGTTTGCTTTTGACTAATTGGTTCTGTCATATCATACACCTCTTCGTATTATTGTGAACATTATAACATAATAAATATTATATATCAAACCTATGTTCGGTTTTAAATTTGACTATTATGTTTAAATTTATTAGTTATTGCTAATAATTAAATTGTGAAATATAATATTAATAATAAGTATTACATTACATATTATACAAAAAGTAATACATAAAAAGGAGTTTTTATGGCTAAAGTTGAAAATAAAGAATTAAAAGTTAAATCGTTTAGAGTTGATGAGGGCACATTTGCTAAATTCAAAGATATAGCTTCAAATGAATTTGGTAACCAATCACAATGCCTCGAAGCACTTGTGAATATTTATGAAACTGAAGAATCTAAATCAGTATTAGTTGGAAGAGAACTTGAAATAGAGAGTTTTCAAGATTATATTAATAAAATAAGCAGATTATTTGTCACTTCATTACAACTAAGTTCTGATGCTGAAGATAGAGCAAAAGAGGGATTTTTAAAGAAACTTGATGCTAAAGATGAAGCTTTAACTATATTAAAAGCCAAACTTGATAGCACTAAAGAGGATTTTATAGAGTTAAAAACTTCAAATAAAAATTCTAAATTAGAATTATCTGATAAAGAAAAGAAAATCGAAGAACTAGAAAGTGCTAAAAATATACTTTCACAACTTTCTAATAGAAATTATGATTTAGTTATCAAATTAGAAGGTGAACTTGATGAATATAAATCAAAAAATGAAGAGCTTAGTTTACTTAAAGAAACTTTTAAACTTAAAGATAAAAGTATTACAGATTTATCAAAAAAACTAACTGATATAACAAGTGAAAATAATTTATTAGAAGTGAAAGTATCAAACTTAACACTTAATATTAATGAATATAAAGACTTAATTAATACAAAAAATATAGATATAAAAGCATTACAAGCCCTTATAGAGTCAATTAAAAGAGAATATTTAACTGAAATTACAACATTAAAATCTAACTTTGAAGAAGAACTTTCAAAAAAAATTATAGAAAATGAAAGTTTACTTAGAAGAGAATTTGAATTAGACAAAAGAGAATTAGAGCTAAAAATCAAAGAATTAGAATTGAAAATAAAATAAACCTTTTATAAATATTGTTTTTTTGTTATAATAGATATTTCACAGAAATAAACCCAATTATAAAAAAGGTGGTTTGATAAGATGAGTAGAGATTCAAAAGTAGAAGACTTAAATGAATATATAGATACTAGTGATTTATCTAGTAGAGCGATAACTATAGATGCTATAGCTACAGATCAGTTAGAAAGTGAATTTTTAAACGATGAAATAACTAGTGATGTTGAAGAAATTAATGTTGATAGTTCAAAATATCAAGAATACGAAAAAGCTTTAAAAGACTTACTTGGCGATACAGAAGAAGAGTATGTAGATGCCTTTGAAAATATAGTTTACTTAGCTGATTTAGATGGAATAGAGGAGTATGATTTAGATGGATCAACTCAAGAAATATTCCCAGGTGTTAGAGCTTTAAAGAAAAAAGATAGTGAAGAAGAAGTAGATAACGATACAGATGAATGGTAAAAAATAAGAGTTTGGATATATATCCAAACTCTTATTTTTTTATTTTTGAAAGAGGATTTGAGTTAGCCGCTTTTCTAAGTTGTTCATCATCAACGTGGGTATAGATTTGAGTTGTTGATACATTTTCATGTCCAAGAATTGATTGCAATGCCCTTATATCAACTTCTCCATACTTATACATCAAGGTTGCAGCTGTATGCCTAAGCTTATGTGGTGTTATTTTTTTAGATTGTATATCTGAATTCTTAACATGTTTTTTCACTAAAAGTTCTACAGTTCTTTTATTTAAAGGTTTATTCTGCTGTGATATAAATAAATATTTCTTATCTATTAGTGAAACTTTAGTTAAATCTCTAACTAGAATATAATCATCAATAGCTCTAATGCAAGAGTCATTTAAATAAACAGTTCTCTCTTTATTTCCCTTTCCGATAACTAATAGTGTATCCTTATGTATTTTGTCAGTTTGAATATTACAAAGTTCAGAAAGTCTAAGTCCACAATTTAAAAAGAGTGTTATTATACAATAATCTCGATTATAATGTTTAGAATTTTTATCTAAAGTATTCAAAAAATCTAAACTTTCATTTAAATCTAAATATATTGGAAGTCTTTTTTCAATTTTAGGACTCTCAAGTTCATCAGCTGGATTATTTTTTATAACCTTTAATTTTGAATGTAAAAATTTAAAGAAAGATTTTAGTGTAGCAACTTTACGCGCTTTTGCATATGAACTATTATTTCGTTCTTTATCTACAAAATTTAAAAAAGCATATAAATCCCTTAATTTTATTTTATTTATAACATCTATATCTACATCTGAAATATCAATGTTTTGAAACTCTGAAATATCTTTAATTTCTATCAACTTAAAATGAAGTTTTAAAAATTGAAAGAATAATCTTAAATCAGATTTATAAGCTATTACTGTATTTTTAGATTTGCCTTTTATATTTTCTAAGTAATTAAGAAAATCATCCATTTCTTCTGGCAATTCATTAAAAATCATTTTTTTAGTTCTTACCACTTTTATTGTCGGTATATTTTTCTTTACTTTAGTTTTAAGTTGTTTTAGGTTTAGTTCTTTTATCCATTTTTGAATACTTCTAACTGAAATATTATAAACATTTGATAAATCGACTGTAGTGAAATTTTCGATTTCAAAAAGAATGAATACATCAGATAATATACTTTCATAATTTCTTGAAATTTGTTTTTTCTTAAAATCGATTAGTATTTCTTCGAATCTTTTTGATTGTTTTTCAGTAAAGTTTGTTTCATCTAAAATTATTTGAATCTCTTTTATATAGTTATAATTAGCAAATCTATTTATTTTAGTCATAAAATCCCCCAGTTCGTTATGTTATTAATATTATATCATAACGAACTATCTAAATATAGTATTTTAGCTATTTAAGGTTACTTTTTTACATATATAAATAACTTCGTGAAATGTATATTTCACGAAGTTATTTAAAAACGAACTAATAAGAAAAATGAGTTATTCTCTATTTAACTCATTTTTCTTATATAACTCCCTATAATACAAAAACATGTAACACTTATAGTATTACATGTTTTTGTATTACGTAATTTTATTTTTAAATCATTTTATATATTCTAAAAATTCTTCTTCAGTTAATATAATTAATTCTAATCCAGATGCAATTAACCTTTTAGCATTTCTAAGCTTAGATGTTAAAAATTCTTGATTTAGAGATAAGTTAGTTACTAATATATCTGTTTTAGCATTTACAGTGCTAGAAACCTTACCTCCTAAAAAATTAACTTTTGAAGTTGCCTTAGCTCTAGACATAGATTTTAATTGACCAGTAAAAACTAATGTTTTATTTTCAAAAAATTTTGTTGTTAGATTCTCATTCTCAATTAGAGAAACGTGTTTTTTTATGATTTTTATGTCATATTTAACTGGAACTGAATTATTGTTATCAAATACTAATCCTGGCATTATTCCTAATTTGTTTTTAATGTCTGAAAATTTTTCTATTTTTAAATACTCACATACATCAATAAATATTTTTGCAGCTATCATAGAATCATCATCTGCTCTATGATGTGTAAAATCTAATTTTAGCATTTCTCCAAGTGTAGAAAGTTTATTATCAGGAAGTCCTTCATACACTCGTTTAGATATATCCACAGTACATAAATAACTACAGTTTTTTAATAAGATTCCTGATTCTCCAAGTGTTGATATTAAAACATCAATATCAAAATAAGCATTATGTGCTATTACTAAATTATTTTCTATATATTTTTTTATTTGAGGCCAAATAGCTCTAAACTCTAACTCCTGCTCTACATCTTCTTCGGTTATTCCATGTATCCATATATTCATAGGTTTAAATTTATTATCTCGTGGTTTTATTAATCTTTGAAATTTTTCTACCACCATATTATTTTTAACTACTGTTATTCCTATAGAACATGCACTTGTTCTTTTTTCATTTGCTGTTTCAAAATCTATAGAAACAAAATCCATATAAATCCCTCTTTTCTTTCCAAAATAAATACACAGTCAATTAAGACTGTGTATTATAAGTTTTAATCTTCAAATAATAATTCTAACACTTTTTCTCCTGCATATCTATTCTTACCTTTATAAGGGAAACAATGTATGTGTATAGCAGGATTGAAATTCATTTCTATAATCGCATGATTTTCTTCACTTGCCTCTTCTGATATATTTTTTATCATTATATCAATACCTGTAATTTTAGCACTTGCCGCTAGTGCAGCTTTTTTAGCAATTTCTTTGTATGATATGTGCATTTCATCTGTAAAGTCTACACTATCACCACCAGTGCTTATATTTGAATTTTCTCTCAAATAAATAACTTCTCCACTTTTTGGTACATATTCAAAATCTAAGCCTTGAGATTGTAAGAACATTTCCTCACTCTCTCCAAGTTTAATTTTTTCTAGTGGCTTAACATAACCTTTACCTCTTAAATAATCTTTATTCTTTTCTATAACTAAATCTCTTATATTTGAATTACCATTACCAAGTACATTAGCTGGTACTCTATGTAGTATTCCAACAACCTCATCATCAATCACTAAGAATCTATATTCTTTTCCATGTACAAATTCTTCTATCAAAATTGATTTATCTTCTGAAAATGCTATATCTATAGCTCTCTCAAAATCTTCTTTAGTAAAATTATTTTTGAATATAGTAATTCCAAGTCCAAAGTTTGTTGATTTAGGTTTTATTACAATCTGAGTACCTTTTACTAATCCATAGTTATCTTTTGCAACATCAATATTAGTAAATACATCTCCCTTTGGAACTCTTATGTTACTTTTAGTTAAAATTGTTTTAGTAACTTCTTTATTTTCCATAAGTAATGCTGTAATATAAGTATCCTTTGATGTTTTTGTTGCCTGTTTTACAAATTCAGTTTTCTCATCTTTTTTAAGCCCTACAAAGTTTTCAAATCTATCTAGTATTTCAACTGCAATACCTCTTTTCATTGAATCTCTTAAAAGTATTTGTGTTGAAAGTTCCATATCTGCAAAACCTCTTAATGCAAATTCATTTTCTGAACTATAAGCTAATCCTTTTTCTGCTCTTTCTATATGAAAATCTACATATGAACTATCCTTGATTTTCTCTACTATTTTATGTGCTATTGTCTTATCTGGATCTTTTACTCTATCTATAGCTAAATCTAAAATCCTTGTGTATTCAGAATCTAAAATCCCAACCTCATCTAATACTGATTTTATTTTCCCTAATATGCAAAGACTTCTTTTTTTAAATGAAATTTCCTCACAACAATCATAAACTTTTATATTTCGTTTTCTACCATATGAATGTATAAGTTCATCATTGTAGTTTGACTCACTATAATCTTTTGTTGTCATATTACTATTTGGTGTTAATGCCATATATACTAAAAATGCATGTATTAATTTTAATGTGTCTTTTGAAACTCCAAATTCACTTAATGGGTCTAAATCTAAAATTCTTATTTCAAGATATTCAATACCTTTTTTCTGTAATGATTCAATTGTTCCATTACCAGCTGATGACTTTAATCTTATTGGACTATAGTATTCTTTCTCACAACTAATCAATCCTTTATTTATAGCTACCGCTAAATCTTTTGAATATTCTTCTACTGAATTATAAGAAACAAAGAAATCAACTATATTCTTATAGCCACAATCACTATTTCTTAATGAATAAGTATCATTAAAATAAAAACTATCTTTAGTTAAATTATTAGCTGAATTAACACATGAACTTACATATGTTTCATGAAAAATAGGACTTGCTCCTGTTAAGTAAACTAATAACCATCTATACTTAAAGAAATTTCTTGAAAGATTTAAATATAGATCATTTTTAAATTCTTGTAAACTTTGTCCCTTATTTTCTGTTTGATATAATAATTCTAAAAACTCATTTTTAAAAGAAAAATTAAAGTGAACTCCACTCATAAGTTGTTTTTTCTTGCCATATTTTTTTGCAAGTTGTTCTCTATACTGTTCTTCTTCTGCACCATCAAACTCTGATACTGGTATTATCTTCTCTTCTGGTAAAATTGGTGGATTACTTTGAGGCCATAATAGTTCATCTTTTATCTCTAATGATACAATATCATTAAGCGCACCTATAAAGTCGTAAACTTCATCTATAGTATCACATGGTGGTGTTACCATCTCTACCTGACTTTCTGAAAAGTCTGTTGTTATATATGGGTTTTTCTTTTTATCGCCAAATATCTTAGGATGTTTTGTAAGTGCTAGACTTCCATCTTTATTAACTCTTACATTTTCTTTTTCTAAACCAAAGTTACAAAAAGTTAAATATCTATTTAACTTCTCATTTTTAATTTTATTTTTTATATTATCTTGTAAAGTATTCATATTTTTATACCTCTTATATTTCATATTATATTCTATATATTTTAAACTACTTTTAAATTATCATACAAATTTGAGTTTCTTTTGAATTTTTATATTATGATAGTATATTATATCTTATTTAAATTGAATTTTAAATATATGCACTAATAAATTAATAAATAACAAAGGTTTTATTAAATTTAATCTATTTCACAAAAAATGGAACTTATTTTGATATAATTTTTATAATGAATAAAGTTTACCAAAGGGGGGTATCTACTTGTATTTAGATAAAGTTAAGAAGGTCCGTGAAAAAATAAATGATAAAATAATAAAAACACCTTTAATGTATAGTAAAAGTTTTTCAGAAATATGTGAAAATCAGGTTTATATAAAATGTGAGAATCTTCAAATAACAGGTGCTTATAAACTGCGTGGTGCTCTTAATAAAATCTCAACATTAAGTGTTGAGGATAGAAAAAGAGGTGTTATTTGTTCATCTGCTGGAAATCATGCTCAAGGTGTAGCTTATGCAGCTTCTTTGTATAATATTAAATCAACAATTGTAATGCCTAAAACAACACCACTTCTAAAAATTAATTCTACTAAAGAACTTGGTGGAAATGTTGTAATTCATGGTGATATTTATGATGATGCATACAAAAAAGCTAAAGAACTTGAAAAAGAAAAAAATCTTAAATTTATTCATCCATTTAATGATATAGATGTAATACTTGGACAAGCAACTATTGCTTTAGAACTCATAGAAGATTTAAAAGATATTGATATTGTACTATGCCCTATTGGTGGTGGTGGATTAATCAGTGGTATTGCTTTAGTATTAAAAGAATATAATCCTAATATAAAAATAATTGGTGTTGAAGCACAAGGTGCTTGTTCAATGAAAAAAAGTATTCTTAATGGTATGGTTACTACTTTAGATAGTGTTAGAACCATTGCTGATGGAATTGCGGTTAAAACACCTGGCGATCTAACATTTACCATAGTAAAGGATTTAGTTGATGAAATAATAACTGTATCTGATAAAGAAATTGTTGAAGATTTTGTATTATTGAGTGAAAAACACAAATTAATAGCTGAACCTTCTGGAGTTGTATCTTTATCTGCCTTAAAAAAATTGAATAATGTAAAAGGTAAAAAGATTGTTTCTATAATAAGTGGTGGCAACATTGATATGATAACAATGTCTTCTTTAATTAAAACAGGACTTGTATCTAAAGGTAGATTATTTGCATTTTCAATGGAACTTCCTCATATGCCTGGTGAACTAGTAAAAGTTACTACAATATTATCAAAACTAAATGCTAATATTGTAGAATTAGAACACAACCAATTTAAAGCTACTGACCACCTTAGAAATGTTTCATTAGAAGTAACAGTAGAAACAAACGGATTAGATCATATAAGTGTTATAAAAAGAGAACTAGCTAAAAATGGATATTTGATAAAGCAAATTTATTAAATGCACCTAAATATATAATGCCACAAAGGCAACCAATTTATTAATTGATTGCCTTTGTTTAATTTATTTTAATAATTCTAATATATCATCAAATGAATCTTTAAATACTAACTCATTATTATCATCTTTGATGATTCTAGAAATTAATTCTCTTTTTCTATTTTGTAGGTTTACTATTTTTTCTTCTATAGTATCCTTTGCAATTAATTTTATAACCTCAACAGCTTTAGTTTGCCCTATTCTATAAGCTCTATCTGTTGCTTGATCCTCAACTGCTGGATTCCACCAAGGATCAAAATGTATTACTATATCTGCACTTGTAAGATTAAGACCAGTTCCACCAGCTTTTGTACTTATTAAAAATACACTAGCCTCTTCATTATTAAATCTTTCAATTTGATCACAACGTTTATTAATATTAACACTTCCATCTATATAGCTAAATTCTATAGCTAAATTCTTTAATTTTGCACCTATACTTTTTAATACTGTTGTAAATTGTGAAAACACCAATATCCTACTACCATTATTTATTTTTTCATCAATTAATTCTAATAATGTTTCTATCTTACTACTCTCACCAGTATAATCTTCTAATACTATTTTAGGATCTAAACATAACTGTCTTAATTTAGTTATATAAGAAAGCATTTCTATGCTATTTACTTGTGTTCTTGTTGTATCTGTTATATCTTCTTTATTCATGATACTCTGAACATATTTACTGTATATACCATAAGCTTTCTTTTGTTTAGTATTTAAAGGTATATACAA
Organism: uncultured Clostridium sp.; assembly: GCF_947039605.1. Taxonomy (GTDB): domain Bacteria; phylum Bacillota; class Clostridia; order Clostridiales; family Clostridiaceae; genus Sarcina. Next base: position 20,229 of record NZ_CAMQZG010000029.1, read on the forward strand.
TTCTTTAATTATCTTATCTGGTAATTCATCTAAAACATCTTTTTTTAGTCTTCTAAGAATAAATGGATTTATAAGTCTATTTAATTCTTCTAAAACATAATCATTTTCTGTTAATCCTTTATTAAACCTAGTATTAAAATTGCTCTCTGTCCCAAGATACCCCGGCATCAAGAAATCAAATATAGACCAAAGTTCTAATGTTGTATTTTCAATCGGAGTTCCTGTTAATGCAAATCTATTAGTAGCTTTTAATTCTTTTATACATTTTGTAATTTGAGATTTACTATTTTTTATATTTTGAGCTTCATCTATAATAATATAATCAAAGTTAATCTTTTTATATAACTCTAAATCTCTTTTGATAAGACCATAAGTAGTAATGATTATATTTTTTTCTTTATCATTCATAAAATCTGTTAAATCTTTTTCTCTATCTAGTTTAGAACCTATATTTAATGTACAAAAATCTTCTGTAGTAAACTTTCCAAATTCACTAAGCCAATTATAAACTAAAGAAGTTGGAGTTATTATAAGTGTCTTAATATTTTTTCTCTCCTCAATTTTAGATGTTATAAATGCTATAGTTTGCAATGTCTTACCAAGTCCCATATCATCAGCTAAAATCCCTGATAATCCAAGGAAATCTAATTTTTTAAACCATTTAAAGCCATCATATTGATAATCTCTAAGTGTTGCTGTTAATTTATTTGGCAATAGATACTTAATACTCGCTGCCTTCTCCATCCTGCTTTTAAGTTCTTCTAAAACATCTCCACCAGTATTCAGGTCTATATTATTTTCTATAATATAATTATCTAAATACATTAATTTATTAGTACTAAGGCTACATTCACCTTCTTTAATACATTCATTTTCAACACATGAATTTATAAGAAGCAATAATCTTTTAAGTTCTAAATTTTCTAAATCTAAAAACTCACCATTTTTAAGTTTATAATATAGAACCTTATTTCTTAATGCTTTTATTATACTTAGAATTTCCGAACTTTCTACGCCTTTAATATTAAATTTAAAATCAAAATAATTTTCTTTTCCTTTAGAAATATCTAATGTGTAATTAGAACTGCTTATATTTTTTATACTTTTAACTCTATCTGAATAAAAAACTTCACCATACTTTTGAAGAGTTAAAATTTCAAATTTTAATAATTTAAATAAATTATCATCTGAACTATTATAATAAAATTTATCTTCTTTTGATATAAATCCAATTCTATTTGATAATGCTAATAATTCTTTTTCTTTCATTGAATCTCTAAATATATATTTACCTTTAAAATCATCTGAAAGTAAGTTGAATTTAAATTCTGAATAGCATACGTTAATATCCATAACTATATCATCATCTAATCTATCTATATAAAATTCAAATGTAGGTTTTCCATCAATAATTAGATCTAATATATTTTTTGATATTTGTAGATTATTTGATACTTTCTTTAAAAAAGGTATTAATTGTGTTATAACTATCTCCTCTTCTAATAAATCAAATGTTATATCTTTTGTTTTATCAAATATATTTATAAGGTTATCTATATTATGTGAGAATTCACTAGTAGGAATATAGATACTAGCCCCACTTTGGAACACATCATTTTTATATGTAAATCTCTTTGGTAAATCTCCACTTGAAATTAACCTAAAAACATCTTCTTCTAATTGTAAATTTAGTTTTATAGTTGGATTTTCTAATCTTATATCAGCTAAAACCTCTCTTTGAAAAAATCCACTACATAAATATACTCGTAGTTTATTTACTCCTTCAAAAAATGATTTAAGTAAAAAATCTGGAATGTATAAATATTTTCCCTCTATATAATCTAAATTTCTTTTCTTAAGTTCAAAAACTGTATCAAGAAAAGAAATTAAATTTTTACTTTGATTCGAGAATATTTGCTCTTTTAAATTGAAAATATAATTTTTTCCAAAATGAAGAGGTATATTATTTATATAATGGACCCAAAATTGCTCTAAATCTCTTATTACATACATATTAGATTTAGACCCTATTTTTAGAAATGCCCTTATTCTATTTTTCCAAGGTTCTTTTTCTAAATAAATTTCAAAACTTATTTTTTCTTTCCCATTTAAATCTAATAGTAGGGGTAAATAACTAGACTTTGTAATTGCTATCTTTTCCTCAGTTTCTGCTTTGCTATTATCATTTTTAAAAGTCTTTAATATATTATCTATATCATTATAAAAACTTGCTACTAAATGCTTGCAGCAATAATTTTTTTTAGTAAATTCATTTTTCTCATAATCTGAACATGTGCAATGTGATGCTATAACCTCTTTACTTATATTATCTAATTCTAGCGCACAAGAATATGAACTCATTAAATTCTCAGATATAACACTAGCCTTTATTAAAACTATATACTCATCTTTTTCAGTGCTATAATCACTAATTAAATCATTTTCTAAAACTCTTAATGCTTCTATATGTTTTTTTCCTGTTATGCTTTTATTGAATATTTTTATTAATTCTTCTTTCTTCACTTGAAACTCCTATTCTTTTACTTTTTTATAAACTAATTTTATTTTAACATAAATTATGTAAATAAAAAATGCGAGCAAAAAACTCACATTTTAAAATTTATTTTCTATTTAAATCTAATACACCATTACCCTCTATTCTAGAAGATAATCCTAAACTAGATGTTCTTTTAATAAGTTGTGCAAATAACTCGGCTTCTGTTAATTCACGCCCAAAATAATCCTTACTCCAATTTTTTATTAATGCTAAAGCCCCTGCTACATGAGGTGCTGCCATAGAAGTTCCTATTAATTCGACATACTTATTATTAGGTGCTAAAGAAATTATCCCTCTACGCCCACTACCTTGACCTGGAGCAACTAAATCTACTTCATCATTTGATGCAGAGAACCTTGATTCTTCATCATCATATCTAACTGATCCAACAGATATGCATTCATTATATGCACCAGGATAGTTAATTTCATTAGTTTCCCATTCACCATCACCATCATTTCCTGCTGCAACCACAACTAATATATTATTTGCAACAGCTTTTTTTATTGCATAGTGCAATTGCACTGAATTATACTTTCCACCAAGTGACATATTAATTATATCTACTTTTTTAGTAATTGCATAATTAATAGCATTTATTATCCAACTATAAGCACCACCTTTTGATGTCAAAGCTTTTAAAATTAAAAGTTCTGCTTTAGGTGCTACTCCTATAATTCCTTTATCATTCCCACTAGCTGCTATTATTCCAGCAACATGTGTTCCATGTCCATCATAATCTGTTACGTCTTTATGATCAAATTTATTTTCATTTGTAAAATTTTGAGTATCTATTATTCTATCCTTAATATCAATATGATTAATATCACAACCTGTATCTATTATAGCTATTTTTATCCCTTTTCCATAATTACCATCTTCAAAAAAAGCTGGTGCATTAATACTAGATACACCCTCAGGTATTTTATCAAATATCTCTACTTCTTTTATAATAGTGTTTTTAACCAATTTTAGTAGTTCCAAAACTAATACCTCCTAAAAAAATTAATCTCTCACTACTATATTTATGTATTATTATGTAAATGCGTTACAGTTTTCAAATAGAAAACCCCCAATTTAAAATAAATTGGGGGTTTTGTGAATTAAACTGATATTTCACCTTTAATCTTTGAGTATCCTTCATTTTCTTTTAAAATAGGATCTACATAATCTAAAATAAAATCTACTGTTTGGCTTGGTGCTCTACCTATAAAGTTTTTAGGATCAATTATATCTAAAATTTCATTTTCTGTTAGATTAAATCTAAAATCATTTATAATCCTAGCAATTAAATCATTATTAAGTCCATCTCTTTTTACTCTTTGAGCTGCTGCCATTGAATGTTCTCTTATAATTTCATGAAGTTCCTGTCTATCCTCACCTTTTTTCACTGATTCCATCATTATATTCTCTGTTGCCATAAATGGAAGTTCATTACTTACATGACTTGCTATTACCTTATCATATACAACTAAACTCTCTGTTATATTTATATATAAATTTAAAACTCCATCTAAAGCTAAAAATGCTTCAGGAATAGATATTCTTTTATTAGCAGAATCATCTAAAGTTCTTTCAAACCATTGAGTTGCAGCTGTAATAGCAGGATTCATACTTGTAACAATAACATGCCTTGCAAGAGAACCAAGTCTTTCACTTCTCATAGGATTTCTTTTATATGCCATAGCAGATGAACCTATCTGATTAGCCTCAAAAGGCTCCTCAATCTCTTTTAAATTTTGCAATAATCTTATATCATTAGAGAATTTATAAGCACTCTGTGCAATCTCTGACAAAGTATTTAGTATTATTGAATCAACTTTTCTAGAATATGTTTGCCCTGTAACTCCATAACATTTATCAAATCCAAGTTTGCTTGAAACCATTTTATCTAAAGTTTTAACTTTTTCTTCATCACCATTGAAGAGGTTCATAAAACTAGCTTGAGTTCCTGTAGTTCCTTTTACCCCTCTTAATTTAATATTATCTATAACAAAATCTAAATTTTCCATATCTAAAACCAAATCTTGCATCCATAATGTTGCTCTTTTACCAACCGTTGTAAGCTGAGCTGCTTGATAATGTGTAAATCCAAGTGTTGGCATATCTTTATATTCTAAAGAAAACTTTTTTAAATTTTCTAATGTAGCGAGTATTTTATTTTTAACAATTATAAGTGCCTCTTTCATTATTATTAAATCTGTATTATCACAAACATAACAACTAGTAGCCCCTAAATGAATTATTCCTTTTGCACTAGGACATTGAGTTCCATAGGCATATACATGACTCATTACATCATGTCTTACTAAATTCTCTCTCTCTCTTGCAACATCATAATTGATATTGTATATGTTCTCTTTCAATTCATTAATTTGATTCTCTGTGATATTTAACCCTAACTCTTTTTCACACTCTGCAAGTGCTACCCAAAGCTTTCTCCATGTTGAAAATTTTTTATCATCTGAAAATATAAATGACATATCTTTTGATGAATACCTTGAATTTAATGGATTTTCATATAAATTACTCATAACTTTTTACTCCCCCTAAAAAAACCTTTTCTAATATAGAAAATTATACCATAAAAAGCTATTAGTAAGAACATTTTTATTGAATTATTATTTATCATTCGTTAAAATGCAGAAAAATGCGAGGGAAACAAAACAATCCCCCGTTAAATAATTCGTATTTATTCTCCAAAACTTATTCCTATTTGTTTTGCTGCTTTAACTTTTTCATCATCTAAAGATACAGTTTTAGTATTTCCAATAACCTCTTCTAGGCTAACATACTTAATATCTTGTCCTTTTAAACATACCATATTCCCATATAAATTATCTTTTACAAGTTCTGCTGCTCTTGCACCATATCTTGTAGATAATATTCTATCATATGCAGATGTAGTTCCCCCACGCTGTAAATGACCAAGAACTGTGCTTCTAACTTCATGATTTTTTATGAGTTTCTCTAAATCTTCAGCAAGTTTATTAGCTATACCACCAAGTCTTATAGGATCTGGGCTATCTTCTACTATCTTAGCAATAACAACATCGCCATCTTTTGGCTTAGCCCCTTCTGAAACAACTATTATTGTAAATTGCTTCCCTGACGCTTCTCTCTCTCTTACTTTATCTACTATTTTATTTATGTCATATGGAATCTCAGGTAATAATATAACATCTGCAGAGCCAGCTATCCCAGCATCAAGTGCTATCCATCCAGCATTTCTCCCCATAACTTCAAGAAGCATTATTCTATGATGAGATGCCGCTGTTGTATGAAGTCTATCTAAAGCTTCACAAGCTATTTCTGTAGCTGTATTAAATCCAAAGGTAGTATCTGTAGCTAATAAATCATTATCAATAGTTTTAGGCACTCCAATTACATTGACACCTTTTCTAGCAAAATCTCTAGCTGATGTTAATGTACCGTCTCCCCCAATAACAATTAAAGCATCAACACCTGCTTTTTTTAAATTTTCAACCCCTATGTTTGAAACATCCTTTTTAACAAGTACCCCATTCTCTTCTACTTGATAATCAAACAAATTATCTTTATTAGAACTATGAAGAATAGTTCCTCCTCTATGAAGGATACCTGAAACAGCATTTAAATCTAAATTTACATAATCATTATTATATAGTCCTTTATAACCAAATTTATACCCTATAACTTCATAACCATATTGTAGTATAGCTGTTCTAGTTACTGCTCTTATTACTGCATTTAATCCTGGACAATCCCCACCACCTGTTAATAAAGCTATTTTTTTCTTTGCTAACATAAATAAAATCCTCCCCTTTTTAAAAATTATCAATAAATTTTCCAACTAATTTATTGTATTCGTTTATTTTTATAATTAGACTATTATTCTTTTGAAAAGGTTTATCCCTTGATATAAAAAATCCCTTGATATATTTAATATATCAAGGGATAAACCTTTAAGAAATTAAACCTTTGTAAATCATAACTGTTAATACAATACCTGCTATTACTCTATAAATAGCAAATACTTTCATAGGCTTTTTCTTTAAGTATGCAATAAACTTATCTATAACAACTAGTGACACTATAAATGCAATTACAAATCCAATTACAAGTGCTGTCCAATATGTTGAGTTCATTATACTATAATCAAATTTCAATAAATCCATTGCTGATGAACCTACCATTGCCGGTATTGCTAAGAAAAATGTGAATTCTGTTGCTACAGTTGTACTAAAACCTGCAACCCATCCTCCCATTATTGTTGATGCACTTCTTGACATTCCTGGCCACATAGCAAGGCATTGGAATATACCAACTAAGAATGACTGCTTATAACTCATTTCATCAACACTATTAACAAGTTTTTTTGATGGTTTCTTTCTATACCAAGATTCTATAACAAGTAAAAGAATACCACCAACTATAAATGCTATTCCAACCGCTTTAACTGTGAAGAGGTTTTTTATATCATCATAAAAAGTTAAACCACATATCATAGCAGGAATACTTCCAAGTATTACATTTATTCCAAATCTAAAACCTGTTTCAGATTTTTTCATCTGAGTTTTATTTTTTGTAAAGAATCCCATTATATAAGTTATAAACTCAACAATTGAACCAAAAATTTTCTTTCTATATAATACTACAACTGCAAGAATTGCTCCAAGTTGAATAACTACTTCATACATGCTAGAAAATTCTATATTCTCTACTCCTCTAAATTCAATAAGATCCCCCACCAATATCATATGCCCAGTTGAAGATACAGGAACAAATTCCGTAAGCCCCTCAACTATAGCAATTATAATCGCCTTAAAAATAAATATAAAATCCATAATTTTACTCCTTAATAATTAAATTTTGTAACGCTAACATTATACTAAAAATAGTTCTTTTATATTTGATATTAGTAATTAATTTAACAATCTTTAATCAATTATACTTAAAATAGGCATTTGTTTTAATATATAAATAAATTAACTACTAAACATAACTATATAAAAAATACTATATACTAAGTTTATTAACAAACTTTTGTATATAGTATTAACTTATCTTTAAATAATTATATTTTTCATAATTTCATCTTTAATTTTTTCTTTATCAGGTACATAAGATTTTAAAAGTTCTAAATTCCCTTCTATAGTATATTCACCAAGAGTTGCTGGTATAAATATACTATCACCTTTAACTATACTAACAGAAGAGGTTGCTGTTTTAATACAGCCATTTCCATCAACACATGTAAAGATATAAAATCTCTCTAAATCACTTTTTTCTGTGCAAGATTTTCTAACATCATATTTTTCTAATGAGAAGTAATTACATACATTTAAAATTGTTCTATCATACCCAGCATTAGATAATTTTACTCCACTTGATATTTTACCAATTAATGAGAAATCAATACAATCCATAGCTTTTTCAACATGAATTTCTCTTCCTCTATTATAATCAAATACTCTATATGTTGTATCACTATTCTGTTGAATTTCAGCAATAACTACTCCCTCTCCGATAGCATGTACAAGACCACTATTAACAAAGAAAACATCACCTTTTTTTACCGGAATTCTATTTAATAATTCTTCGCATGTTCCGTTATTTATAGCTACTGCAAATTCTTCTTTAGTGCATCCATTTGTTCCTACTACTAAATTTGCACCTTCAAATGCATCAACTACATACCAAGCTTCTGTTTTTCCTAAATCATTTTCAACTTTTAAACCATATTCATCATCAGGGTGCACTTGTACAGATAACTTATCATTAGCATTTATAAGCTTTACTAATAACGGAAATCTTTCTTCTGAAATAGCTACCCCAAGTAAATCTTTACCCCTAGATTTTATCAAATCATCAAATCTCATTCCTGCAAATTCACCATTTTCAACAATGCTCATACCATTTTTATGACATGCTACATCCCAACTTTCACCTATCATTCCCTCTGGAATATTATTTCTAAACTGTGCAAAATCTCTTCCACCCCATATTTTATCGTAATATATATTCTCAAATTTTATTGGATACATAATAAATCCCCCTTTTATTAAATGTTTTCATTCAAATTTCTACTTATATTTTACTAATTTTGTTCTTTAAAGTCTATATTTTTAACAATTTACTAACTTATGTAGAATTAAAATATACATTATTAATATATTGGTAAATTAATGCGTTTATGATATACTATAAATATTGTTTTAATGATTATTTTTATGCATATTATGGCAATAATTTGTAATAATGACTTTTAAGGTGGTGTTTAAAATAGGTATTAAATCTGTTTTCACAATAATAATAACTAAAATGACTAAATTTCTAGCAGAAAAACTATTTAAAGGTGGGAGTTCATTCCCCGGAAAAGTAGCTTTAAAATTAGATAGTAATATACTTAATAAAGTATCAAAAAATTACAAAGTAATTTTAGTAACAGGAACTAATGGTAAAACAACTACAACATCTATGATATATAATGTTCTAAAAGAAAATAATTTTAATGTAATTACTAATAGTACAGGTGCTAATTTATATACTGGTATTGTAGGTACATTTATTGATAACTATAAATTTTCTGATAACGAACTTAAATATGCTGTCATAGAAGTTGATGAAGCAAATGTTAAGTTTATAACTGAACATCTTACTCCAGAAATTATAACAGTAACAAATTTATTTAGAGATCAACTTGATAGATATGGTGAAGTTTACACAACTCTTAATAAAATATTAGAAGGTGTAAAAAAAGCGCCTAGTACAACTCTTCTTTTAAACGGAGATGAATCACTACTAGTTAACTTAGATGTTCCAAATCCAGTTAAGTATTATGGATTCAAAGTATCACCTAATAAAGATGAGCATGTTGATACAAATTCAGATGCTAAATTCTGTAAATTCTGTCAAAGTCCATATGAATATAACTTTATAACTTATAATCATTTAGGAGATTTTTATTGTCCAAACTGTGGCTTTAAAAAACCTAAATTAGACTTTGCAATGAATGAAATTTTAGAATTAACATCAGAAGGATCTAAAATAAAAATTAATAATTCTACATTTACTGTAACACAGGCTGGATTATATAATATATATAATGCCTTATGTGCATATGGAATAGCTAAAGAATTTGATGTAAAAGATTCAGTAATAGAAGATTCATTTACAAAACAAGATTCTAGCTTTGGAAGACAAGAAAGTTTAAATATAAATGGAAAAGACGTAAAAATTATACTTGTTAAAAACCCAGCTGGATATAATCAAGCATTAGATACATTATGTCTAAATACTAGTTCATTCTCATCAGCATTTCTTTTAAATGATAAGTATGCAGATGGTAGAGATGTCTCTTGGCTTTGGGATGTTAATTTTGAAAAATTAACTAATATGGATATGAAGGAAGTATTAATATCAGGTGTAAGAAAATATGATATGGCGGTTAGATTAAAAATTGCTGGACTTGACCCTTCTACTTTTAAAATATCAGATGATTTTGAAACTTTAACTAATAATATAACTAATTGTACAGAAAATAAAATATATGTATTAGCTACTTATACAGCTATGATTGATTTTAGAAAATATCTACACGCAAAAGGGTTTATACAAAAACTTTGGTAAGATATTAAGTAAAGGATGGTGTTTTTATGGAATTAAATATATGTCATTTATATCCTGACTTATTAAATGCATACGGTGATATTGGTAATATACTTGTTTTAAAACATAGAGCCGAAGCAAGAGGAATAAATGTAAATGTAATAAATATATCTTTAAATGATAAATTTGATAAAGATAAATATGATATCTCTTTATTTGGTGGCGGACAAGATTTTGAACAATCTATAGTTTCTAAAGATCTTATAGATAAAAAAAGAGATGATATCAAAGACTATATAGAAGAAGGTAAAGTTCTAGTTGCTATCTGTGGTGGTTATCAACTACTAGGTAAATATTATTTAACACCAGAAGGTCAAAAACTTGCTGGATTAGATATATTAAATCTATACACTGAAGCTGGCGATACAAGATTTATTGGAAATACAGTAGTTTATAATGAAGAATTAAATGAAACTTATGTTGGTTTTGAAAACCACTCTGGTAGAACTTATATTGGAGAAGGTTTAAAACCAATAGGAAAATCTATTGTTGGATATGGCAATAATGGTTCAGATGGATATGAAGGTTGTATATATAAAAATACTCTTGGAACATACTGTCATGGTTGTTTACTTTCAAAAAATCCTGAAATAGCTGATAGACTATTAAAAGCTGCTCTTGAAAGAAAATATGGTTCAGTTGAATTAACTAAATTAGATGATACAATTGAAATGCTTGCTAAAAAGCATGTTATAGAGGCTAACAAAAAAGATAAATAGTAAAAAAGATAAATTTCAATATTGAAATTTATCTTTTTTTTATTCCTAAAAATTTAATAAGTGCTATTATTATTACAAAAGCAATGCATGTAACTGCAATACAAATAATATAAGTAAAAATATCTTTCATTGTTATTCCTGTAGTTTCAAAAAAGTTACTAGTAAGATTATATATATAATGAATAATAAAAACTACTATACAGATTCCACCACCAATTACCGCTGCAAACATTCCTTCTTTTATTTGTTTAACAAAACTTAAAACACCTAGAATTAATAAGGTTATTCCAATAATTAAATATATTTCAAATGGCATTAATCTCACCTCCACTTTATATAATTATTAATTGATTTAAATAATTATGAATTAATATGTGTTTATTTATTTTTGATTAACTTTTATTTTTTTGTATTTCAATACTCTTTTACGAGTATTTCTTTTAGAAGTATATTTAATATAATCTCAAGTAAACTATATTAAAATCCTCTAATAAACTATTTATACCACCTTAACTTTTAACATTGTTTTTATATCACAAAAAGCCACACAGAATCTCAAATGAGTTTCTGTGTGGCTTTTTTAAAAGAATGAATTATTTTTGAGCTTCTTCTATTGCAACTGCAACAGCAACTGTAGCTCCAACCATAGGGTTGTTACCCATTCCTATTAATCCCATCATTTCAACGTGAGCTGGAACTGATGATGATCCTGCGAATTGTGCATCTGAGTGCATTCTTCCCATTGTATCTGTCATACCATATGAAGCTGGACCAGCTCCCATGTTATCTGGATGAAGAGTTCTTCCTGTACCACCACCTGATGCTACTGAGAAGTACTTTTTACCTTCTAATTGACATTCTTTTTTGTAAGTTCCAGCAACTGGGTGTTGGAATCTTGTAGGGTTAGTTGAGTTTCCTGTTATTGATACATCAACGCCTTCAGCATGCATTATAGAAACACCTTCTCTAACATCATCTGAACCATAACATTTAACTTGACCTCTTACTCCTGTTGAATAAGCGATTTCTTTAACAACGTGTAATTCACCTGTAAAGTAATCGAATTTTGTTTGAACATAAGTAAATCCATTAATTCTTGAGATTATTTGAGCTGCATCTTTTCCAAGACCGTTTAATATAACTCTTAATGGTGCTTTTCTTACCTTGTTAGCTTTTTCTGCTATTTTAATAGCACCCTCAGCTGCAGCGAAACTTTCGTGTCCTGCAAGGAAAGCGAAACAATTTGTTTCTTCTCTTAAAAGCATAGCTCCTAAGTTTCCGTGTCCTATACCAACTTTTCTGCTATCTGCAACAGAACCAGGAATACAAAAAGCTTGTAATCCTTCTCCTAAAGCTTCAGCAGCCTCAGCAGCATTTTTGCATCCTTTTTTAACAGCTATAGCAGCTCCTAAAACGTATGCCCAAGCTGCATTCTCAAATGCGATTGGTTGAGTTTCCTTAACTATTGTATAAGGATCTATTCCTAAATCATCACAAACCTTTTTAGCATCGTCTAATGTTTTCATTCCGTACTGCTCTAATACAGGTGTGATTTGATTAATTCTTCTTTCATAACTTTCAAATAATGCCATTTTAAATTTCTCCCTTCTAATTAATTATTCGTGTCTTGGATCAACTGTTTTAACTGCTTCGTCAAATCTACCGTATTGTCCAGTAGCCTTTGTCATAGCTTCTTCAGCTCCCATACCTTTAGCAACCATTTCCATCATTCTACCTAAGTGAACGAATTTATATCCGATAATTTGTGAATCAGCATCTAATGCTACTTTAGTAACATATCCTTCTGCCATTTCTAAATATCTAGGTCCTTTAGCTAAAGTTCCGTACATTGTACCAACTTGTGATCTAAGTCCTTTTCCAAGGTCCTCAAGACCAGCTCCGATTGGTAATCCGCCTTCTGAGAATGCTGTTTGAGTTCTTCCATACACTATTTGAAGGAATAATTCTCTCATAGCAGTATTTATAGCATCACAAACTAGGTCTGTGTTTAATGCTTCTAATATTGTTTTACCAGGTAATATTTCTGATGCCATAGCAGCAGAGTGAGTCGCTCCTGAGCAACCTATCATTTCTACTAGAGCCTCATGGATTATACCATCCTTAACATTTAATGTTAATTTACAAGCTCCTTGTTGAGGTGCACACCAACCTATTCCGTGAGTTAATCCTGAAATATCAGATACTTCTTTAGACTGAACCCATCTTCCTTCTACAGGAATTGGTGCAGAACCATGATTAGGTCCTTTAGCAATTACACACATTTCTTGAACTTCGCTTGAATACATCATATTCATTTCTCCTCCCTAAAAAATAACTTATACTTATCATCCCTAAATGCATCGTATACTTATATTCTTAAAATAGGCTTTACCTATTTCGGTATTTCCTACCGAATTCTATTCTAACAAAATTATCTACTACTAACAATAGTTTTATAGAAAAATGTTTATTTTTTAGTAATATATCATTTATATATTGCTAATTAGTATAAAATGTGTTATATTTTTATCATAGACATGCCGGAGTGGTGGAATGGCAGACACATCAGACTCAAAATCTGACGAGAAATCGTGTGGGTTCGAATCCCATTTTCGGTACCAAATCGCTTTAATAAAAGCATAAAGAGCACTTAGATAGTAATTATCTAAGTGCTCTTTTTTTATTTTGGTCACCTATTGGTCACCTTAAATTAAATTTCAGTTATTTTTTTCATTAAAATTCTTTTAATAATTCACTAAGTTCTGTAATATATCCACCAATACTAAATTTACTATCCAAAAACCCTTGAAAATCATCTTCATAGTTATGATTAATATATTCATCTAATTCACTACATAAAACTAATGATAACTCATACATTTGTTTATCTATTCTATCTTCAATATCTTTCTTTTCAACTACTCCTATGAAGCTTTTTAAACATTGACTACATACTAAGTTATAATACTCAGTATTTTTTCCATTTTCATCTGTGCAAGTATCAAATAAACTTAATTGTTCTAAATGACCAACCTCACCTTTTCTTTTACATTCTTCACATTGAAATTCACTCATTTCTTATATTGCTCCAATCTCTTTATTAATTGCTGCAATTTCTAATTTCAGACCATACTTACCACTTGTAAGCTTTAAATCTATATTGTACTTCTTCATTGGTGTAAGTTTCATCATTACCTCTATATCCTTCTCTATTATCTCAAATAAATCTCCAGCTACTAAATCAAGCATACTAACCATTAAGTACTTTTCTGTACTATCTTTCTTCTGTTTAGCATCAATTTTTGTTATCAATAAATCACTATTTATTATCATAATTTAATTAAACCTCCTATTTTTTACGCTTTAAATCTATATATGTCATTGTACCTTTTCGGGCTTTATAATCTGTTTTATATCCTATCTCATATGAATTACTATAAATTATTTCATAATCTTTTTGAAAATATTTTATTATATCCTCTAAATTTTCATTTGTATAATCATTTAATATTTGTGGTTTATCTAGAGTTTTGTTGCTATAGCCATAAATTCTATACCCTTCTAATTGCCTATCAAGTAAATCTTTAGTTATATAACAACTAACATACAATGCTATATTTGAATTTCCTTCCTTATCTAATGCCCTTATATCTATAAAACCTTTCTTCCAATATTTTTTCATAAAATCATTTTCATACTCTTTATGTTTTTTGCCTTTTCGTTTTCCACTTGCTGCAAATTCTATATTTGGAAGTTCTAAGTTGCAAAGCATATGATAATGTATTCTATCTGTCTTTTCTCCAAATTCTAACACCCAAAGATATTTAAACTCACTATAATGTCTATTAAGTTTTAAAAACATTGCCTGTAAATATTTTTTACTTTCTTTATAATTTGTATCAATATTAAATGTTAAAGTAATAAATGTTTTCATATCTTCATTACTTTTAATTAGCCTTATGATATTATTTCTTGCATTTACTAAAGTTGTTTTTCTACTTCTTTCTTGATTTTCTTCTTTTTCTTCTATATTTAAAATTTCTTTTCCTAATCTACCATCTTTATTGTTACTTTCATTATTTATAAAAATAGAATATCCACTAACTTTATAAACCTCTACTCTATTTTCACCAGAACTTATTATCTTTAAGTTATATTTTTTCAAATCAGAAATAACACTTCAGTCCCTGTAATAGTACTCTTTTACTTTAGTTATTGTTTTTAATTTTGATATAGTTAAACTGCTACTATCAAGTTATAGAAGTTTCTCATTCATTCACTCAATCATTTCACTTAGTCGCTATGCTCCACTAGAATTAAAAATTCGTTCGCTACGCTCCTTCATTGCATTCAACCGTTCATTCATTCTAAACTTTAAATTCACCTATTTACTAATATTCTAATGTATAAGTAATACCTTTCTCTAACCCATTACTTCCTTTACTATAAAACTCTCTTTTTTTTAGTTCTTCCATCTCACCTGTACTTCCAAGTGCAACACCATAACTACTTCTATCCATTTGCTTAAAGCTAACTCTACTATTAAAGAATGTTTTCGCTTTAAAATCTTCTGCTCTACATACTTGAATTAGCCCAATTATGAATATATTATAATGTCTACACACACATAAGAATTCTTTAATTAACTTCTGGATTTTCTTATCTTCACTTAATGTCATAAGTTCTTCAAAAACTAAATAAATAGGTTTATCATGTTCTTTAAATTTCTTTTGTTTAAAGTCTTCTAAAAAATTTAATATCGCTTCATTACCGTTTATAAAGGATATCTTATTAAACCCTATAAAATCATGACTAAAACAATTTATAAGATATATCTCAGCTACACCAACTAAACTCTTCACAATAATTCTCAATTGACCTGTTTTCCCTTGTCCTGATAAACCACTTATAAGTAGATGTGGTGATATTTTCATATCCGTTGTAACAATACCATCATAGTCATACCCTAGTAGCAACTTATAAGCTCCTAAATCTTGTTTAGTAAATAAACTTTCTTCTAATATATCATCATAAATAATTAATATAACATTCCCTCTATCATTTGATGCTTTAACGCTATAAGCCCTAAAACAATTATTAATAAAGTTTAAGTTCTTTTCTATAATCCCAAATTCTTTTATTCCTGCTATATCAAAATATAATTCATAACCATATTCAACAAATTTAATTTTTAATTTATCTGGATAATGATTGGAGGTATTATATATTTTTAAATTCAATATCATTTTTATATAACAGTTTTTAATGAACTTTTTCTTTCTTTTTCTTTCAAAATATTTAGATATTCTCATAGCAACCCTCTAATATTTTTTCAACCACTGTAAATGGAACCCTATTGCATAGCACATCTTTAATAATAGTTCCTGGATAAGTTATACTTTTTAATTTTTCAAAAACCTCAAACTCTCTACTATCTTTAGGATTAAATTCAATTATTATCTTCAATCTTGACATATAGCCCCCTTAATATTGTTCATTTCCAACTTAGCTGTTACTTTTGTACTTTTCAAAAAATTTGATAATTAATTATCATAAAAAAACTGTTGTACCTCAAACAACCTTGTTTTACATTCCTAGTTTATCTATATGTAACGGACTCTAAAAAATTTCCTATTATTCTAAAAAATATTTTAAAATTCTTTTTTCTTTCTTACTGGGATATTTAAGCACAAAAAAGGAGGAGCCTACTGCTCCTCTTCAAATACAATTTCATTAATATCAATATTAAGTTTTTTTGCTATTTGAAATAATGTATCTACTGTCATAACAGATTTATTATTCTCTAATTTATTATAGTAACTTTCACTTATTCCTAAGAATGCTGCAAAGTCTTTTTGTTTTTTATATTTTCTTTCTAACCTTAAATTTAATAAGTTGTTTTTTATCAAAAAAATCACCTCTTCATATATTTATTTTCGATTTATTAATTAAGGTAACAAGCTAATAAAAAAAGCTGCAAATTAATGCAGCTTTATTTAAATGAAAATCTTTTGAAATATTTTTTTATAATTTTTTCTATAGTAAAAACTATAGTATTAATTTCTGTAGTTTTACTAGTTCCATATACTGATAATCTAAAAAGATTATCCAGTGTTACAATAAATCCTTTGAACTCAAGAGAAATTTCATTCCCTAAATCTGTGAAATTACCATAAACTCCAAGTATATCATCTTTGATATTATAAAATTTATTAGATATATAAATATCATTAGGTTTATAATTATCAACTACCATGATTACCACTTCCCATCAATATTTCTTTCTGTTTTATGATATTCTGAAAACTTTTAAAAAAGACTATAGTATTATTTGTATCACAATCTTCTCCAGCACATTTTATTATTATCTCAAGCATAGCCTCATATTGGTTATTTACTATGCTTTCCACATATGGCTTTTGAACAAAATAATTATCATCTTTTAATTTTTTTATGATTATAATAACTTCATCCATAGCTTCTGACAATTTAGAAAATTGACCAATTTGGGCAAAAGATGTTTCTATATTTTTATATTTTTCCAAGCTATCATAACAGGTACTCGTATACGTTATGTTATCCATTAAACAATCTCCTTGTTAATTTCTCTAAATACCTTTGCTAAACTTTTTAAATGATTTTCCAACTCATCTTTAGCTTCTTGTGTAAATGCCTGTCCTTGTAGTAAAAGTTTTTTATTTATTTCTAATACAATATTCCTATTTTCTTTTTCTAATAAATATACTGTATTTATATTTAAACTTACCTCTTGTCTTAGTTCACTCAAAGAAATTTTTACAAAGTTAGATTCTGCATCTAAAGAAGCTTTAACTAAAAGAGGATTTATCAAGCTATAATTTTTCAAATTTTCGAATCTTCTATTTTGACTTTCTCTTTTCAAAACTCTTTCCTCTGTTTTTCTTGTTGTATATTCTGTAAGAATCCAAGTTAATGCAACTAACAGAACCTCTTTTATACTCTCTAAAAAATCAAAAAAAATTTGTAAATCATTCATTTCCTTTAATATTTTCAACTATATTTCCAACTATATTTTCTAGTTGTTTTAAACCTTGCTCCAAAATATGTTTTTGATTTATATTTAATTTGGAATTTTTCGATAAAAGTTCAATAACTAAAAATAAATTTGTTCCTAGTGCTAGGAGATCTTCGATTTTTGCAGTTCCTTGTAAATATACATTATCATTTCTTGATATTGTTAAATTTGAAACTCCAACTTCATCAACAGCACAATCAAACTTAGTTATTCTAAATGGATCTTTGCTTTTAATAATACTTTCCTTAAAGAATATACTATATTTAAATTTAAATTCATCTAAAATATTAAGTATTTTTTCAAAATCATTAAACCCTTCTTTATTTATTTCACCATTGATAGTAATGTAATTAATTATTATGTTACTATCAATTTTAAAAGTTTCTGACAACTGTGCAGATAATAAATTTATAGATAGCTCTTCATGTCTTATTACATAGAACTCTAAAATATTTTTCAAAATATTTTCATTGTTCTTTAGTTCTGATATTTTACTTAACGTATGATATAATTGCTCGTTATACATATAAACTCCTCCAAATCATATAATTCTATATAGGTATATATTACAATAAAATTAAGTTTTTTCCATTAAAACAATGAAATATTAACTAAGATTTAATATTTATTATGTTGTTTATTTTTTAAAATCATACTATCATTTACGAGTATAGTATTTAAAAGTATTAAATAGTTTTAGACAAGTAAAAAGGCTAGATAAGATTTTACTCCTATCTAGCCTAAACTTTATATTTTGAATAACACTAATAATATTAATGCTATTATACCTAATATTATTATTAAATTTATTTTTATATAGCTATGCCTTTTCATATGGTACTATACTTGCGTCTATTCCCTTACTTATAGCCTCTTTTTGTTTCTTTTTAGCATTATTTATATCCTCAAAATAACCTATACTAACTCTCCATCCACTCATCTTCGTTGTATTATCTATTTCTTTAATTGGTATATTTAAATAATCAAGAATACCATATGCTATTGCCTCTCCAAACGCTACTTGCTCATGATATTCATCAATTATATATCTATCAATACTATCTAAAAATGCACATTCAACTATTATTGCTGGTGGAATTGTTTCTCTAATAAATCCATAATAGTCATTACCTTGTGAATTTAATCTACTTTTACACCCTCTTGAATTTTGTCCTAACTCAACAACTCTTTTTTCTATGGCCATTGCTAACTTTTTAGAATTCCCACCTTTATAATGATGGAACACTTCAAATCCATCTCCGCCCCCTGCATTACAGTGAACATCTATTGCAAATAAAGGATTAAATTTATTACATTCTTTTATTTCTTCCTGTAAAGGATCATTTTCATCTATATTCCTTGATAATAATATATTTAAATTATGCTCCTCTAATTTATCTCTACAAGCCTTAGAAATTACCAAATTAACATCAGCCTCTTTAAGTTTATTTGCAACTGCTCCTGGATCACTTCCACCATGCCCTACTCCTATAAATCCTTTTTTCATTTATTTCTTCACCTCTTCCTTATCTATTTCTTTCACTAATAAATCTGCTAAGTTCATATCATTTAGTTTATCTGTGTTGATTTGCAAGCCTTTTATGAGCCAACTAGGTAATTTAGCTCCCATCTCAATAAGATTCTCTACAACGCTAGTTAATTCTTTTAGAATCATATAGATAAGTATCGCAAATACTATAAAATTAGTAGGTGGTACTAATTTTGTTGCTAACATACAAAGGATTAATGATAATATTTCTGCCATACTTCCAAATAATCCATCTCTCAAAGTTCTACTTTTTAACCTCCCATACTTCCAAGCCTTCCCCATACCTGTTGCTACATCAAACACTACTAAAATAGTAAAAATATAATATAGCACCTCCATTGTTATTTGTTGATAAACATCTGATAAATTCATCTTTTTATTACCCCTTTATAATTTATTTTTATAAAGTCTTTGCTAAAAATGTCTATAAAAAAAGAGCTATTCAATTTAAATACCCCCTACTAAGGATTAAATTAGATTAGCTCTTTTATTTTTACTATTAGATTTAAATATCTATATATTTTGTTAGATTCACTTTTAAGCTCTTTTTTAAATATTTACACACAGTCAACCTATGCTTTCCATCATTTCCTATATAGTATTTCCCTTGATATTCATAAACCACTGGAAAATCACCACCACTTGGCTTATTTAATATCTCTTCTAATTTTTTAAAAATTTTATCAATTAAATACATTTTTTCCACTCCATTTAAAGCTTCTAACCAATTATTATACGGTTCTCTTGAACTTCCACTTAATAATGTGGCATCAAATATTTCTTCAGACTTTACTATTTTTATATTTGGTGAATTTTCTAAAAGTATAAAATCCTCTGTCTCATACGGTTCATTTTTCAATTCTTTTTGTCTATTAGAAGTTAACTCTAACTTATTACATTTCGCCTCAATACTGCGGTCAATGTCTTTCTCACATCCTTTGAATTTTTTTAATAACTCTTCTATCTCTCTTCCTCCTCAAAATAATATATATTATCTCCATTATACTGGATATATCCCATTTACTTTTAATAAATCAATTATTTTTTGCTGTTCTTCATTTAAAGATATGACTACTTCACCCAATTTAAATATAGTATTTACAACTTCTTCATTTAAACTATTATTTTCTTCTGTATATAAACTAAACTTTGTTGATAACTCATTTATAGCACTAACTAAATCAATTTTTGTTATAGTTTCTAATCCAGCTAACTGACCAATTTCTTTATTAGTTGCTGTAATATCCTTGTTTAAGTTTTCAGTAAACTTTTCTACTGCCACTATTTGTGCCGTATTTTTAGAAACTTTATTTTTCAAATCTTCAGTTGTTTCAATTTCATTTTTTGTTTTTTCTTCTATACTACTTGTTTTTTCTTCTAGGTCCGTAACTTTACTTCCAAGCGAAGGTGCTAAAACCCCTAGTGTTATAGATGTTTTAATACCTGTATATCCATTTCTTTTAACTGCAACAACTCTCATTTCATCATCTACATTCAAATCACTATCAAATACAGTAACAGTATCACCTAAATTCATTCTTATTGCAGCTTTTAAGTTATCATACTCTTTATTATTTTCTAAATCTAATAAATTTACTGTTATGGTCCTTTTAGGTACTTCATATTCTTTTAAATAATTTAAACCTGCCTGTTTAAGTTCCTCCGATGTTTCTGCTTTATCAAAACTAACCTTTTTATGATAAATAATGGGATATTCATTTATTTTTTTAGAATCCATATAACTAAAACCATTATTAGCATCTTCAATTTGAACCTTATTATTTTCAGGATATATTTTAGTACATAGTTGGCTATAATCAACTTTCAGATCTATCTTGGAAATATTTTTTCCAAATCTGATATATAAATTAGGTTTATACTCACCTTGTCGTTGTTTTATTGTGAAGGTAAAATTATCTCTAATAAGTTCCCCTCCCCAATTTTTTAAAACTTTATTAAATAGAGCATCTATAAAATTTTCTTTTAAAAATTCAGCACTAGATATAGTAGTTAAATCTGTTACACCAATCGAATATTTATTTTTTGTATCTGCTTCTAATAATCTTGATAAAGTCTCATAAGCATTTTGCTCTTTAACAAGTCTATCTATTGTAAATACTTCTATAGCATCATAACTGATATGCTGAGCGTATATTTTAAGACTAAATCCATTATCTTTAATTCCTGTTATTTGTGGTATTCTAAACAATTGACCTTGTGCTTTTATTATAGCTAAAGGTTTAATCCTTTTATATTTTCCTATATTATCTTTTATAACATTAAATTCTAAACTATAATCACCATTAGTTTCTTCATTAATTACTGGATCTATCGCTGTATCTAAAACAGCTTCTCCAAAATGCGAAAAATCTATTTCAAAAGGATCATATAAAATTAAATATTCTCTTTTGAGAGTAAATGCTTCTGATTCAAGTTCTTTATAAGTAAATCTTTCAAGGTCTTTATATTTATAGGTTTCTATTTTATTAAACTTCATAGTATCCCCTTATATCATTTGCCCTAATACCAAGCCATCATTTAAACCTCTATCATATTCCGTCGATATTTTAACGGCTATAGGTTTATAAATAGTTTCTATTTCCACTAATTCTTCTAATACATCTACCGATATTGGAGTTTGACTAGTTAAAATCTTTATACTTTCTAATGATGGTATTAATTTTAATACTTCACATTTTGAGGAGATTATATTATCTGTAACATCTATTTTTCCAAAAGGTGCTGAAAAAATCTCTAATAAAATATCTGAATCAAATATTATTTGAGTTGATATATTTTTACTTGCTGCAATTGGAACTGTTATATCAATAAAATCTTCATTTTCTTTTTTTGAAAAACTTTGTTCTGTTCCACCAACCTTTACTATTAATTCAGTTATATCATCAGAAACAAAAAAAGAATAAAATATATTATCATTTGCTACATTAATATTTGTAGATTTTAAATGTACCCACATCTATGTTAACCTCACATAATAGGTATCTTTTATTTTTAAATACATTGCTCCACCAACATTTATAATTCCACCTTCACTGCATCTAACTTCTGGAATAGAATAAGCTTCTTCAACCGTTCCTATTATTGTTCCATCTGTTATTCCTATAAAAATATCAAACGAATAAAATTTACCAGTTAATATATCTCCATCTTCTGGATGAATAGCTCCTTGTATAGCCGAAGATAAACTATAATTACTTAAAGTTTTCACTAAATTTTTATGAGTTGGAAATTTAGTTGCTTTGAGATGCTTTAAATTAATAATCGAATCTTGATAATTTAATATATTCTGACCTGCATACATATTATAACTACTCGTATCTTTACCTTTTACCCAAAAATGGAATCCTACTGAAGTTTTTCCAATAATAAATCTATCTGGAATATTATCAACTCCAAAATAAATATAACTATTACTGTAATTACAATGAGTGCTTATTAAAATCATTTCTTTTGAACCTAATGTTGAAGTTTCTACATCCATATTCTGAACTAATGTATCTAATAGCCCATAAATATAAGAATTTCTTCCACCACCTATAAAGTATGAGTATTTAAATTCACCAACTTCCCAATATATACATGCAACACATTTCTCTCCTGCATTATATCCGCTATTAACATTCATAACTACAGTCCCTTTATCTTTATCTGCATTTGAAGCTATAGATCGGAAGAGCGTCGTGTAGGGAAAGAGTGTCTTCGCCTGTGTAGA
>NZ_CAMQZG010000030.1 GCF_947039605.1 uncultured Clostridium sp.
CCTCTGCATACATATCCATTCTTGAAATATCAATTGACCCATTTAGAATACTAGTATCCTGATTATTAGGGTCAACTGGTGGCACTACCCCAATCCCTTTTCTTGAACGAATTGAAAAATGTTTAGTTTCAACAGGAACATTTTCATATTCTCCATTATACTCATTCATAAGTCTGTGCTTACATATTGGACATAAATCTCCCTCTATTTGAATACCTAAAAGCTCCTCAAATTGTGTTCTAAGATGCTTAGGTATAAGATGCATTGGTTCTTCATGCATTGGACATCCTTTTATACTATAAATAGGTGGTGCTGTTTCAAGTACTTTTTTAACTGCTTCAACAAGGGAAGATTTACCCGCACCAACTGGTCCTACAAGATATAAAACCTGTCTTGCTTCTTCACCTTTCATTGATGCTGAATAGAAGTAATTCATAAGTTTCATTATTACCTTATCTATTCCATAAAAATCATCTTTGAAGAAATTGTACTTTTTGATTTTTTCATTGCCATAAAGTTTTTTAATCTTTTGGTTATCCTCTGGCTTTAAAATTTGTGCACCTTGTTCCATCAATAGTTTATAAATTCTTTTATGTGATAATTCAGTTATATCAGGATTATCTTTAACAAGCTCTAGATACTCTATAAACGTACCTTCAAATTTATAATTATTACGGCTTTCTCTATCATTTTGAATAAACTCTTTAAAATCCATATATAATCCCTCCTTTTGTTATAAATATATTCATACTTATGCTCTATATATGATTATTTTTTAACTTTTTTCTTTAAAAAACTTTCTTATTTTACATAAATTTTTTTTATTGATAATTTTATTTCTTTCATAAAAAACACTATAAAAAAAGAAACATCCTAAATTAAGAATGCTTCTTTTCTGCTTTTCTTCGTGGTTGTGAAACCATATAAAGAGTTCCAAATATAACTATAACTGCTGCAATTATCATTGTTGGAGTTATAGACTTCCCTTGGATAATTAATGCAAATATCATTGACCAAATAGAAGCTGTTGAATTAAGCCCCATTGCCTTTGTTGGTCCAACTGAATCTATAGTCTTATAATAAAATATTATTGATATAGTTCCTGCAAGTGCTGCAAGTCCAAATACAAATAATGTTTCTTTATAAAATATTACATCTTTGACAACTGGAAATGCTGATAAAAGTGGCAAGAAAATTATAAGATATGTAAACCCTGAAATTATCTGCCTTATTTGAAGTATGTACTCTGGCTTTAAATTTTCATTTGCTTCAAATCCAACTGAACATAAAACAGTTTCTCCACCCCATCCTAGAATTGCCATAAGACCAAATAAAATACCCGTTGTAGTCATTGACTGTGAATCTCCACCATAACCTAAAATTATAACTCCTATAATTGTAAGCCCAAGACCAAGCCATGCTTTATAATTTAATCTCTCTCTTAAAACTATTGTTGAAAATAATGCTCCAACGGCTGGATATATAGCTGTAAATGTGGCCGCATTAGATGCCCCCATATAATTAACAGCCCCATAGTACCCTGTCATTGCAATAGGTCCTGCTAAAACCCCAATCATTACTGCTGTTCTAACAGACTTAGTTTTCATAACCCTTAATAAATCACGAAGTTTACCTGTTATAACTATGTATATAAATGTCCAAATCCCTGATATTGAATCATGGAAAAACACCCCTACAAAAGGTGCCATTAAAGCGGCTTGTTTTAAACTTATAAATGGAAACATTGATAATGCCATAGCACTAAAAACTGTATCTAATCCCCACATAAGCCCTGCCATAAGCCCTTGACTCGTCCCTTTGACTATATTATTTTTCATCTGTTTATATAACTAAATTTATAATTTAATTATTTCTCCTTTATAAAAATTTAATTATAAAAAATAAAGTTTCATAGATTTACTAATAAATCTATAAAACTTTATTTTTTATTTATATTCTAACTCATAACTATGAATTATACTATTTTTTCTTTTTTTGAGCTTCGTATTTTTCTTTACCCTCTTCATAATTAGCTTTTTCTTTTTCTGTTTCAATTACTAAAGTAGGTACTTGTACTGGCTTATTATTTTCATCTAAAGCAACCATTGTAAAGTATGCTGATAATGCTTTATTTCTATAACATACATCTTTACACTCAAGGCTTTCAACCTCTACTATTACTTTAACTTCCATTGAAGATCTTCCAACATAAACAACCTCTGCTGTACATGTTAATAAGTCTCCTATGTATACTGGTGAATGGAATTGAAGTTCATCAACTCTAGCTGTTACCGTATTCGTATTTGCATATCTTCTTGATGCTGCATATGCTGTTGAATCCATTATTTTCATTATTTCTCCACCATGCATATTTCCTGCTATGTTTGCTTTATGCGGCCATACCACTTCACTTGTTATTATCTTTGAATCTGAAGGTCTTTTTTCAATTACTGCTGGCATATTTATATTCTCCTTTTATCTTTTGTTAAAGTTTTCTATCTTATTAAGTAATAATCATTATTACTTCTTTCTAAATAAAGTATAAAGTATTTTTTATTTTTTATCAAGTTTTTTTATCAATTAATAATTTATTTATAAAAAAGGAACATTTTCATCAAATGCTCCCCTAATATAAATACTTTTATAAATTAAAGAATTCTGTAAATACTTTTATACAATCCGCATGATCATCAACTGAACCAAGCTCTCTTATTGAGTGCATTGCAAGAACAGCATTTCCCATATCAACTGTTTTAACAGCTAAGTGTGATGCAGCTATAGGCCCTATTGTTGACCCGCCTCTAACATCTGATCTATTTACAAATCTTTGAACTGAAACATCTGCTTTTCTAGCAACCATTTCAAACGTAGCAGCTCCCTCACTATCTGTAGAATAACTTTGTGATGCAGCTATTTTTATAACTGGACCTTTTCCCATCATTGGTCTGACTACTGGGTCGTGCTTCTCTGTAGCATTTGGATGAATAGCATGTGCTAAATCTGCAGAAATTAAGAATGAATTTGCCACTGCTCTAAATAAATCTTCTCTATCCCCACCAAGTGAAAGAACTATTCTCTCTAAAACCTCTGGGAAGAATGGTGAATCTGCTCCCTGCTTTGTTCTACTACCAACTTCTTCATTATCATAGCAAAGCATAACATTTACTCCATTTTTAACTTTAGCATCTACTAAAGCCTTTGTACCAGCTTGTATCATCGCAAGGTTATCAAGTCTTCCTGTTGAAATAAATTCTTCATTTAATCCAATTATTGAACCTTTTTGATATTCATATGGCATAAGTTCAAAATCTAATATATCCTCAACCTCAACTCCCATCTCATCTGCTAAAAGAGTTAATAAATAATTTTCTTTCTCCATTTCTTCATTCATCAATGCAAGCAGTGGTAATGTATCTTTTTGCGGATTTATTTTAATACCATTATTTATCTCTCTATTCATATGAATAGCTACATTTGGTATTATCATAACTGGTTTATTTATATTTATTATCTTACTTACAGGTTTTAATGGATTTTCTGAAACAAGAGTAACTCTTCCAGCAATTCCAAGAGGTCTATCAAACCAAGTATTTAATATTGGTCCTCCATAAACTTCTGTATTAAGTTTTACATAATTTTTTTCTACTTTCATATCTGGTGATGGTTTAATTCTAAAACCAGGTGCATCTGTGTGCGCCCCTATTAATTTAAATCCATGTTCTGCAACATTTCCAGACCCTACTGTAAATGCAACAAGTCCACTATTATTTTTATCAACAAAATACTTTCCACCCTCTAAAAGGTTCCATCTATCGCTTGATTTAATTTCTATAAACCCTTCCTTTATAAGCCATGCTCTTAATGTTTCTACTGCATTATAAGCTGTTGGACTATCATATATAAAATCTATTAATTCATTTGCTATTTGCTTTTTCATAGTTAATTTCTCCTTCACGCACTATTATTAATATTTATTATACACCTTTTATAAATCTTTTACCTACTCAAAAAGTTGCGAAATCCTCATTTAACTCTCTTTTACTTAATAATTATTATCATTAACTATCAAATTCAATTATACTAAAAAAAGGTATAGAATCTTACGATTCCATACCTTTTTATATTAACCTAGTTTGATATATTTTTTTGAAACATAAGCAGAATTAGCTTTAGATGATTTAATCTTATACCAACTTCCTGACTCTCCTATTATTTCAACAGTTTCATTATTTCTTAGGTAAGTTATAACTGAACTTGACATACTTGCACCATTTCTTACATTTAAAATTGTGCTTATCCCCGTAACTTTACCTCTTTTAATATTTTCTATATTTTCATCACTGTCATTTCCTGAAGAAGATAATACTTTTATATATTTGCTACTTACATATCCCGATCTACCATTAGCAAGTGTTACATGATACCATCCACTCTTTTCTGAGTTTATTGTAAGTTTTGTATTATTTGTAATAGTTGTAATGACAGAATAATTTGTTCCTGCCCCACTTCTTACATTTAATCTTGAACTTATATTTATAACTTGCCCCTCCTTAATACCATTTCCAGTATCAGGCTTTTCTGGTTCTACAGGTTTTGATGTATCTGGTTTTTCAAGATTTTCAGTTATATTAATATACTTGTCACTAACATAACCATAACTCGTACTACCATTTATAGCATAATCAATTTTATACCAACTATTTGTTTTTTCATATATATTAACACTTTGATTATTTCTAAGACTTGAAACAATAGAATGATTCGTCCCAGCTCCACTTCTTACATTTAATCTTGAACTTATTCCTGTAACTTTACCTTTTGCAATTAAACTTGAATCTGGCTTTGATATTTCAACATCTGGCTCATCAATATCTGGTTTTGATGTATCTCCATCATGAACTCTAGCTTGGTCAATTAATTTATAAATTTGTTGCCCATAAGAATCATTAGATTTTGCAGCAGCTTCTAAAGAACTATATTTTGATGTAGAATATCCTGGATATGCCCATCTACCTGCAAGTTCTTCAACCGATGGTCCACTTCCTCTTGATACAAGATTAAATCTTGGATCTACACATTTTTGTATAAGTGCCTGTGTTGAACCATACGCCTTTAAATGTTGAACTTGCGCTCTAATTCCAATTCTTGCTGTTGGGAAGCTTTCTGATGCGCCTGATGCTCCAGTAACCCCAATCCCAGCAAAATTATTATCTTTATAAGTCAGTTCTCCACCAAACTTGAAATAACCAGTTTCTTTTATAGCTTGTGCTACAACTATATCTGCTCTAACACCTTCTATTTTTGATTCTTCATATACAGTATCTACCCACTCATTCATGCTACAAGTTAACTTATATTCAAATCCATATTTATCTTGCTGAGCTTTTAAAAATGCTTTAAATGCATCTGCTGATACATTAGCTTCTCCCATTATATTATGTTTAATTGGGAATATATCTCGATGTGAAGCCTTTGAAAGTTTATTTTCCTCTTGATAATCTCTTTGAATATCATCATTATCTTGTGCAATTGCAATATTAGTATTGACCCCTAAAGTTCCTGTCACTATCGAAGTAGCAATCAGTGTGTTTATTATTTTCTTCTTCATAAATTCCATTCCTCTTTTTTATCATAAATTTTTTATAAGATTTTCACAAAATCATCTTTAACATATCCTGTTTTTTTACCACTACTTGTTGTATATTCGATTTTATGCCATCCCTCTTTATGATCTAAAACAGTTATTATCTCATTACCTAAAACATACCCTACTATTGAATAGCTTGTCCCTCTGCCAGCTCTAACATTTAAATTAGTGCTTACATTTATTATCTTTCCTTTTTGTGATGTGCTCTCAACTGTTGTATCATCAACTTTTATATAATCTTTACTTACAAATGCTGTTGACCCATTAAAATTAATATTATACCAACCATTTTTCTCATAATTTATAGTTACCTTAGCATCTTTATTTAAAGTCCCCACTTTTGAGTGGTTAGTTCCAGCACCACTTCTAACATTTAAAGTATTACTTACATTGATAACTGACCCTGTTTTCTTTTCTGTTTCTGGTGTTATAGTGTCCCCACCTGTTGAGCCACCACCACTTGAACTTCCTGAAAGTTTAATATAATCTTTGCTTACATATCCTATTTTTCCATCATAGCTAATATTATACCAACCATCTTTTTCTGAATTAACTTTAACAACTTTTCCTTTTGAAATCTTATCTTTTATACTATAAGAAGTACTTGGACCAGTTCTTACATTTAATGATGTGCTTACATTGATAACTGTACCATTTTGATTTATGTTACCCCCATCTGTACTTCCACTATTCCCGTCTTCTATAAGCTTTATATAATCATCACTTACAAATCCAGTTTTTCCTGAATAGCTAATATTATACCACCCATTTTTTGTTTTATAATTTACTCTTACTTTTGTATTTAATGATAATTTATCTTGTATGCTATTTGTAGTTCCTGGACCTGTCCTTACATTTAATGCTGATACTGAACCTAGATTTGCTACTAAGCCATCTTTATTTACTGGTGTTGTGTCAGTTTGTCCACCACCACCTGTGCTACTATCTTCTATAATCTTTATATAATCTCCACTTACAAATCCAGTTTTTCCTGAATAACTAATATTATACCAACCATTTTTTGTTTTATGATTCACTCTTACCTTTGTATTTAAAGGAAGCTTATCTTGTATACTATTTGTAGTTCCTGGGCCTGTCCTTACATTTAATGCTGATACCGAACCTAGATTTGATACTAAACCATCTTTATTTATTGGCGTAACATCTACTTGTCCACTACCATCTGTATCCGTATCTTCTACAATTTTAATATAATCATCACTTACAAAAGCTGTTGACCCATTGAAATCAATATTGTACCAACCATCTTTTGCATAATTTATAGTAACACTCGCATTAGCTTTAAGTATTCCTACTTTTGCATGATTAGTGCCAGCTCCACTTCTAACATTTAAAGTATTACTTACATTGTAAACAATACCAGTCTTTTTATCAGTTTCTGGAGTTGTAGTTCCACCACCTGACCCTTCATTTCCCGATTCAGAAAGTGTTATATAATTTTTACTTACATAGCCTATTTTTCCTGATCCATAAGTTATGTTATACCAATTATTTGTTTCATAATTAACCTTAACTTTTGTATCTTTAGGCAATCTATCTTGAACTGAATTGGCTGTACTTGGGCCACTTCTTACATTAAGTGCTGATCCTAGTGCAATATTTGAAACTAAACCATCTTTATTTATTTCAACTTTATCTTGAGTACTTCCATCTGTGTCTTCATCAATATTACCACTCAAAATTTCAATATATTCTTTTTTTACATACCCATAAGTTTTTCTAGTACCCATAAAATCTACTTTATAGTAACCATTTTCTTCTCCATATATGTTCATTCTTTTATTTGGATAAACATTTCCTAAAACTGGAGCATAGGCATTCGCCTCTGTTCTTATATTTAAATATGAACTAACATTTATAAGCTTCCCTTTTGCTATTGGTGCTATCCCATCATTGACTAATGATTCTCCTGGCATTCCAACTGCTGCTTTTGATTTAAATTCTTCCCAAAGGTTAGGTCTATCCTGTATCATCATTCTAGAACAAATTTTTCCTGAAGCATGATTATGCATTACTACATTTTGTGCAGGAATATTATACTTTCTCATAAGATGTCTTGTAAGTTCTATACCTGTCTGGTATGTTTTATCAAAATTATTTCCACTATTTACTGCAAGTTCAATTCCAATTGAGTTACCATTTTGCACTGCTGCACTATTTCCCCCATCCCCTACATGCCAACCTTTCCAAGTATCTTCCAAAGCTTGTACTATATTCGAATCGTCTATTATGTAATGTGCTGATGATTTTGCATTTGGATGATTTGCAAAATAATTTCTATTTGCCATCGCATCTGCTGTTGCTGCTCTATTATCAGTGTCATGTATTACAATATATTTAGGTGATATTGTTACACCTTTTGAATAGTTAATATCGATTAATTGTTTATTGACCTTTATCCCATTGATAACCGGAGTTGATTTTTCATTTACCTGTTGTGTTACTTCTCCAGTATTCTTCAAAAATTCTGCATTTGTTGTCATATCTTCTGCTAAAGCTAAAGTTGAACTATCTAACATTGCTCCTGTAAAGATTGCTGTTGACATCAAAAGTGCTTTTAACTTATTATTTTTCATCTTTTTACCCCTCTAAATGATTACAATTTGGTTACACTCCATTATTATATCATTTATCGTCCTTTTTCAACCATTTTTTAAATAAATTAGCAAATTCTTTATAAATTCTTCATTAAACAAATAATAATTCACAAAGTTTGCTTTATGCTATAATATAATAAGGTCTAAATTCAATGGAGGTAACCTATGTTTTCAAAAATATTAATAAAAAAATTCGTCGAAAATAATGAGAATTATAAAGACGAAAAAGTAAGAAGTTCTTATGGATATCTTGCTAGTGTGATTGGAATAATTTCTAATCTAATTTTATTTGTTATTAAATTTGTTATCGGTTTTATAACTGGAAGTATAGCAATAACTGCTGATGCTTTTAATAACTTATCAGATGTATTATCATCTATAATAACAATCGTTGGATTTAAATTAGCTCAAGCTCCACCTGACAAAGAGCATCCTTTTGGGCATGGAAGAATGGAGTATATATCTGCATTTATAATTTCTTTCATGGTAATGATTGTAGGATTTGAATTTCTTAAAACATCTATAGAAAGAATTCTTAATCCTTCTATAGTTAAATTTGCTTTACTACCTTTTATACTTTTAATAATTACAATATTCGTAAAGCTTTGGCTCGGATATTTTAATACAAGTATAGGTAAAAAAATAAATTCTAGTGCAATAAAAGCTACTGGTATGGATGCTTTTGGTGATGTTTTTGCATCAACTTGCGTCGCTATTTCATTTTTAGCAGTTAAATTTACAACAGTGCCTGTTGATGCTTATGTCGGTGGTCTTGTTTCATTCTTCATAATTTATGCTGGACTTTCACTTTTAAAAGAAACTATTAGTTCGCTTTTAGGTGAAGCACCAGACCCTGAATTTGTAGAACAAATAACAAATGAACTTATGGAATATAATAACTTTATTGCTATTCATGATTTAATGATTCATAACTATGGTGTTGGGAATACAGTCGCTTCTGTTCATGTAGAATTTCCTGCAGATGTTAATATAATAGATATGCATAATACTATAGATCAAGCTGAAAGAGAAATCTCTGAAAAACATAAACTGTTATTAACAATTCATATGGATCCTATTTATATTGCAAAAGGTGAAACTGTAATAGTTAAGGACAAGCTTCTTAAAATGATTGAATACAATCCCTTATTAAAATCAATGCATGATTTTAGAATTATTGAAAAAAAAGATTCTATAGATTTAAGATTTGATATCGTGGTTCATTTTGCTAAATCTAAAAATATAATGAGTGATGATGAAATTATTAACTCTATTAAAAATACTATAAAAGCTGAACATCCAAAATATAATTGTATAATTACTCTTGATAGAGACTATACTGAATAAAATCTTTCTTTTTTACCCATACTATTAAATGTAGGGTATAGCTATTAACTAAGAATACTAGCTATCATAAAAACATTTATAACACGGCATAGATGTTTTAAAGGAACTCTCCTAATATACTATTAGGAGAGTTTTTTATTTTTATATTAGATTTTGTAAGTTTATATAACTATTATATAGAATTACATCCAAGTAGTATTTATGTTTCTTATTTCTCTTTAATACAACTTTGTTATATAATATACTTAAATTTCAAACAAAGGATACAAAAAAAAATGAATAATAAACAAAAGAAAACAACTCATCGAAGAACTCGTTTTAATTTTTTTAAATTTTTAAGAAATATGACTATTCTTGCAATAATTATATTTGCTGGCTATTGGGTGATTAGTGCTTTATTTACATCTACTGAAAAACCACTCCCTAAGGTTGTAACTGCACCAACAAAAATCAGTTTACCTAAGCCGGTAGCTATAAATCCAGTTCAAGAATATAAAGCTAAACAAGATAAAATTATAAATAGTATCTTTAGATTTAATGAAAATCTTTATATGTCTATGAATAATAATAATGTTGTGAATTTATATCCTGATTCTCAAAATGCAGTCACTGCTTTAAATGATAATTTAAGCTCTTCTGCTAGCAAACTTCAGTCATCTGATGTGCGTGCTGAATCATTATTTTTAAGTGAATTAACTCTTAAAAATAATGCTTACATAAATGCAGTTATTGCTTACAACAAAGAAGCTTTAGTAAAGGTTCCAAATCCTAAAAATTTAAAAGCACTTAATATTACAGTTCAGAAGTCTTATAATGATATAAATACTTTTATGAACAAAAATTTATCATTATTTAAATAAGTAAAAAATGCAGGGTATACCCCTGCATTTTCTTATTTATTTGATTTATCAATTCCTACAAGATGTATCCCACTAACTCCATTTACGTTAATAGAATCGCCATTTGCCAATGTTAGTTTTATATTTTGAGAACCCTGATTATTTAAAATTTGGCTGAATAATGGTATCCCAATGGGGTTATTTACAGATACCATCCCACTGCTTGATGGTATCTCCATAATATAATCCCCTTGCTTTATATCAACTCCAACTTCATATGTCCCTGTGCTTAAAACAGTTTTAAAATCTCTTTTATATGGGCTAAATTTAACACTACTCATCCCTGTTATCTCAAGTGTGTCTCCTTCCTTTAATAAAAAGATAGATTTTAGAGGAATAGAACCACCTTTATCAACTACATCTGTTTCTTGTATTTTTTCATTTTTACTATTATATACACTTATTTTCCCAGATTTTAATGTTTGCACAATATAAAATCCTTGCTCAATTTCTTTTCCTACTGCATACTTTCCTGAATTTAAAGTGACCGCTTTTGCTTTTGAATTATCTATATTTCCATCATCATTAGTTATATTTTGTACTACTACAGTTGAACTTCTCATTATAGGATTTACTAATCTTGCCTCTGCCTGTTCCTTAATATCTGTTACCATATACGACATAGCTATTCCTATAGATAAAAGTATTATAAGTATTACTACTAAAATCCAAAACCATACCCTTTTATAAAAAGGTCTTTTCCCATAACCTAAATTATCAAATTCATCACTCATAAAACTCTCCTTTTCATCTATTTTATCCTTAGTTTTAATATACCCAATTTTTATAATAATTATTTAAAATATTCTAAAATCTCCTCTGTAGTTCTAATTCTTCCTATTCTAGGAAATATATTTTTCAAAACATATGTATTTTCTTCTACTGAAAGACCTGTCATTGCATCTGATACAAATATTTGATTAAATCCTCTTTGATAAGCTTCTCTAGCTGTTGTATCAACTCCTATGCCTGTTGCTATCCCACAAAGAACTATTGTATCTATACCTCTTCTTCTTAGTTGAAGTTCAAGTTCTGTTCCATAAAAAGCTCCCCATTGTCTTTTAGTTATAACTTTTACACCTTCTATTTGTGCAAGTTCTGGAACTAATACATCCCATCCCTCTTTATATGGAGATGTAGCATAGCTATCTAATGCTGGTTTTAACCCATCTTTTCCATCAGATGTAACTCTAACTAAAAATACTTCACCACCATTTTTTCTAAAAGCTTTTACCATCTTAGCTGATTTTTCAATAACCTGTGCTCCACTATATGGTGCTAATCCCTCTCTTCTTGCAATTCCTTCTTGCAAATCAATTACTACCATTGCAGTTTTGTTGATATTAATAATATTATTTTCCATTATAATTCCTCCTTAGTTTTCTCTTAAATCTTTTGATGTTACCCATCCATAAATCCCATCTACATTTACATAATAATATTTGCTATTATTTATATTTTCCATAGAATTTAAAATATAAATTTTCTTTTCTTTAAAACTTTGATAAATAATTTCTGAATATTCACTAGGATATTGTCTTAATGAAACAAATGATTTCATCTCTCGAGTTTTATTTATCTCATCTATTTTTTTTGCAGTTAATTCTGCTATAATTCCATTTTGATCTACACTAACCCAACCTTTATCAGTATTAATATTATCTCCTATAATATTGCTAACATTCGCATTAAATAAAACCGCTTTGCTTTTATCAAATGGAATATAGTTATTTTGATATAAATCAAATTTTGCATCTACTGTTGGGTCAAGATTATAGTTAGATTTAATAGGTCCTTCAACTAAATAATCTTTATATATAGTTCCTTCTACAGTTATGTAAAAATACTTTGTCCCTCTTGGTATTAAAACTCCATTGTTTGTGAGATTTCCCTCTAATTTTTGATAACTTTCTGGCTTTGGTGCCGTATTATTACCCATAATATAATGCAAACTCTCACTACTATTCCAAACTAAATTTTTCTCATCTTTAGTTTTTGTAATAAGGTCAAACTTTGCAACAAGATTTCCATTTTCTATATTTGTATTATTTATAATAATTTTTCCAGAACACATCATATATTTTCCTGTTAATTGCTTATCAAAAATATCTTTATATTGATTGTATACTGCCTGATTATCTTTAACATAAATCTCTAAATTATACGACTTATAAACTTTATGTAATCCTAAACTTGCTAACTTTGTTTCTTCTACTTGTTTTTGTTGTTGCTTTTCCTTTTGTAATTTTTCTTTTACACTTTCAGTTTTAATATTATTAAGCTTATTTTTATTACTACTTATACTTTCATTTATTTTATTAAATTTAAGATAAATAAATGCACTACCTATAACTATTAAAATAGAAATTATAATTGCCACAATTATTTTTTTCATATTTATTCTCCTTAACCTAAAAAAAGAAGAAGCTATAATTCCTCTACTTTAGATTATAACTTCTTCTTATTCATTATTGTTAACATTTTCCTAACATTTTTACTCTTCATTAATTGTTTCAACAACATCTAGCTTTGCAGCTTTCCCTGCTGGGGCTATCCCTGCAAGTATTGAGACTATTATAGCTACAATAAATCCTAGCAATACATTTGCTGGTGTTAAATTAACTATAAAATCTTTTCCTATATATATTAAATATTTATTTACGCCAAAGATTCCTACTATTGCAAGAATACAACCAACTATTCCTCCAACAGTTCCAAGAATTATTGATTGAGTTAAGAATATTAATCTAACATCACTCTTTCTTGCTCCTAGTGCTCTCATTATTCCTATCCATTTTCTTTTTTCTTGAACTGTCATTGTCATAGTATTTACAAGCCCTACACTCGCAACTGCTATAACAATTATAGCTGCAATATCTAAAATAATAGTAATAAACCCTGTAAATACACTTGCTATTCCAACAACTTCACCAAGACTAAAAGTTGTATAGCCAAGAGTAGAATTTATTTGCTTATTAATTTCTGGTATTACTTTTTGATTTGGAACATCAATAGTAACCATTGAATATGTAGGTTTTATCTCACTTGATGTTTTCCCCATATAATAAGCTGTTATTTCTTGTGTTACACTACTTAAAGTTATTATATTACCTGGATAATAAGAGTTTGGTTCAGTATAAACTCCTTGAACTATTCCTTTTACTATCAAAGGTTTTCTAATCGGCATTCCTGGGATATCTGGCATTTTAACTGTGAAAGTTATTTCCTTACCTACTACTGACTTATAATCAGTAATTCCCATACCCTTTAGATAATCTTTACTTACAAGAAACTCATTAGCCTTTCCTGTTAAATCTTTTCCTGCTACAATTTTACCCTCTTGAGTATATTTATAATCTTTTGCATATCCAAGAATTAATGGACTTGTTCCATCTTCTTTAACTCCTGAAATTTTAACACTACTTGCTTTTGTAGCATTATATGCATTAAGATCTTTTACATTTTTAATTTTCATTACACTTGCAAGTGTTGCATTTGTAATTTTCTTTGAGTTATCCTCTTCTTTAGGATTTAATTGTTTATTTGCTGTATATGGTAAAAAACTCATTCCTTGGCTCATTTGCTGATTTACTGCCATATTCGATTTATCTGCATTATATTTCTCTGGTAGAACCATAACCTGCTCTAAATTACCAAAGCTTGATATAAATGTTGTTGCTGTTTTACTGATAGTACCACCAAGTCCTTGCATAGACACAAGTAACATACTACCAACAGAAATTGCAATTATAGTAAGAATACTTCTAAGTTTTCTTCTACTAATATCTCTAGCTGCCATAGCTATTCCATCTGTTAATTTCATAATACTGCTCCTCTCTACTGTCTTAATGATTCTACTGGGTCAAGTTTTGCTGCTCTTGATGCAGGGTAAACTCCTGCTAGAACTGAAACAACTATTGAAAATATTATTGTTGCAAGTATAAGCCACCAAGGTACATTGCTAAGTAGACTTACTCCCTGCCCTTGTTTTGTAAGCATATGAGCAATACCTATACTAATTACCTTAAATAAAACTACACTTATAATTGAACCAATAACTCCTCCAACAAGACCTATAGCCCCTGACTGAACAAGAAACATTGATTTTACATCTGAATTACTCGCTCCAACTGACTTCATAACTCCAATACTTTTTGTTCTTTCTGTTACTGCCATAATCATTGTATTAATTATTCCTATAGCTGCAACTATTAAAACAATAATTCCAAGTATTGATAGAACTAAAATTATATTCCCAAAATTCTCATTAATACTATCTACTTTTTGTTTATCTGAAGTTGCTTGATAACCTATTTTTTGAACTGCTGCTTGAACACTAGCTACATTATTCATATTATTAGCCTCAACAACAACACCATTATAGCCATAGTCTTTCATAAATTGTGGATTGTATTGTAAGAATCCAGCTATATCACCTGCATTTTTAGCACTCATAACAAATTTATTACCATCTGGCATATACTTACTTTCTACACCTACAACCTTAAATTCTTTTGTCATTGGAGTAACTGGTTTTCCTTCTATATTATTTATTACAAAGCTTAAATTCTTTCCAACTATATCAGAAGGATTTGAAACACCTATATCTTTTAATAAAGATTGTCCAACTACAATTCCATTATCTACATTTTTAGAAATATTTTTTCCTGCTATAATTGCCTTAAAGTTTACATCCTTTGATGAACTTTTTGCATTTTTAACATCTGAATCAAAATATGTATCATAATTTGCATCATATCCTTTTATAGGGAAGTTTCCATAGTATACTTTATTATCTATTTTAATTTCTGCAAGACTTGCATTGATATATGCTTGTATACCTTGAACATCTTTAACTTTTGCAATCTCTGCTAAACTATTTTCATTTAATGCTTTAAAATTATTTTTTATCCAAAGAGGCATATCTTTTGCCATTTCTTTTGGATTAGTTGGCATAACTGCATCTGCTTTTAAAGCTTGAACTGTTACATTTTTTGTGCTTCCACCACTATTTACAGTGTCAACTAAAAATCCTTTTATCATCATCCCAAGCGAAACCATTAATATAATAAGAATAGCCCCGACAGTAATTCCAAGTGAAGTTAAAAAAGTTCTTTTCTTTCTTCTGTTTAAATCTCTAAAAGCCATTGAAAGATTATCAGAAATTTTCATTTTACTTCACTCCTTCATTTGCAGAGTCATGAGTTATATTACCATCTCTAATATGAACAATTCTTCTAGCTTTTTCAGCCTCTTCTGGGTTATGAGTAACCATAATAAATGTATATCCCTTATCATTTAAATCATGGAATAACTTCATTATATTTTCACCAGTTTTAGAATCAAGATTCCCAGTTGGCTCATCAGCAAATATTATCTTTGGGTCGTTAACAAGCGCTCTAGCAATAGAAACTCTTTGTCTTTGTCCCCCTGACATTTCACTTGGTTTATGCTTTGCAAGTTTACCTAGTTCAACTTTTTCAAGCGCTGCCATAGCCTTCTTCTTTCGTTCTGATTTTCCCATTCCTGAAAAAATTAATGGCATCATAACATTTTCTAAAGCTGTCTGAGTATTCTCTAAATTGAATGCTTGGAATACAAATCCAATCTCCTCATTTCTAAATCTAGCCATTTCTTTATCTTTATGACTTGATATATCTTTTCCATCAAATAGGACTTGCCCACTAGTAGGTGTATCAAGTCCTCCTATAATATGCATCATAGTAGACTTCCCTGACCCTGATGGTCCTATTATTGCTAAAAACTCCCCATCCTCTATTTTCAAAGATACATTATTTAAAGCTACTATTGTTTCTTTTCCCATTTGATACTTTTTAATTATATTTTTAACTTCTATCAAATCTCTTTCCTCCTTGATCTAATTATATTACACATAAACTTATATGTAAGAAACTTAGTTTATGTGATTGACAGTTATAATGTTTTGAACTATTTCATACAACTTATTAAAATTATTTTCTTTTTTACTAATCTTTTTATCTAAGCTGCAAAGTTTATCTATATTATAAAACTTTTTTGCACTCTCATTTGAACTTATCATAATAATATTATCAACAATTCTCTTTGAAACTACTTCTGGCTTTTTAGAAATCATACGAATCCAAAAACTTGATTTTTCTCCCTGCTCATTATTAGTATCAACCATTCCTGGATTTACAAAGATACTAGGTACTTTAATTATTTCTCTATCATTTAAGAAATAATTAAAATAAGCACTTCCTGTATAAGCTGAAAGTAATGACTTCATTCCTGAAATTCCATCTACCTTTAAATTTTTTTCATTTATTTTTTGCAAAAGTCTTGCATCACCTATATGAACTATTTTACCCTCTTTAGATGTCAATAAAATATCTTCAAATTCTTTTATAAATAAATATCTTGAAATACATCCTACCATAAATATATTGTTATAACCTTCATTAGTTAAATCCGCTATTTTCCTTGGTCTAATATTTGCATTTAAAATTAATAAATCTAGCTGTTTATACAAACTTTTATATTCACATACAAACTTTTTGTTTTCTTCTATTGATTCTAAGTCAACAATAAATAATTTATGTATTCCTTTAGGATTAATATTTTCTAATTCATCTATAACTTTTTGCCCTTGTTCTTTATTTCTTCCAACTATATGCACTTCATAATCAGCTCTTGCAAAATCAACTGCCATAGCTTTTCCAATTCCTCTTGTTCCACCAGTAATAAGCACTCTTTTCATTCCTAATCACCTCTGCTATTAGTGTACAAAAATAAGCCCGCCCCTACAATATACAGTTTTCTATTTTTGTATATTACTTAACATCTCACCTGCTCTAATCATTAATTCCTGTTTACTAATAACGCCCGATTTATATTGGACTCCAAGGGCTATCATATAATTTGTAATCATTTTATCCTGAAAATCAAATCCTTCAAGTTCCTCATTAATTGTTCTAAGTCCTAGTTCTGAATCAATAATATTAACAAAGTAGTCAATCAGTTTATTGTAAAAGCTCATATCCTCCTCTAAATTTTTTATAGTATCTAAGTTAAAGTATTCCCCTAAAAAATATCTATATGTATATATGTAGACATCCTCTAATGATTCAAAATATGAATAAAAAGTAATCCTTGGAATTTCTGACTTCTTACATATATCTACAACTTTTGCTTTATCAAAGCTTTTTTCTAAAAAAACTTCACTTGCACCCTCTAATATTTTTTTTTGTTTATCTTTATCTAAATTTAAAAATGTTTGGCTTGGCATTTTTAATCACTCCCATATTTTTCTTTAGTTTAACACTATCTATAATACAAAAAAAAATCCAAAAATAATATAATTACTTTTGAATAGAAAAAGAGTCTAGATGTATCCCATCTAGACTTATATAAAATATATTTTTTTAAATTAATGCGATAACCATATTAACGCTCATTGAAACAATAAGTATTATCTTTGATAAAAAGAACATTCTTTGCTTTATAACTAAAGCTGAGATTGCTGCTATTCCACCTATAACTGCTATAAGTCTATCTATATAAAACTCCCCTGGCATTGAAATATATGCCACTATAGCTAATAATATAGCAAAAACAACTACACCGATATATACTCTTATATCTTTTGCTAACCTTCCATTCTTATAAAATAACGTAGCACCTGAAATCGCAAATAAAATCAACATTAGACTTGCTAATGACCATACTGTTGCTATACTCATATTTACGCCTCCTTAAATTTTTTTCATCCACTATTTAAAATCTATTTTTATTATATACTTTCTTTCGACATTTTTCGTCAAGTTTAATAAGAATTAACTTTATGTTTAAACTTTGTTCTTTATTCCCCCAAAACAATTAAATTTCTTTTACAAAAATACTACACTCAAAAAAAAGCAAATTTTTTTATAACATTTAAACTACTTTTTAATACATTTAAATCCTTTAATTTCTTAATATTTTTTTAACACAAAGTCCATTATAGTCAGATACTCTATCAAAGTCCAGAACTTATTTTAGTATAATATTAAATTTAATTTAACTTTTTTTAAAAACCTTTTAAATTCACACTTTAACAACAATTAGCATAAATAAACAATATAACAGTAATTTTCAGGGAGATTTAAATGGAAAATCAATTAGATTTACTAAAATTCAACGAACAAGTTATACTTAACCTAGATGTTAGTGATGATAAAATTTTCAAAGTAATTTTAGCTTTAGAATGCATCTTAGAATTTGAAAGCTATAAAGCTTTTGATTCTATTAAACTTTGTAAATATATAAATATACCATTTGAGGATATAGACTCTTATTTCGATATACTTATAAATAATAATATACTTATCAAAACTGAAACAAACTCTGCTTTTCTAAGTTTATATAAACTTAACCTTGATTATGGTTATGAATTATAAAAAAGCAGAATCAAATTAGATATCTAATTTGATTCTGCTTTTTTATTTAGCCTTGTAATAAAAAATTATACTCTTTATAATCATTTATTACACCTAGCCATTTATTAAATCTTTTTTTAATATTCTCTAGATCAAATTTTAAATCTTTGCTAATATTAAAAAGTCTTACATACTCTTTGTAATCATCATCTATTCTTACTTCATTTCCGTATCCATTATCTTTTAAATAATCCATAAAAATTTCTGATTTATAATTTCTTTTTTTGAATCTAAATTTGCCATACATTCTGACTTCTATTAGTTCATCTGTTTCATAAACTTGACTATTGTATCTAGTCGATAATTTATATGGTAGGCTAATTTCTAGTACTTCTCCACCAATATTCTCTGCTTCTGATATGTACACTAGTTTTTTGCTTGGATTTTTTTCTCCAACTTTGCAACTTTCTCCAAATGAACACCAAACTTTGTTTCCGCCATCTATTAGTTCAAATGTGTCTACTTCTTCTTTTAGACTTCCCCATTGCTTTTTACCTACGCATGTTTCTTCTTCTATAGCAGCTTGTATAGCATCTATAATTTGTTTTCTTCTATCCGTTCCCATAATACTTACATTCTGCCTTTCTTTATTTTATTTTACTCTCTCTTTTTTAGTCACTTATCTATTATAGATTAAAGAGTCTAATCAGTCTATCAATTTTTTTAATTTAGTAAATTATTATACCATCTTCCATTTGCTCACGCTAAAAATTACTTTTCCATATATTGATTTATTAAAATCTATATATCCAACATCATTACTTCTACTATCTAAACTAATATTTCTATTATCTCCCATAATAAAAATTTTACCCTCTGGAACTTCAAATTCTTGATTTCTTCCTCGCATCACTTCTTTTAAATATGGTTCAGAAATTAAAATATTATTTATATAAAGTTTATTGTCTTCTATTTTTATCAAATCCCCCCCTATTCCTATTATTCTTTTTATAACCCTTGTTTCTTTACCTTTATAGTCTATGTCTAGTATTGCTATATCGCCTCTATTTATCTCTTCAAAATTATATAATTTATCTATACACAAAATTTCTCCATTTGTCATAGTACTCTCCATAGATTTTCCTATTATATATGTAAAACCAATACTTAAATAAACTCCAATCCCTGTAAGTATAACTAAAGATAATAATACTATTTTTTTAATTTTATTCATCTTTTCCACTGCATCACTTCCAATATATTCCATTTATATATATTATAGTACCATTTTTATAAATTTAAAATATATTTTTGCTAAAAACACAAAAAAAGTTGTATGCTTAAATTAAGCATACAACTTTTTTATCTCTCTATTTAATCAATAGCCACTATTTCTATTGATTTTGCTTCTGGAAAAACTGCCTTTAATACCTCTAAAACCATATCTTTATATCTAACTTCTACAATACCTCTTGTAAAATCATTAGCTGCTGGAAACTTAAAATGTGTTTTACTTATTTTACTTAAGTTTTCAACACCTGTTTTAAGCCATGTATCATATCTGACTTCACTTTTCATTATGTCTTTTAATTTTTCTCTAAAGTTTTTCATATCTTTTTTATCTATCTTAAAATCATCTTCTGATATTCTTTCTTTTTCTACTTTAGCTTTACTTATCGTACTTTTTATATTTTCATTTGAAAGTTTAATAAATTCTTTTGTTGATAGCTCATCCACTTTTTTCTTTTTTTCTTCTGAATCTATCTTTTTATTTTTTATTAAAGTGAATTTATTATTAGTTCGTCCAGTGTTCTCACCCACAACTTTTAAATTAGAATTCACTTTATTTATTTCTCCTATTACCGATATATCTGCTTTTAAACTTTCTATTTCTATTTTCATTTCTATCAATTCACTTCTTAACTTAGAAATTTCTTCTATAAGAACTTTTATTTCTGGGTTTCCCACTCCAAACACACCCCTTTTTTCTATATTCCCCTCAAGTTCAACACTTTTCTGCTAATTACTTATATTTTAGCATATTTTCACAATATTTTAATATATTTTTTTCAATAGCAATTTATTTAAAATTGCTATTGAATCCTTTTCAAGTAAAATTTTTTATTCTATAAAAAGGTAATCATTCATTATTACTATATCCTTTTTTTCAGCTATTTATTTTTTGTTTTTTATAATCTCTAATTATAGTTCTTATAAATGCTCCATATTTTCTTATTTTTTCTTCCTGAAGTCCCTCTATCTTCGTTAATTCTTCATTAGTTTCCGGCAGTTTATTTACTATA
The DNA here is from genome assembly GCF_947039605.1 of uncultured Clostridium sp. Lineage (GTDB taxonomy): Bacteria > Bacillota > Clostridia > Clostridiales > Clostridiaceae > Sarcina. Next base: position 21,211 of record NZ_CAMQZG010000030.1, read on the forward strand.
TCTATAAGAATATTATCAGTGAAAATATTATATGGTTTTACATCTTCTCTAACTGATAAATCCTTCCTAAGAATTCTAAACTTCTTAAATAATTCTTGATCTAAACAAATATCTGTACCACTTTCTTCTATTTTAAGATAAACTTTCTCTTCACCCTTTAAAATACGTATAGACTTCTCATTAAGTTTAACCATTATCCTTGTATTTTCTCTTCTATCTAAATATCCCTGCTTTATAAGTTCTGATAGTATTGCCCTTATCATACCACCTGAATACTCAGGCATTATTCTAAATGTAGAAAGCTCATAATATCTATTTTGTTCTACTTTTGGCCCTCTTATCCCTCTTAAAATATCTACTAAAACACTTTCTCCAACTTTTTCTTTAGTTCTATATATACATGAGAGTATCATTTGACTTTCTCTTGTCATATCCCTTATCTCATTATTATGTAAACAATAACTACAAGCATTACAATAATCTAAAGTATTTTCTTCTGAAAAATACTTTAATATAAAACTTCTATAACATGCCTTTTGCTCACAAAAATCAACTATTTTTTGAAGTTTTCTAAGTTCGCTCTCTCTCCTGCCCATTTCAACACTCGTATTAATTAAATACTCAACTGTAGCTATATCATCCCTATTATATAGTAGGAAACACTCCGCTCTACTTCCATCTCTTCCAGCTCTCCCAATTTCTTGATAATAACTTTCTATATTTTTAGGTATAGATGAATGAATGACATATCTAACATTAGATTTATCAATTCCCATTCCAAATGCATTTGTTGCAACAATTAAATTACTATCTTCTTTTAAGAACTCTTCTTGATTTTTGTTTTTGTCTTTATAATCCATTTTACCATGATACTTAGATGCATAAAAACCTCGTTCATTTAAATATAAATGTAATGCATCTACTTCTTTTGTTGTATTACAATATATAATCCCTGCTTTATCTTCATTTTCTCTTACCTGTGAACTTATAAAACTTAGCTTATCATCCTCATTTAACACTGAAATTTCTAAATTATCTCTATTAAAACTTCCAATATAACTAAATGGATTTTCTAAATTCAAAAGCTTTATTGTATCTGATATAACCTCTTTTGTTGCTGTTGCTGTAAATGCTGTTACCACAGGTCTTTTTGATAATTTTTTAATAAATGGCTCTATATTTCTATAACTTTTTCTAAAATCATGCCCCCACATAGAAACGCAATGTGCCTCATCTACTGCAACTTGACTTATATTTATATGTTTTAGCTTACTCACAAAAAAACTTGACTCTAACCTCTCTGGTGTTATGTAAAGTAGCTTTATCTCTTCATTCTTAATTTTTTCTAAAATACTATCTGATTCTTCTAATGTCAGTGCTGAATTTATATAATCTGCTGATATTCCTATTTCTCTAGCAGAATCCACTTGATCCTTCATAAGAGAAACAAGAGGACTTATAACTATTGTTAGCCCTTCAAACAATATAGCTGGAATTTGATAACAAATCGACTTACCACCACCAGTTGGAAGTATACAAAATGTATCATTTCCTTTTAAAATACTATTTATAACTTCATATTGTCCTTGCTTAAAACTGTCATAACCAAAAAATTTCTTTAAAATAATACTTGCTCTATTCATTCCTCTTCCCTCCCTACTCATTACTAATTATAAACATCTTTTTATAATATTATATCTAAGAGAAGTTTATTTTTCAAAATAATGCATAAAAAAAGTTAAATTACTTAAAATATAGTTGTAAGAGAAAATCATTTTTTTGATTTCTACTTAAAAAAGAGCCTTCCTTTATGAGATGAGTTTTTCTCATCATATAAAGAAGGCTCTTGATTTTTTACTTTATAAATAAATATGACTTTATATTTACTTCACCAGATTCCTCTTTTAATATCTTTAATTTAATATTAACTTCACTATTAACATCTATATTCTTATATATAATATATTCTTTCTCCTTATAAATCATCTTTAAATTAACTAAATCATCTATATCATCTACATTTAAAAAAACTGTTTTTTCATAATCATTTTTTATTTTCAAAACTTCTATAGGGATTTTATCTCCAGCGTAAGTTATCACTATATCCCTTATTGTCTCACCAGTTAAATTAATTAAATTTATGATGGTTACATTATCTTTTAAATTTATCACTTAACACACCCCCTATATATTTAATATTCTACAACTTAGAATTGAAATCCTCTTTAATTTCCTAATTTTACCTTTTATTTACTATAAAAAAATCCTTAGCTCTATACCAAGGATTTTTATAATATATCATTTATCAAAAAAATTATAATTTTTCTATTTTCTTCTTTAATTTATCACTATACAAATCACTAAATATAACACTAGAGCTTCCAATTAAACCATCTATAAGTGATTTGTTATCATACCTATCAAACTGTGATTTCATTCCATACGTTCCATAAATATTCCCTTTATATATATCTCTTAAAAAAATCATATTCTCTTCTGTTATTACATCTATCTTATCGTTTTCAATTCCTTCAAGACCTTTGCCAACCGTAATATAATCAAGTTTATACTCTTTAATCTCACTGAGCATTTTTTTATTATCTACCGTTAATCCAATTATTTTATTTTCACCTATTAGACTTCTTGCTATATCTGCTCTCATATCTGATTTTCCAAGATGTACTCCATCAGCATTCACAGCAATTGCTATATCAATTCTATCATTAACTAAAAATATTACTCTATGTTTTCTGCATATTTCTTTTATCATATTTGCCTCATAAACCATTTCTCTAACTGATTTACTTTTTGCTCTATACTGCACTACTGATACTCCTGATTTTATTGCTTCGTCTAATCCTTTTAATAACTCCTCTAATTTCATATTTTCATCTGTTACTAAATATAATTTTCTTTCACTAAATCTCAAGAACCTCACCCCATTTTAATACTTTTTAATTTATAATTATCTATATTGTAATAATATTGTTAAGCCTAAAATAACTAGTATTTTATATAATTAAACTAAGGTTATATATTAATCTCTCTCAAATCCCAAAGAAACAAACAAAATTATAATGAGCAAAGTCTAGATAATCCCTCTAGATTTTGTTTTTTTCATTTCTTTTAAAATTCAAATCTTAATTTCTATAATATTTTTATTTCTTTGAATATGTTACAAATATTTTTTATAACCACTTAACTTAAACCCTATATTTTATTATTATATAAAGCAAAAAAAGAAGATATACCTATTTATACATCTTCTTCCTCTTAAAATTTAATTTACTTCACATTTTTTTGTTGGTCTAACCCTTTTATATATTCTATTGCTTTATTAACTTTATTCTCATCATTTTTAGGAACTATTTTTTTCACAAAATTAAGTTCATCAACTGCCTGTGAATATGTTATTTTATTATTTTCCGCCTCTTGTACTATATATGATATTTTTTCAACTGCAACTCTCTGAACTTGCACCCTCTCAGTTGTGTTAAGTCCATGTATATCTTCTAATACTTGTTGATAATTCCCAGCCTTAACGTCATTTATAACCTCTTCCTTTGTAGCATTTATGCAAGATATAAAAAAAATAGCAAATAAACAAGTTACTATAGATAAAACTAATTTCTTTTTATTCCTCAATATTTACACCTCCTATATTAAAATATCTAGAATTAGTTTGTATATTTTTTTCATTTCTATACATAAAAAAAAGAGCCTGGAACTTCTCCCAAACTCTTAAACTTTATAAATATTTCACTCCAAATTTTAAAATAAAATAATCATCTTCTATTTTCAAAATATAAATATCACTTACATTATAGAAAAATGCATCATATATAAAATCACTATCACACACAAGTTTCCAATATTTTGATCCTCTAAGTCCTAGCTCATCCATCATATAATTTAATATATAATTATTTACCGATGTCTTATTTTTATTCTCACTATATTTTACTACTCTATTAGTAATCCAAACTCTTAAAATAGAGTCTAGCTCTTTCTCAAAAGTATTTATAACCTTAAAACTTAAAACTTGATTATAGCTCTCTTCTATAAAGCTTAAAATTCTTTCCCCTTCTGTATTACCAAGATTTAACCATCCCATACTACCTCTAATATTCTCATCTTCTCTTATGTACTCTTCACAATAACTTCTAAAACTTTCTTCTGGACTTTCTAAAAAATTTATTTTTTCAAAACCAAAATCATATTGCATATCTGAATCTGCCATAGACTGAATATCTGCCATAGCTTTCAAATATCCATCTAATTTCAAAGCATCCTTACAAATCATCTCCCATCCCCCCTATATATTATCTTTATACTATTATGTATCCTCTTCAATTATATCATATTTTTACTTAAATGCCATAAAATGACACATAAACATACCTCTAACACTAAGATATTCGATATTTTTTTTAATTTCTTAAATTTATAAGGATTTTTTTTCCTAATTTGCTTTATAATAAATTTAATATTATAATTATTTGTAGAACTGATAAGTTTTTATATAGAACTATAAAGTTCTATAATAGTTATTATTTTACCTTAGGAGTGTGAATTAATGAATAAATTTAAATTTTCAAAAGAAAGAGAAAGAGATTTAATAAATAGCATACAAGAATTTTTTATAACAGAAAGAGATGATCAATTAGGTGACCTTGCTGCCTCTATTGTCTTAGACTTTATAATAAATGAAGTTGGAGCTGAAATATATAATCAAGGTGTTGCTGATTCTTATAAATATATGTCAGATAGAGTTGAAGATCTCCTTGGAATAACAAAATAATATATCACAAATATTAGCATTATTTAACTAATTATAAAATTAATACTTCAAACTTAGAAAGGACTGTTTTTATGGATAACACTTATGAAAAAAGAAATGATATACTCCATGCTGCTGTATATTTATTTTCAAATAAAGGCTTTACTGCAACATCTGTTCAGGATATAGCTTCACATTGTAATATATCAAAAGCAACTATATATAAATTATTTAAATCAAAAGAAGACCTACTTATCCAAATATTTAAATACTTAAATAAACAAATATTTCTTTTAGTTGAAAATATTGACCTAGAAGGTTGTATGTCTGATATTGAAAAATTCGAAGAAAAACTCTATGTTTTTTTTGAACACTTATCAAGCAAAAAAGAATTTACATTAATGATTTATCAAGATCAAACTATTTTAAGAGCCGAAGAGTTTAAAAAAATCTTAATTGATAGTAAATTCTGTATACTAAATTGGTTTAAAGCTATCTTACTAGACACTTATGGAAAAGAAATCGAACCTATCATTTGGGATATTACACTCTCATTAGCTGGTTTAGTCAAAGAGTTTAGTCAAATATTTGTAACTAGAGAATTTCTTATAAAAGACCTTAGAGAAGTTTCTAAATATATTGTAAGAGATATCTCTGCAATAGTTAAAATTAATATTAATGAAGAACCACTTATTCCTTCAGAGGTTATTTGTGGAATGAACTTTAATACAGATTCTTTCTTTAATAAAGATTTACTTTTAGAAGAAGCTTCACTACTTATTGATAGTCTAAAATCAATTATAAAAAATTCTAAAGCTATTATAAACAAAGAAGAGATTAACGAAGCTATTGATACATTAGTTCTTGAACAAAATTCTAAAACATCAAGACGATATATAATAGATGGGCTTTTCCTTTATCTTTTAAAATATAGTGAATTAGAAAAAGATGTCTTATTCTTAAAACAAATTTATAGAAAACTATAAATCATAAAGGCTTGTACATTTGCACAAGCCTTTATAATTTATATTAATATTTATAAAAACAACTTCCTCCAATAAATTCTCTTAGTAAAGAATTACTTGGGACCCTATCAAAATCTATATCTTCAAAAAAGTTTAAAAATGTTTTTAGCCTTTTTGCCTCATAATATACCTCACTATCTTCACTTACACGTGATAATTCTTTTAGTGCTAGTGCTTTTAGCACAGATAACTCATATACCAAAGTTGAATTAAACATAACATCAGCCTCTTCCTGAAATATAAATATGTTTTTTTCTTCTCCTCTTTTAATTGATGGCCACATAGATAATGTCTTTTGTGCATCATATCCTCTTGATAAACTATCTCTAACTATTCTCCTTACCTTCCTTACATCTGTTGTAGATATCTTATTATGACTATCTAGATTAAGTTGTGTAAGTGCTGATATATATACTTTAAATTTGTACTTATCATCAATTTCACTAGTTAATCTGTCATTAAGTCCATGTATTCCTTCTACTATAAGAACTCTATCTCCATCTAATGAAACTTTATTCCCACACCACTCTCTTACCCCAGTTTTAAAATTAAAACAAGGTACTTCAATCTCTTTACCTAGTAATAACTCATTTAAATGTTTATTAAACAGCTTTAAATCTAAAGCTTCTAAGCATTCAAAATCTGGTTTCCCCTCCTCATCAACTGGTGTTTTATCTCTACTCACAAAATAATCATCAAGTGAAATCATAACAGGCTTTAACCCATTAACCTTTAATTGAACAGAAAGCCTTTTTGTAAATGTAGTTTTACCTGATGATGATGGCCCTGCAACAAGTATTATTTTCGCATCTTTTTTTTCTGAAAATTTATCTGCAATGCAAGCTATTTTCTTCTCGTGCAATGCTTCTGATACTCTAATTATTTCATCTATACTTTTATCAGTTAATGTATAATTTAATGCCCCAACATCTGCAACCCCTAGTATATCAAGCCACTTTGCTGTTTCTTTAAAGACTCCATATAATTTTTTTTGTTCTTTAAAAACTGGTAACTCTGTAGGATTTTTAGTTCTTGGAAGTCTTATAATAAAACCTGGGTTATAAAATAATAAATCATAATTTTTAAGTACACCTGTTGAATATGCCATAGAACCATAAAAATAATCATATCTATTGTCAATTTTATAAAGCTTAACCCTATCACTTTTTACATATCTTAAAAGTCTTAACTTATCATCCATTTTATATGTTTCAAAAACTTGCTGTGCTATATTTTTATCAACTGCCCTTTTTTCTATTTTTATATCAGAACTTATAATTTCATCCATTCTATTTTTTATCTGTGCTAATTCCTCTTTTGTTAAAGGGCTCTCCTTATGAATCTCACCATATATCCCTTTATTTATAGAATGCTCTATTGTAATTTTTGCATCTTTAAAAATATCAATAGCCGCTTTTATAAAAATAAATTGAGCTGTTCTTTTATAAGCATCCATCCCAACTTTTTCAGTTATATCTATAAATTTTATTTCCCCCTCCTCTTTAATTTTAGAAGTTAACTCATAATATTTATCATTTTGTTTAGCTAAAACAATAGGTATTAATCGCTCCTTATAATTAATAGGAAGAAGCTTACCAAAACATACTTTTTCTTCTATAACTTTACTAACGCCATCTACAATAACTTTTATACACATAAACTTCGCTCCTTTTAAAATAAAATTTTAGTTACTTTATTTTATAGAAGAGGCATCCAAAAGTGTCCTATTTTAGAATAAATATTTTCAATATTGTTAAACTACACTTAGGAGGTGTTTTATGTTTCTAGTTTTCATAAGAACTACTATTTTATATTTTATTGTAATACTTGTAATAAGACTTATGGGTAAAAGACAACTTGGTGAACTTCAACCCTATGAACTTGTTATAACCATTATGCTCTCAGACCTTGCAGTTCTGCCCATGCAAGATACAAGACTTCCACTTCTCCTTGGTATAATCCCAATAGTTACACTTTTAATGATAAAAACAATACTCACAGAACTTCAAATGAAATTTCCTTTAATAGCTAAAATAATTGATGGAACACCTGTAATCCTAATACATAATGGCAAAATTCAAATTAAAAATCTTAAAGATCAAAAAATGACAGTTAAAAATTTATTAGAAGAGATTAGAGAAAAAGGTTACCTAGATATTGAGCAAATCAAGTTTGCAATTCTTGAAAATAACGGAAGTGTTTCCATCTTTCCTCATGATGCAATCTCCCCAGTGACAAAAGGTGATTTAGATATACAAATACTCCATAGAAATCTACCTAAAATTCTTTTTTTAGATGGGAATTTACACATTAACTCACTTACAGAAATCGGTAAAGATTTCAACTGGTTATCTAATAAACTTTCAGAACTTAATGCACCACCATTAAATAAACTTTTTTTAGTCATTTTTACTTCTGAAAAAAAAATATTTTTCCAAGAATACGCACAATTAAATAAAGGGTCTGATTTATAATGAAAAAAATGATATTTTCCATACTACTATTTCTATCAGTATTTATTTTTGTTTTTTACTCACATAATCTTCTAAAAAAGGTTTGCAATAACATACTTATATACTGTGAGACAATCGAAGAAATTTTTGAAACTTCTAATTTAAATTCTGATAACACTTTAAATTGGAACAATATTCACAAAAATTCCATAGAATTAGAAGTTTATATTAAATCTAACTATAGATTACTATCCCTATATATAAATCATGAATTATTAGACTCTCTAGATAGTGAAGTTCTTACTTTAGAACAATTTTCAAAGTCACAAGAAATCGGAGAATCACTCTCTTCTCTTCATAAAATAATAAGCCAAACTAAAAATATTTTATCATTGCAAGAGATAAATTTTGAAAATATAATTTGAATTAAGAACATTCTATGAACTAGTGGAAATATTCTTAAATTTAGGTTATAATAAAAACATAACAAGGGATTAGTCCCAGTGGGTCTAAAAAAGACCCTTTATAGAAAATATATATTAAAACTTATGAAAGGTGGTACACACAATGGCATTAGTTACTACAACAGAAATGTTCAAAAAAGCTTACGAGGGTGGATACTCAATCGGAGCATTTAATATCAATAACATGGAGATCGTTCAAGGAATAGTTGCAGCTTGTAAAGCTAAAAACTCACCTGTAATTCTTCAATGTTCAACAGGAGCAATCAAATATGCAGGAGCAGAATACTTAGTTTCAATGGCTAAAATCGCTTCAGAGCAATCAGGAATAGATATCGCTGTTCATTTAGACCACGGTCCAAATTTAGAAGCAGTTAAAGAAGTTATCGCTGCTGGATTCACATCAGTAATGTTTGATGGATCACACTACGATTTCGAAGAAAACATCAAAAAAACTAAAGAGGTTGTTGAATACGCTCACGCTAGAGGCGTAGTTGTAGAAGCAGAACTTGGAGTTTTAGCTGGAGTTGAAGATGATGTAGTTGCAGACTCACATGTTTACACAAACCCAGATGAAGCTGTAAGATTCGTTAAAGAAACAGGGGTTGATTCATTAGCTATCGCTATAGGAACATCACACGGAGCAGTTAAATTTGCACCAGATGCTAAACCTCAATTAAAATTCGAAATATTAGCTGAAATTCAAGACAGATTACCAGGATTCCCTATCGTATTACACGGTGCTTCAGCAGTATCTGCTGAAACAGTTAACAAGTGTAATGAATTCGGTGGAAAAATAGCTAACGCTAAAGGAATTCCAGTTGAAATGTTAAGAAAAGCATCTTCAATGGCTGTATGTAAAATAAACATGGATACAGACATCAGACTTGCTATGACAGCATCAATCAGAGAAACATTTGGAACAAAGCCAGACGTATTCGACCCAAGAGCATACCTTGGAGCTGCTAGAACAGCTGTTCAAGATTTAGTTACTGATAAAATCGATAACATCTTAGGATCAGAAAACGGAATGAACTAATTCCAATTTAAAAGGAACTGACTTTTGTCAGTTCCTTTTTTTATCCACCAATTATTAAAACTAAAAAAAGAGCTAGAACTTAGTTATATACTAAATCTTGCTCTTTTTTATAGGTTTTATTTTTCTATATAATTTTTAACTCTTTTTATCATAATATTTATTGTTCCATCACCATTTTTTATAATTTCAAACTTATCACTATCATTATAAGCTTCATCAGCAAGGTAAATATCTATCTCTTTATCTACATTTAATCTTACCTTTTTAAGTTTTTTCTCAACAAAAGATTTATCAATTGTAATATCTTGCTCTACACCTTGAGATTCCATATAGTCATTAAAACTTCTTTGAACCTCTGGTTCTTCTTTAAATATCTCTCTTGCAATCTCATTTACATTGATCATTTCTTCTTCTTTAAGCTTTGATTTTATAACTTCTCTAACCTCTACTGATTTACCAGCATCTTCTGTAACATTAGTTCTAGTCCATGTTTCAGCTGCTTTCATAAAGTTTTTAGTCATATCCCTCTCATTTGGTACTATTGTACATCCAAGATAATGATCTGCAAAATATGCTGCACCATAATCTTCACCCTCTTTAGTTCTCTTTTGCTTATCTATAACCATTAAATCAATTTCCTGATCTTCTTTTATTGGTCTGATAAAAACACACTTTTGAACTTTTTGACTTGCTGATGGAAGTCCTGCTTGTTGTTCTACAATTCCTATTCCAAGTTTTTCATCAACAAAATCTATATTATGAGTAAAATTTTTCACATAATCCATTTTTAATATCCCAAGCATTGGACCTTGGTCAGTTGAAATATACACTGTTAGTAAATCACAATTTGGTATACTTCTATTAGCATTCATTATGTAAAACATTTGTTTTGCAAACTCTTGTGAAACTCCTATTATATCAGTTCTAAGTCCTGTTAAAAATTCTTGTGATATGTTCTTTACCACTCTATTCTCTGGATTAAATATCGCATATCTAAGTTCTTCATCTCTAAAACATTTTTCTATATGCTTATATAAAAACTTATATATATCATCTGTAAGCTCTAACTTATAATTATTTAAAATTGGCTCATCATTATTATTATCCAGTATGTGTATTACTGCATCTATTATATTTATATCATTAACATATTCCATAATTCTACCCCTTTTCTCTAAAGTCTTAATTTCTATTTTATCAAAATGAACTACTATTAACAATGCACTTAATATAATATTCTATTTTATACTTCCAATGCTTTACTTTAGTATAGTAAAGTGTTAAACTATACTTAATGATTAATACAGGTATAATTTATGTTTATTAACTGAAACTATATTTATCTGAATGATTTACCTAAATAGGTTAAATCCTAATTTATCTAAATTAAACAAATGAGAAAATATTCTTTTGGAGGAATAATGAAATGGAGAAAAAAAATAAGGGGTTAAAAAAAGAACTTGGACTAACAGTAGCCATAGCCTTAGTATTTAGTAATATAATTGGTGCTGGTATATTTGTTATCCCATCTCAACTAGCACAAGTGACAGGGGCTGGTGCTAGTATTGCAGCTTGGGTTCTAACAGGAGTTGGAGCTATTATACTTGCTCTTACATTCGCAAATCTTGGTTCAAAAATGCCAGTTAGTGGTGGTGTAGTTGAATATTCAAGAAAAAGTTTAGGAAGCTTCATGGGATTTATGACTGCTTGGCTTTATTGGAATGGATGCTGGATTGGTAATGCAACACTATTTATCGTAATTTTAAAATATTTAAGTGCTGTATTCCCAATTTTAAGTGCAAATCCACTCTATGGATTCTTACTAAGTAGTATGATAATTTGGTTATTTACATACATAAATATCAGAGGTGCTAAATCTGCTGGAGTAGTTGGAAGTATTCTTATACTTCTTAAATTAATAATTTTAGTATTATTTATAATTCTTGCAAGTGGTGTTTTTGATGTTAACAATATCGGACCTTTATTCCCATCAGGTGGTGGAATAAAAACTATACCTATGGCTGCTGCCGTAACTTTTTGGGCATTTGAAGGTGTCGAAGTTGCAACAGTTGCTTCAGGAGAAATTAAAAATCCTAAGAGAAATGTTAAAATCAGTACTATACTTGGAATATGTCTTGCACTATTCTTCTACATAGTAGTATCTGTACTTTCTCTAGGTGCTATGACTAGAACAGAGCTTGCAAATAGCCCTGACCCATTATCATTTATTATGGCAATGGTACTAGGCGATAAATCTTTAATCTATATAAATATAGGAATTGCATTAAGTATTTGTGGTTCATCTATTCTTTGGCTACTAGCTACAGGTAGAGCTGCATACGCTGCTGGAAAAGATAAACTTTTCCCTGGATTTTTTGCAAAACTTCACCCAAAGTATGGAACACCTTATGTTTCACTTATAATAGGTGCTATCCTTATAAATGCACTTTTACTACTAAACTTCTTCAAAGGTTTAAATGGTGCATATAACTTTATTGTTTTACTATCTACATTATCATATCTGCCAGTTTATGCAGTATCAACTATTGCAGAAATGATGCTTGTAATAGATTTAACAAATAAAACTATGGCAAAAAAAATACTTTCTCTTATAAGACCTAGTCTTGGATTTGCATTCTGTGTATGGGCAATTTATGCCTCTGGTGCACAAACTGTATTATACGGATTCCTTCTTATAATGGTAGGAGTTCCAATCTATGCTTATATGAAAAAGAAACATAATCTTGTAAATTAAGATATAATAAAACACCTCAATGTAAAAATACACATTGAGGTGTTTTACTTATTTTATTGGTATAACTATATCCATTATAGGCTTTTCTTCATAGTCTGGTGGTCCATATGATGGAATTCCCTTTTCTGAATACCCAAGGAAATTTTCGTTTTTAACCTGCCTTACAACTAATCTTATACTCTTACTTTCATTTTTTGGTGCCCTTGCATGTATCAAACTTTCTGAACTGCTATTGATAAACAATTCATTTTCATATTCATCATATATAAAAGTATCATACTTTTCATTCTTATTTTCTATTTCTATAACTATCTTAAATGGACTTATCTGCATATTTTCAACTTTATAATTAGTAACTTCTTTATTAATTTCTATTTTTTTAGCTAAGTCTTTATTAACTGTAACCGGAACCTTAAAGTTCCACTCTCCCTTTAATTTCTTACTAGTTTTTTCACCTACTACAAATTCAAAATAATCCATATTTTTAGTTAACATAAACTCATCTGGTATCTTCTTTTTAATATGTGTAAGTTCATACATTTCGATTCCTATAAAAGTATTTTCATCAGTAAACTTTCCTACCAATGATAAGCTTGAAAATAACTCTTCACTCTTAAAATCTGCTTCTGCTTCTGGATTTGTTAATACCTGTTTTCCATCATGCCACTCTTTTGCATCTTCTAATATTTCATTACTAAATGGTTTTTCACTTTCTATTATATAAGTTATATATAGATTTAATCCATCACTTACAGCCTCTGAAATAGTCACTTTTACACCTCTTGACTCTACTGTTTGATTTATCTGTGTTGCATACTTCTCATAGTTTTCATCTTCCTCTAGTTTTTCAAAGACACTTTCCATAAAAGGTATTTTTGATGCTATAGCAGGGATTGAAATACCTAAGGTTATAATACCTGCTATAGCTGCTGCTATTCCTATATATTTTTTCTTTTTAGACCTTCCATTTTTACATTCTTCATCTTCAAATTTCTTCATACCTTTTTCAATTGCTTTATCTATATCTTTTGGAATTTTTATATCATCAAAATCTTTAATACTCATTGCTGCAGCCCTCCCCTAAATATACCTTTAACGCTTCCTTACCTCTCCTTAAATGACTTTTAACAGTATTGACTGGTAGTTCCATTACACTTGCTACTTCATCTATACTCATATCATTAAAATACCTTAGCATTATTGCAGTTTTATATTTATCTTTTAGTTTATCCATAGCTTCATACAAATCTAACTTTTCACATATAGTATCCTTTTTTTCATCAACTATAAGCGGACTATCATCATCTGTATAAACATATTTTTCTTCTTTCTTAATCTCATTTACTGCTATATTTATAAGAATCCTTGTAATCCAAGTTTTAAAAAATTCTGGTTTATTTAATTTCTTTATATTTGCTATTCCTCTATATGTGGTTTCACTAATTATATCTAGTGCTATCTCTTCATTTTTAACATAACTATAAGCTATCTTATATAAATAATCCCTATTCATCTTTATAAGCTCTATATAAGATTCCTTATTCCCATTTATAGCTTCTTTCACTAAATCAATCTCGGTCTTTTCTTTATGCTTTTTTCTATGCCATCGCAAAGAAATTATATTTTGCATAATCTTTTCCCCCTCAAATTCCAAATCTTTGTTATGGTACCATTAACCCTCTTACACCTATTAGAGCACAGAAAAAACAATAAAGTTGCAATTTTTCTTAAATTAATTTTAAATAATAAAAAGCAGATTCAAATTCGAATCTGCTTTTTATAAAAATTCATTCTTTTTCTATTGATATTACTCCAAGCCAAGTGTATGCATCTTTAACATTAAACTTACCTTTTTCAATAGCTTTATTGATAATCTCAACAGCCTCAGACTCTGTTAAATCATAACTTGTTCTAACAATTGCCTTACCATCTCCTTCTATCTGTTTAACTATTTCATCTACAACTTTATCCTCATCAAAGAAGTTTTCTTCTACCTTATAGAACTCTGATTCATCACTCTTTGCTATAAAATCTCCAATTCTTTCATCTAAGATATATCTATCATCTTCTACTAACACAGTTTCTGAAACTTCATCTGGAAGATTTAAAAGTGCATTAGGATACTGCTCTATATCATTATTTGTAGCATCTATTGAAATCCACTCATCACCTATCTTAACTCTGTTCCAAGCATGAGGTAGATTACCATTAAGATTTCCTGTAACTACTATTGATTCAAGTTCTGCTTCATCTGCTAATAACTTGAAGGCACTTGCATAACTTGCACATACTCCAACCTTATTAATTAATACTCCATAAGGCGTAAATGAATCATTGAACTTATCATCAGTTATAGTCATGTCATTTTCCATTGCATGCTCAAGTGCTGCATTATCATACTCTGCTGTATCAACAAGGTAATCATTTATAGCAAACTCTTTTTCAAGGTCTGTCATATCATCTTTGATAATTTCATCAACAACCTTTGTAACTTCCTTTGCAACTTCTTGTTGCTTCTCTTCTTGCTCATCAGCTGTTTGACCATATTCTACAATAAGATTATTATCAACATAATCATATCCTATAGCATCTACTGTCATAACCATTGGATTTTGATATATAGCCTCATAAACAGCATCTATTAAAATATCCTTATTTGTAGCTTCTGGGAAAGCATCAAGATTTACTTCTTCTTTATTATTAAGCATAGCTGTTGCAACATACTCACTTAAAGCACTTGTAGCAAATATCTCTTCATCAACTTCAACTACGTCTGTTTCTATCGCTTCCTTTTCTTCTTCTTTCTCATCTTCATCAGATTCTTCTTTGTCTACTTCATCATCTTTATCATCTGACTCTTCTTTCTTTTCTTTTTCTTCTTCTTTATCATCAGATTCTTCCTTATCTTTATCTACTTCATCCTCATCAGTTGATTCATCTTCTTCTTTTTCTTCAGTTGTATCTTCTTCTGACTCTTCTGTCGCTTCCATCTCTGCTGGTGGAGTTGTTTCAATATCTATATCAACATCTTGATTTAACCCTTGTTCTACTATTTCTTCTTGTCTTTTTTGAAGTTCTTTAAGTATATCAAGAATTTCCTTTGTAAATTCTTCACTTTCTTCCTCAGTTGGAACTGGATAAGTTTTTATAATAGACGTTCCTCTTATTTTATATCTAAACATTCCTACAAGTCCGCTCTTTTCAAGTTCTTGATATTCAAAGTAATCAGTATCAAAATCTATAGCCGCTTTTACACTTGCCCCATCTCCCATTTTTACATATACATGAGTTGGGAAAGCTTCAAGTCTTTCCTTTATTTGTGGTAGCATTTCTTTCTCTTTATCATAAAGTTCAAATTTATTGAATATTTCTTCTTGATTTCTCTCAAGATCTGCTTCAATTGGAGCTTGACCTGCTATCTTATCTGCTGAAATCATATTACTTACTATTGATTTTTTATCACCTGAAACTGCCATTACACAATAACTTGGTAGATATTCTTCCCCTAAAGTACTATCTTCAGCATATCTTACCATCTCAAAATCAGTATTTGTATTTAGCACACCACCATTAAAATCAAATAATTTACCACTAAAGTTTTCAAATGTAGTTTCCTTAGTTTTTGCAAGTTCTTGGACACTATAAGTTTTACCAAACTTCTCCTCTACTTTGTCCTTATTCTCTAATACTTTACATACTATATAGTTATCAGCGCCTTCAACCGGCTCCCATTCTAGTTGAACTAATCCTTCAGTAGTTATAGATGCTTGAACTGTAGGTGTATCAAGCTCTGGTTTAATTGTAAATACTGTTACCTCTGGCCTCGCTAACTTTTCCCCAGTTTGTGTATCTATATGTTTTGTTAGATAATAGTTATTTGCATTTCCCCAATCTAACTCATGCTCTCTTTCAACCTCAGTATCAAATTCATCAACAACTATTTCTGTTTTTGATTCTAAAGAATCGTCTGAGTTATAATATACTGGGATTCTTGGTGCTTTTATTTTTAATTTCCCTGACTCTTTATCTATTGATATTACTGCATCAACCTTATTACTTCCATCAGCTTTTAATGAAACACTATAAATTGCTGATAAATCTTCTTCATGCTCTTTTGCAACTTCTTCTGCTATATCAAATTTAAATGTATGATTTCTCTCTAAATTATATTTTGCCTCTGTATAATCCTGAGCCTCACTACTAGCATACTTTTCTCTCATAGATGCTATATCTATAGTTTTCCCTTGTGGCTTCTCTTCTTTATCATCTTTGCTTTCTTCTGCTTTTGGCTTATCACCTTTAGCTTCTTCTTTCTTCCCACCCCCACAAGCTAAGAAATTTGATGATAACATAACTGCTAACGTAACTGCTATAAACTTTCTTTTCATAAATTCTCCTTTTGCCTCTTATAATATCCTTTTTTTTCCATTTATATATATGATAACATAGTTAATTCTTACATTTACAAATAAAATTATTAATTTTCTATTAAAGAAAAATATATATTTAAAACAACTTTATGATAAAAAAAAGAAAGCACAAATTTCTTTATGCTTTCTTATTACTTATATAATTAAAAATATTAAACTTTTCATTGAAACTCTCTATTCGCTATAATCTTTGCCCCTATCAAAAAACATAACAAAGGATAGTTTGTTTTTCTCATCTTTATCAAGATAAAATTTCACACTTAAATAACTTCCTACACCCCAAGGAACTCCAGTACCATATAACCCCAACGCACAATTATTTTCATCAATTTCTAACTTTGGATATAAACTCTTTATTTTAGCTATATTTTTATCAGTAGGCTTTAACTTGCATTTTAGTCCCTCTCTAAATTTTTGAAAGTCCAAACTCTTTATATACTCTTCATCTAAAGTTATAAACTCATTCATCATTTTAAAACTAGCTAAAGTTTCTTTAACTTCTTTTGGAATATCCTCATCTAATAAATACATTCCTTCCTCATTACAAGAGATACTATAATCTTTCCCATATGAATCTTTAACTATACTAAGCTCCCCCTCTACGGTTCGAGTATTCCTATTAAATCTTAAAGTTGAATCTACCTCATACTCATAATCATTAATAATCAAATATGAAGATACATTCCAACACCCTAAATCTCCATTTTCTAATTCAAATTTTTTATCTAACATCCTATCCTCTACATTTGATATATCACCTACTTTATCATATAAAGAAAATAAATTTTTTGAAGTAAACATAGGGAAAAAATCATTATATTTTTCAAGAAGTTCTTCGACAGTAAATTCTTCTTTCTCTTCTTCAACCTCATCTAAGTTAATAGATTCCTCAACCTTATTTATACTATCAAATGTATCTATGCTATCCGTACGTATAGAAAATTCAATACTTGTATCATTTTCCTCATCTAATATAATCTCTAAATCTTTAGATTTTCTCCATCCCGTGTTACTTGTTTCAAAATTTAATTTACAATGTTCTTCATCAATCTTAAATTCTGGATATATTTCTTTTATTTTTGCTACATTTTTATCCTCTAAAGTTAAAAGATAGTTTGCAGTATATCTACCCACTTTAGATGAATGTCTTATTTTTGAAGGTTTTAAACTTTTTATATAACTTTTATCTAATGTTAAAAATTCAGTTGCAAATTTAAAATTTTTCACTTCATCTTTAACTATTTGATCAACATTTTCATCAACTAGATGCAAACCATCTTTATCATAATAAATTGGATATGTATAATCAATATCCTCTCCCTCTTCATCCACTTCTCCATAGTCTAAATGTAAATTCCCTCTAGCTTCTCTAGTATCTAGATTAAAAACTAAAACACCATGTGCACGCTTTTCCTTATTTCTAAAGTTAGTTGATACAACCCATACACCATTACTATGATATTCTTCTTCAATTCCTGCTTCTAATAACTCATTTCTTTTTTTTAATTCTTCCTCAGTTATTGCACCACCTTTTTCATATAAAAACATTAAATCTTCTGATGGGAATAACTCTTGGAAATCACTAAATACGCTAGTAATCTCTTTATCACTTTTTCCAATTCCAAATATGCCCTTGCCACACCCCATAAATTCTGTCAATATAACAATAAAACTTAACATTATTATATACTTTTTATTTATTTTCCCCTTAAACATAAACTCTCCCCTTATAAACTTTTATTATTTATTTTTTGATTACACTTATACCCTCCCTTGTATGATGTAGTTATAACTTAACAGTAAAAACTAAATACGTTCTAACCGAACATTATTACACATCACATCTTTATTATTCTTATTTTTAATTTTCACTTCTAAACTAGAAGGCTTATCTTTAACTGTTTTAGTTTTTATATTAAATCCCAATAAGGGAACCTAACCAAATTAAATATTTTTTAGTATAATACTCCTGAATAGAAGATAGATGTATCCCTCCTGGGTGATCGTATAGATCAGATACCCGTAAAATAGCGTATCACTTCCATCAGGTAGAATTCTATGTTTAGCTGGTTGGGTTTCCAAATTTGGAATTACCCGTGTCACAAACAAGGTTATAGACTATCTGATAGAATGGAATTTCTATTCTATCTCTAAACTAAATTTAAAGGAGATATATACAATGTCAAAATTTTTTAATAATCCAGTAGTAGGAATCGATGTTTCAGCCGATTTTTCATTTGTAGCAATATTAAAACCTAATGGTGATATTTATAGAAAGGCTTTTAAGATAAAACATGATCTTAGTGGCTTCAATCACTTATTTACAGAAATAAAAAAAGTGGAAGAAGAGTTTAACATGAAAACTGGCATTTTCATGGAGTCCACAGGTGTGTACCACTTATCTCTTTTCCACTATCTTAACAAAAATTTTGATAACACATTTGTTATCAATCCACTTATTACTAAGTGTAACAAAAATTCAGATATAAGAAAAGTGAAAAATGATAAAAAAGATGCCTTATCTATTGCTCAAATAGGAAAATTTCAAAATATTAAAACTTCACAAAGTATTGGCCTCGATATCTTTCTACTAAAATCTCTAACTCGAGAATATTACAAACTTACAGATACTTGCTCTACTTTTAAGAAAAAATTATCTGCTGATTTACGAATAATATTCCCTAATTACAATACGATTTTTTCAAGTACAACCTCTAATAGCTCTATTGCTATTTTAAGTACTTATTTAACACCACAAGCTATTTTAGATGCTCCTAAAGAAGAAGTTTTAAAACTTCTT
>NZ_CAMQZG010000031.1 GCF_947039605.1 uncultured Clostridium sp.
GATGCTAGGAAGCAGTAAAAATCTCGATATGGGTATATTTGTCCATATTTTGAGTAGCAGGTATTTTTTATGTACAAAGATATTGAAGCTAAATGTTTTAAACCTAGCGAAATTAAAGGTCTTAGTGAAAAACAAGTTGAGGAACACTTAAAGTTATACAAGGGATATGTTGCTAAAGTAAATGATATTTCAAAAGCAAGCAAGGATGCCCAGGCTTATGCTGGGTCAAATCCAACATTTTCTGCAATGAGATCTCTAAAACAAGGAGAAAGTTTTGCGTTAAATGGTGTTGTCCTTCATGAACTTTATTTTGAGAATATATCTTGTGCTTCTGATTGTAATTCTAACCTTAATAGTAAACTTGCTAAAATGATTAAAGAACAATATTGTGATGAAAAATGTTTTATGGATTACTTAAAGCAGGTTGCTTTATCTGTTAGAGGTTGGGCAGTTGTTGCTATTGATAAGGTTACTAAAAGACTTAGAGTAGTTGGAATAGATGCACATGATGTTGGTGCTTTATGGTGTGCTGCTCCTATTTTAGTTGTAGATGTTTATGAGCATGCTTACTTTATGGACTTTGGAACAGACAGAGGCAAGTATCTTGATACTGTTTTTGCAAGCATTAACTGGACTGTTGCTGAGAACAGGTTAGAGAAATATTGCAATATGTGTGATGATCTTTGTAAATAATATTGATATAAATGGGTGGCTATAATTATTATAGCTACTCTTTTTTAGCATTTTGATATAAAATAAAATTAAATTACATATTAAATTTATTTTTATAGGAGATAAACAATGAAGAGATTTAGTGTTTTTGATATAATCGGGCCTGTTATGATTGGTCCTTCAAGTTCTCATACAGCTGGTGCTGCAAGACTTGGAAAGGTTGCTAGAACAATTTGTGGAGATGAAGTTGCAAGTGTTACTTTCCTTTTACATGGTTCTTTTGCAAAAACTTATAAAGGGCATGGAACTGATAAAGCCCTTGTTGCTGGTATGCTTGGCATGGAACCTGCTGATAAAGAACTTAGAAATTCTATGGAAATTGCAAAGTCAATTGGACTTTCTTTTGAGTTCTTACCAACTGATTTAGGAGAGGGTCACCATCCTAATACAGTTAAGTTTCTTATGAAAACTAAGAGTGGGAAATCTTGCGAAGTTATGGGTTCATCTATTGGTGGTGGAAATATTGTTATAAATGAAGTTAATGGCCAAACTGTTGATTTTACTGGTCAATATCCTACTCTAATAGTTCCACACAAGGATGTTCCTGGTTCTATATCTGCTATTACTGCAATATTGTACAAGCAGAATATAAATGTAGCTTCTCTTAAAGTTTTTAGAACTGAAAAAGGGAAATCTGCTACTATGATTTTTGAGGTAGATAATAATATACCTAGTGAAATGCTTGAAGAAATTAAATCAATTGAGGCTGTTGATAATATTATCATGATTAAGCCCGATAGTAGGGAGGTATAGTTTATGTTTGCTAGAAATGGTGAAGAACTTTTAAAAATTTGTACTGAAAAGAATTGGTCACTTGCTGACTATGCAATAAATTATGAAGTTGAAAATAGTAATTTTTCTCGTGAGGGTGTTATAAGCAATATGCATAAAATACTTGAAGCAATGAGAGATGGTGCTAATGAGGGTCAAGAAAAGAAAATTTATTCTGTTAGTGGTCTTATAGGTGGAGATGCTTATAAAATCAGAAAGTATTTAGAAAAAGGAAATACTCTTTGTGGAGATACTATCGTATCTGCTATTGCTAGGGCAATTTCTTCTTCTGAGGTTAATGCTGCTATGGGTAGAATAGTTGCTTGCCCAACTGCTGGATCTTGTGGAATTTTACCTGCGGTAATTTTAACTGTGGGAGATAGATTTAATTTTTCAGATGATGAGCTTGTAACTGGACTTTTTGCTTCTTCTGCTGTTGGTCTTATAATTGCTCAAAATGCTACTTTATCTGGTGCTGAGGGTGGTTGTCAGGCTGAATGTGGCTCTGCTGCTGCTATGGCTAGTGCCGCTACAGTGGAAATGATGGGTGGAGATGTTAATATGGCTCTTAATGCAAGTGCTATAGTTATAAAAAATATTCTTGGGCTAGTATGTGACCCAGTGGCTGGACTTGTAGAGGTTCCTTGTGCTAAAAGAAACTTTGCTGGTGCTGTAAGTGCACTTAGCACTGCTGATTTAGTAATGGCTGGAGTTTATAGTAAAATTCCTTTTGATGATACTATTGAGGCTATGTATAGAGTTGGTAAAAGTTTACCTGCTTCTCTTAGAGAAACAGCTCAAGGTGGACTAGCTACTACAAAAACTGGACAAGAACTAAATAAAAAAATATTTGGTGATAACTAAAAAAAGACTGGGTGTACATGCCCAGTCTTTTTTTATTGTTATTTGTTTTATAGGAGTTTGTTTGTTTTATTATTTATTTGTTTGTTTGTATTGTTTGTTTTGTTTTGTTTGTATTGTTTGTTTGTTTTATAGGAGTTTGTTTGTTTTATTTCGTTGTGTTTAATGACTTCCGAATCAATTGAAATTCATTATCATCAACCTCTGTCTTTATTATAGCAGTAGTTGAGAATGAATGTCAACTACTTTTTCTGCATTTCTTTAGATTTTTTTTCACAAGCTTCCATAGCACCTATAATAGCTTTTCTAAATCCTGCATTTTCAAGCTCTGAAACTGCTTCTATAGTTGTCCCACTAGGTGAACAAACTCTATCTTTTAAAACTGCTGGATGCTCTCCTGTTTCTAAAACCATCTTAGCAGTCCCAAGAAGACTTTGTGCCGCAAGTTTGTATGATTTATTTGCTGGAATTCCTGCTTTTATACCAGCTGTCCCCATAGCTTCTATAAACATATATCCATATGCTGGTGAGGAACCACATAATGCTATAAATCCATGGAAGTATTTTTCTTCTAATATCTCACTTTTTCCAAAACTATTAAATATATCTTGTATTTCTTCTAGTTCAATATCAGTAACATTTTTATTAGCACATATTGCACTCATCCCCTCACCTACTAAAGCCGGTGTATTAGGCATAGTTCTTACTACCTTTAGTCCATAAGAGTATATTCCAAACATACTTTGTATATCTTCAATTCCAACTCCTGCAGCTATACTAACTATAATTGTATCTGCCCTAACATAATCTTTTATCTCTTTTATTACTTCTGAGAAAAAGTGTGGTTTTACTGCAAGTATTAATATATCTGAATTTCTAGTAACTTCTGTATTGTCTGCTACATTAACTCCAAACTTCTCTGATATATTTTTTTTACTTTCTTCTGATTTTGCACTACAAAAAATACTCTCTTTATCAAATATCCCTGCTTTAAGTATCCCCTCAAGCATTGCTCCACCCATGTTTCCACAACCTATAAATCCTATTTTCTTACTCATAAAAACTCCTCCTTTTATTCTAGAAAAGCACACAGAATCACTTCTGTATGCTAAGTATTTAATCTATATCTGATAAATCTAAATTACCGAATCTACTGTATTGACCAAGCCATGCAAGTTTAACAGTACCAACTGGACCGTTTCTCTGCTTGGAAACTATACATTCCGCTATATTTTTTTCATCAGTTTCTTTATTATAATATTCATCTCTATATAAAAACATAACAAGGTCGGCATCCTGTTCTATAGAACCTGATTCTCTAAGGTCAGATAGCATAGGTCTGTGGTCAGCTCTTTGCTCTGGTGCACGAGATAACTGTGACAGTGCTATAACAGGACATTTCATTTCTTTTGCAATAGCTTTAATATTTCTTGAGATTTCTGAAACCTCTTGTTGTCTACTTTCTTCTCCACTACCACTCATAAGTTGAAGGTAATCTATAAGAATTAAATCTACTCCATGCTCTGCTTTAAGTTTTCTACATTTTGATCTCATCTCCATAATAGAAACCCCAGCTGTATCATCTATATATATTTTAGCAGATGATAAAGGACCTGCTGCCCTTGCGATATTTTCCCAGTCTTTATCTTCAAGTTGACCTGTTCTAAGACTAAGCATATCAACACTTGCCTGCGAACATAATAATTTATAAGCAAGTTGCTCTTTTGACATCTCTAGTGAGAATATAACAACACTTTTTCCCTCTTTAAGTGCTGCATGTTCTGCTATATTTAAAGCAAAAGTTGTTTTCCCCATAGATGGTCTTGCTGCAATTAGAATCATTTCTCCTGATTGGAATCCTGAAGTTTTAGAATCAAGGTCATTAAACCCTGAACCAACACCTGTTGTTTGTCCCTTATTTTTATAAAGTCTTTCAATCTCTTCAAATCCTCTTTCAAGAACAGAACTAATTGATTCAAAGTCACCTGAATTTTTAGTTTCTGATATATCAAATATTCTTTTCTCTGCTGAATCTACAACCTTCATAACATCACCTTGCTCATTATAACAACTTGATATTATTTCTGTAGATGCCTTTATAAGTCTTCTTAGAACTGCTTTATCTGCAACTATAGTTATATACTCACCTATATTTTCTGTACTAAGAACACCAGCTTCCATTTCTGCTATATAAGTAATTCCACCAGCTTTTTCAAGCATGTCATTTGATTTAAGATATTCTATTAAAGTGACCTGATCAACAGCATCATCTTTTTGAAACATCTCCACTATGCCCTTAAAAACTATTTTGTGAGATTCTCTATAAAAGTCATCTGCTGATAAGGCTTCTGCACTTTTAGCTATTGCGTTTCTTTCAACCATCATAGCTCCAAGAACTGCTTGTTCCGCCTCAATACTTTGGGGCAAACTTTTCATTACTGGTGCATCCATTGTCTTATCCTCCTAATCTATAAATAGTTCTTTGTATCCCATTTTATTTTTCGTTGTTTATTTAATTAAGTATTTTACTACTTTAAATTTCAAATATGTATTTAGTATGGCTTATAGCCTAATTTAGGCTAATACTTACTATTCATCTTAACTTTTACTTTTAGTCAATCTTCTATATTATATCATTTATTATGTTTTTTAATCAAAGAAACCCTTTATAAAATTAATGTTAAAATTTTATAAAGATATAAATAAGGGCTATGTTTTACAACATAGCCCTTGTTTATATCTTATGAAAATGCAATTTCCATTAATGCTTCTATATCCTTAATAGCCCTAACTTCAACATCTAAAAGACCTTTTGGAATTTCTCTCTCATTATCTATTGGAACAGTTACAAGTCTTATACCTTTTCTTCTAGCTCCATAAATTTTTTCAAAGATTCCACCAACTGGTTTAATATTTCCTCTTAAAGAAATTTCTCCTGTTATTGCAAGATCTTGTCTTATTGGCTTATCAAGAAGTGAACTTATGATACAAAGTGTTATTGCAGCACCTGCTGAAGGTCCATCAATCTTTCCTCCACCAACTACATTGACATGTATATCATAATCTTTGATGTCTTTGTCAGTAACTTTTCTAATAACCGAAGCAGCATTGAATACTGAGTCTTTAGCCATTGAACCAGCAGTATCATTGAATCTTATTGTTCCAGCACCTGCTTTTCTAGCTTTAAATGTTACAGCTTCAATTTCAATTGTTGAACCAAGGAATCCTGAAACTCCAAGTCCACAAACTTTTCCAACTTCTTTATCATCAAGTTGCTCAAATTTTTCGTAAGGTACAAATCTACCTATACTTAAAACTTCGTTTACATCTTTTAAAAGAATTTTCACTCTCTTTGGCTCTTTACTTTTACTTCTTAGAAGTGCCTGACCATATGAATCAGCAAGTATATTTACAGCCTTTCTTCCCTCTATTGTATAGTTAGCAATTATCTTAGCTACTCCGTCTTCAAGGATTGCTCCAAGTTTCTTCGCTGCATTTGTAATAATTCTTTCTATATCTGGTGTACTAAGTGGTTCAAAATAAACCTCTGTACATCTTGATCTTACAGCTGGGTTGATATCTCCTGGGCTTCTTGTTGTAGCACCTATCATAACAAAATCAGCTGGTGCACCATTATCAAATAAATATTTGATGTATCCTGGTACATTTTTATCATCAGGGTCATAGTAAGATGAAGTAAATTCTACTCTCTTATCTTCTAACACTTTTAATAATTTATTTTGAAGGAATGAGTCAAGTTCACCTATTTCATCAATAAATAGTATTCCACCATGTGCCTCTGTAACAAGACCTGTTTTTGGTTCTGGAACTCCTATTTCAGCAAGGTCTCTCTTACTTCCTTGATATATAGGGTCATGTACTGATCCTAAAAGTGGGTTAGATATTTCTCTTGGGTCCCATCTTAGAGTAGTACCATCAACTTCTACAAATTTTGAATCATCATTAAATGCAGAATTCTTGATTTTTTTAGCAGCTTCTAGTGCTATTCTAGCAGCAGTTGTTTTACCAACTCCTGGTGGTCCATATATAATTATATGTTGTGGATATGGTGATACAAGCTTTGAAATTAATGACTTAATTGCTCTTTCTTGTCCTATAATATCCTTAAAATCTTGTGGTCTTAAAAGTGACATGATATTTTTACTTGGTATTTTACTATCTAACTCTTCTAAATGCTTAAGCTTATTTAAAGTTCCTGCATTTTCTGGACCTTTTTTCTTTCTGATAATTTCAAGTCTCATATCATCCATGTACTTTTCTTGTTTTTCTTGTAGTGCTTTTTCAAGCTCTGCATTTATCTTTTTCTTTAAATATCTTTTAGCAAGTTCTCCTGACATGTTATTACATATCTCTTCTAAAACTTCCTCATAATTTTTTTCAGTTGGAATTGTATGATTACATTGTCCTTCTGAAACAATCATGTTTAAAGCATGTAATTTTTCATATAAATTATCTGAGTCCATATATTTTTGTAGCTTAAATCTTACCACTCTAGCTCTCATTGCACCATCATCTAACATTTTTGTTGCAACTTCATTAAGTACTTCTACTTGGCTCTCTAAACTTAATCCGTCTGCCATTAGATAGCTAATGACTTTATTTTCATCTACTGATTTCAATTTTTAATCCCCCTTCTATGCAGGAACAACCATAACTTTCATCTTTGTTGTTATTTCTGGATATATCTTAATTTCCACTGTATATGTTCCAAGAATTTTGATTGTTTCCATTTGAATTTTCTTTTTATCTACTTTAATTTTATAGTCTTTTTCTATAAGTCCCGCAACATCTTTATTTGTGATAGCTCCGAATAATCTTCCACCATCTCCTGATTTAGCAGTTACTGTAACAACTTTATCTCTTAACTCTTCTGCAAGTTTTTGAGCTGCTTCTACTTCTGCAAGTTTTGCTTTTCTCTCTATTGTTTTTTTAGCATTTAATATATGCAAACTATTGTCTGTTGCTTGTTCTGCAAGTTTTCTTGGGAACAAGTAGTTTCTTGCATATCCATCTGATGCTTCTATTACATCACCTTTTTTACCTAAATTTTTAACTTCTTTTAATAAAATAACTTTCATTATTCATCAGCCTCCCTATTTTTTAAATACTCTTTAAGAGCTTTTTTTAATCTATTTTTTGCCTCTTCAACACTTATATCTGTAAACTGTGTACCAGCCATAGTTCTATGACCACCACCACCTAAAGCTTCCATTATTACTTGAACATTCATACCACCAATTGATCTTGCACTAAGGTAAATCTTACTTTTAACCTTAACAAATACAAATGCACATTCTATTCCAACTATATTTATAAGTTCATCTGCCCCTTGTGCTGCAAAAACAACCTCTGCAAGGCTATTTGGACAAACTGATATAGCTATTCCTTCTGCAACTTCAGCTGATTTAATAACTTCAAATCTAGCTAAATAGCTCTCTAAATCATTATTAAATATTTTTTTAACTGCTGTTGTATCAGCTCCCATTTTTCTTAAAAATGCAGCTGCCTCAAAGGTTCTAACACCTGTTTTAAATGTGAAGTTCTTAGTATCCATAAATATACCTGCTAGCAGCCCCTCAGCCTCTGTGATGCTAAGATTAGGTCTGTCTAACATATACTGAATAAGTTCTGTCACAAGTTCCGATGTAGATGATGCATATACTTCTAAATAAGTTAATATAGTATTTTTAATATAATCCGTAGACTTTCTATGATGATCTATAATAACTACTCTATCACATCTCTTCAATAAATCAATATTAGCAACGTAACTTTCACTATAAACGTCTGTTACTATAATTAGTGTTTTATCATTAATTTTATTACTAGTATAATGTGAATCAACAATTAAACCTTTATATTCTTCTTTAGCCTTAACAGTCTGTAAAAAATTATTAATTGCATTAGTATCATTATTTAATACTATATTACATTTAACACCTAATTTTTTCACAGTACTAGCCATTCCAAGTGCTGAACCAAAACAGTCCATATCAGGATTTTTATGACCAATGATAAATACTCTATCACTCTCATATATCAAATCCCTCAAAGCATGAGCTATAACTCTTGCTCTAACCTTATTCTTTTTCTCTGGCGCATTTGTATTTCCTCCAAATATTTGAGTATCATCTTTAGTTTTAATAACTAACTGGTCTCCACCTCTACCAAGCGCTAAATCAATAGCCCTTGTAGCAAATTCCTGATTCTCATATGGAGTTTCTCCACCTCTACCAATACCAACACTTAGTGTAATATCAATCGAGCTACTTATATCTCTTGTAATATCCAATATATAAAGCTTATTTTCTATAGCTTTTTCAATTTCTGAATCAAGCATAGTTAAAATATATTTATCATAATCATATTTTTTAACCATCGCCCCAACACTATTTGCATACTTATTTACTCTTCTTTGTATGTCAGCAAGTAAAGTCGGTTTTTCCTCATTATCAATATAAGCATCTAACTCTTTTAAGTTATCAATTTCAACAAGTACTACACATTGTTTTTGCTCATCACGAATTGTACTAACATCAGTAAAATTAACAAGGCAATACTCTTCTCCTGCCTCTGTTATAATAGATTTTCCATACACATCATACTTTATATCGTTGATACAAATTTTTTGTGAGGTCATTCTATCACATTTAAGCACCTTTTCAACTACTATTCCTTTAACTATTGCAACTATTCTATTATTTTTAAGATTATAATCAGGATAAAGTTCTCTAAATACTTTATTAAACCAAAATAATTTTCCTGAAGAATCAATAATAGCTGCTGGATAAACAGAATCAAGGATATTGTTTTCTATTGTTATTTTAATTTCTTGTGCTATTCTTTTATTTTCCTCATCATTAATTTCTTGTTTTTTTAAAAGATTAATAACAATAACACTAAGAAAAATTATATAAACAGTTGGCACTACAAGCCCTGCTACTAAATTGCTTGATACAAGTAGATTAACTATAATTAGCAAACTAAATATAAGCATTATTGCTACAAGGTGCATCCGTTTGAGTTTAAAATACATAATTTTCTCCTATGAAACTTACATCTTATTGTTTTGGATCTAACTTCCTTTTTATAAAACTCCCTAAACTATGTTCATCTAGATTTCTATAATCAAGAATTACATCTACTAAGCCAATAGGGATAAGGTATATAAACATCCCTGATGTAATTAAAAGTATAAATATAACTACAATGACAATTCTATTAGCCTTTAATTTCTTTGTTACGAAATATGCTAAAAGACTTAGCCCTTGTAATACAAATAATATAAATAGTATTCCCCAAGTTCCACCAAAAATTTCTTTTCCAAATGGTACTCCATTCTTTTTTAGTTCTATTCCTAAAACTGCAATAGCAATTATAATAGCAATTGCTTTAGGACTTATATACCACTGTGAAAAACTTTTTAAAGGCTCAACTTTTAACTTTAGCTTTAACATTATATTTCTAGCAATATTATAAATTATTATAGATGCTATAAATCCTATTACAACTAATACAAGTGGCATTCCTAATTTCAAATTATTAACAGTCCAAAAACTCATCAAGTGTTTTATAGCTTCTACTGACTGCTCATTTGGTGCACTCTTTATTACTGTATTAGCAATTTCTTTATATTGTGCTAATCTGCTATTTAAAAATGCAGTAAGAGTTGTTCCCATTGTAATATATATTGTAATAGCTGTTGATACAATAAAAGTACTCACACTTCCTATTACCATATAAAGCAATGTAACTGTCCCTGTTCTACGAGCTCTGATACCATATCCTAATGGAAGTCCAACAAATCCTGAAAATAATGCAGCATTAATTCCGGAAATAGGTCCTAGTAAAAAACTTACTATTATAAATCCCACTATCACCGATAGTATAGATATTTTCCATTTGTGTTTTATGTAAAGTATCGCTACTGGTATAGGAACTAATATATTTCCTATAATAAATAACCCTGGCATATTCGCAATTATCATAAGAACTACTACTATCGCTGTTAATATAGCCCCTTCAATTAAGGGCTTACTTCTTAAATTCTCCATACTTGCTTCCTCCTTACCTTCAATACCGAAAGTAATTAAAGCTTTTTTTTGAAGTGTCTTAATAATTTACTAAGACTTTTACCATCTTTTTCTAAAACATCTTCTTCTATTATTGCCATTTTCAAGCTTTTTTTAACACTATCATCAACTTCTACAGCTCCATATCCAAGCTTTTCTGCTAAGACATATAAAACAATTATAAGTGATGCTATGCAATCCACAACTACACCCTTAGTTGCGCCTGCACCCTTAGTTAAGATAGTAAATAACTCACCTGTTATACAAATAAGTTGCGCTTTAAGCTCTTCAATAGCTTTTATATTACCCATTATATTAAAGTCATCTTTTCTCATAAAATCTCCCCCTAAAACCCATACTCTCTTATCTAATTGTAAATTTTTTCAGTTATTTATGCAACTAAAGAAATAGATTAATAGAGTATTTTTAATATATTTTTATCCTTTATAAATTCTTCCTAACTTTATTATTAGGTTTTTCTCTTTAATATATTAAAAAAATAAAATGCTATGAAGTTAGAAATCTAACCTCATAGCATTTTGTTTTTTATAAATTCAAACCTTTTTAAAACAAAAAAAAATCCTGACTAGCAGGATTTTTCTATTTCAAACTTTATACTATTCAGTTGTGAATGGTAATAAAGCTATGTTTCTTGATCTTTTTATAGCTTCAGTTAAAGTTCTTTGGTGCTTAGCACAAGTTCCTGAAATTCTTCTAGGTAATATTTTACCTCTTTCAGTAACATATTTCTTTAATTTAGGCACGTCTTTATAATCTATTTCAGTGGCTTTTTCAACACAGAAAGCACAAACTTTCTTTCTGCCTCTTCTCATTTTTCCGCCGCCGTTTCCGCCGCCTCTTTTCATATCTCTACTCATGTTCATTTCCCTCCTTACTTATTTTAATTAAAATGGAATATCTCCATCATCAATTGGCATCATATCATCTGACATATTGTTTGGTGTGCTATTGAAAGAATCAAACGCTGAAGAAGAAGAAGTTGATTGATTTCCACCATCAAAAGAAGCAGAATTATTACTTCTTCCTCCACCGTTGTCACCTGCTATAAACTCGAATGAATCTACGATTACATCTGTTGTATATCTCATTTGACCATCTTTTTCATAGCTACCAGTTCTTATGTTTCCAGTAATCGCTAATTGTCTACCTTTTGTAAGATATTGTGCTATTGTTTCACCAGTCTTACCAAAGGCTATACAGTTTATAAAATCTGCTTCGTCTCTTTTCATTGGTCTATTTACAGCCATAGTAAATCTAGTAACAGCTTTACCACTTCCAGCTGCAAATCTTAAGTCTGGATCTTTAGTAAGTCTTCCAATAAGAATAACTTTATTCATTACAATACCACCCTTTCAATTAGTTTTCTTTTTTAACGATTATGTGTCTGATTATTCCATCTGTGATCTTGAATACTCTATCTAATTCTTTAGGTAATTCAGTTCCAGCACTAAAGTTTACTAATGTGTAAAAACCTTCGCTAACTTTCTTGATCTCGTAAGCAAGTCTTCTCTTACCCCAGAAATCAACGTTCTCGATAGTTCCACCACCGTTCTCTATAACACCTTTGAACTTTTCGATTAATGCTTTAACAGCTTCCTCTTCTAAAGATGGGTTAATTACGAAAATTGTTTCATAATTTCTCATTCTATACACCTCCTCCCCATGGCCTCTGGCTGTACTATAATACAGCAGGGATTTACATTACAATATTCTATCACTAAAAATATAGTTAAGCAAGTTTATTTATTTGCTAATTTGTAAAATTTAAAATGTGTTTCCAATTTAAACTTCTTGACCTATACTTCTCACTACTTTTTTAGCTGCTTTTTGGAACTTAACTCTTGGTATCATCACAATCCTAGCACACCCTGTACACTTTATTTTTATGTCTGCACCCATTCTTATAACTTCCCATAAATCAGTCCCACAAGGATGTACTTTTTTCATTTTTACTATATCACCTAAATCAAACTTATCTATCATTTAACTCCAACTTCCTCCTTGCTTTCAACCTTATTTACATTTAAAATTTGTAACTTATTATACGGTATTTCAATATCAGCACCATCAAGCGCTTCTTTAATAAGTTCTCTAAGTTTTGCTTCTAGCTTCCATTGATTCATTGCCTTAACTTCTCCAAGCACCTTTATAGTCATCCCAGATGCCCCAAGAGCTGTTACGCCAACTACAACCGGTCTTTTAGTTACATCCTCACTATACCTTTCAAAACTCTCACAGACCTCTTCTATGATAGCCTTTGCTTTATCTATGCTTGCCTCATATGCAATTTCAACCTCAACCTTTATTTGCATATTACCCATAGAATGATTTGTTACTACATTTATGATTCCATTAGGAATTATATGGTAAGAACCTGAGAATTCTCTAATAGTTGTACTTCTAATTTCTATACTTTCAACTATTCCTGTATATCTATCAATTGTTATATAGTCACCAACATTATATTGATTTTCAAAAAGTATAAATACTCCATTTATAATATCTTTAACAAAACTTTGAGCACCTAAACCAAGTGCTACACCCCCAACAGATGCAAACGCAAGTGAGATAGTCCCACCTACTATTATTCCTGCAATTGATATAATCCCCATAATATATGTAAAGTATTTTAATATACTCTTTAATAGAGTACCTAAAGTGTTTGCTTTTCTCTCACCTATATTGATACTAAATTTATTATTTT
Organism: uncultured Clostridium sp.; assembly: GCF_947039605.1. GTDB lineage: Bacteria > Bacillota > Clostridia > Clostridiales > Clostridiaceae > Sarcina. The sequence goes on from NZ_CAMQZG010000031.1 coordinate 13,183, forward strand.
TATCTATTTGTTTTTCTATTACTTTTCCTATTACCTTGTTTCCAATTTTAATAATAAAAACCATAGCAACAAGAACTATAATTATCATTATTAGCTTAAAAATAATATCATTTATGATATTCATGTTTATTGGAATCCCCAAAATTTGTATAATAGAATCTTTCACCTCTTTAACTGGAACTTTCGCTGACGGCATACACCCTCCCCTTTAACCTTATTTTTTATTTATATACTTTAAAACCTTCTGCATCTCTGAAATATATATTCTTAAATTTAATTGCTTCGTCTTTTATAAGTTTATCAATCACATCTATGCTCTCTTCATCAAACTTCAAACTTATTCCACAGCTTTTTGTAATGTATGTTGGAGTTGGCATTACCATAACTTTTACTGCCTCTTTCTCCATTACTTTTTCTGCTGCCATAGCTTCGTGTGTATTATTAAATACCATAATGTATAATTTCATAAATTACCTCTCCTCTTAATCTTTTTACTACAGTAATTAGTATATCTTAACTATTATAATATTTAAATATACTATATGCCTTAAAACCATATAAAATGAAATATATATGAATATTATTCTTAACTATGATAATATTATCCTATATTAATAAGTGTACTTTTAGACTAGATAAATACAAATGAAAAGAGGTTCTTATGTTTATTTTAAAGGCAATAGCTATAGGCTCTTTAACAGGACTTGGTGCATCAATACCACTCGGTCCTGCTGGAATGGAATCTGTCAAAAGAGCTATCGATAAAGGCTTTTGGGGTGGATTTCAAATATCTATTGGAGCTATTTTAGCGGATTATTTATACATTTTCCTTATACATTTTGGACTCGATAAAATACTAGATTTAAATAACAATGTAGAAGGTATGTTTTGGGTTGTATCTGGATGCATACTTTTTATATTTAATAGACTTTCAAAAACAAATTCAGAAAATCAAAAATCAAAAGTTAATAAAGGTAAGGTTCCTGGTTGGATAAATGGATTTTTAATAACCTTTTTAAACCCATCTACTCCATCTGTATGGATTGCGCTTAGTGGTACTATCATGAGCGTTTGGATTTCAAATGGTCCTAAGTTCTATTTTGCTGCATTGAGTTCTATGCTAATTACAACTATTCTTTGGTTTATTATGCTTAACTTACTAGCATCAAGAGGACTAAAGAAAATTGCTGGCGAAAATGTTACAGCTAATGCTTCTAGTGTAATTTACTGGGTCTTATATCTACTTTCAATTGGTTTTGTATTCTTTGGATTATTTAAAATTTTAGAATAATGTGAGGTTTTTAATTTATGGATAAATCTATTTATTTAGATAATGCTGCAACTAGCTTCCCTAAACCTCAATGTGTAATTGATAATATGATGAACTATATGACTAACTTTGGTGGTAATCCATCACGTGGTTCTTCTTCAATTGCACTTGCTGGAAATAGAGCGCTATATGATTGCAGAGAAACTATTGCGGGCTTTTTTAATTTTGATAAAGTTGAAAATGTAATTTTTACAAATAACATAACAACTTCTCTTAATACAATTTTAAATAGCTTAGTAAAAAAAGATTGGCATGTAATAACAACATCAATGGATCATAATTCAGTTTTAAGACCATTAGAGAAACTTAAATCTACTATTGGTATTAAAGTGGATTATGCACAGGCTAATGCAGAAGGTTTTATAAATATTTCTACTATAGAAAAACTTATAAAACCTAATACTAAACTTCTTGTTATGTCACACGCATCTAACCTTACAGGTTCTATTCAAGACATAACTTCTATAGGTAAACTTTGTATGGATAATGGAATATTTTTCGTTGTTGATACAGCACAAACTGCGGGTGTAATTCCAATAGATATGAAAGCATCTAATATAAATGCTCTTGCTTTTACAGGACATAAATCTTTATTTGGCCCTCAGGGAATTGGTGGTTTTATAATAGATGATAAAATTAACGAAGTAATGGATACTGTATTTGTAGGTGGAACAGGAAGTTCTTCATATTCTCTTGACCATCCTAGAGAACTTCCTGATAAGTTTGAGTATGGAACTTTAAATACTCCAGGTATAATTGGGCTTCATACAGGCATAAACTTTATAAAAGAAGAGGGAATTGAAAAAATACGAGATAAAGAAGAAAAACTTTGTCAGTATGCTTTATTAGAACTTTCAAAACTTGATAACATAATTATCTATGGTTCTATGGATGCTACAAAAAGAACTTCTACTATTCTCTTTAACATCGAAGGTTTAGATTCATCTGAACTTGGTTTTTATTTAGACTTTGAAAAAGGAATTGTTACTAGAACTGGTATACACTGTGCACCACTTGCACATAAAACTCTTGGGTCTTTCCGATGCGGTGGGGTTAGAATCAGTCCTGGTTATTTTAATACAAAAGAGGATATAGACTTTTTAATTCAAGCTTTAAAATTTAAAATTTAATATTAGGAGAAGATAATGTATCTATATTTAAAGAAATTAGAAAACATGGGCATATTTTTTATATGTTATACCTTAGTATTTGTAATTTTCTTTGGTACATTAAAATTCACTGCCCCTTTTGTTTTTGCAATACTTTTTGCTTTTATGCTTAAAAGACCAACTAAGTATATTTCAAAAAAGTTTAAACTAAAGGGGTGGCTAGCTTCTTTACTAACTACTATAATATTTTTTATATCAATAATTGCAATAATTTCACTTCTAACCTTATCTTTAACACTTGAAACTATTGATATAACAACCGACCTTAAAAAAATAATCTCATCATACTCATCTGAAATAAATATTTTCCTAAACAACTTAGAAGAGAAACTTACTTTATATAAAATATCTATTGATTCAGAGATTATAACTAATCATATAAGTACATTAATTAGTAGTATTTTTGAAGCTGCAAGTGCTATTTTGCAGTATCTTATAAAATTTCTTAGCTATATTCCATTTATAATAAGCACAACGTTTTTTACAATAATAGCAACTTATTTATTTACTAAAAGTTTTGTGCAAAAAAATAATATACTAACTAGTAAGCTAAAAAAACACTCCCCTACTATAAATATTTTAGAAAGTATAAAGAAACTTATTTCTGATTATTCTATCTCATATTTCTTTCTAATGTTTATTTCAACAACTATTAGTTTTTTAATATTTTCAACATTTAAAATAAATTATGCACTCACACTTGCACTCCTTGCAGGTTTACTTGATATTCTTCCACTGCTTGGTATGGCAATTATATATATTCCTTTAATAATTTTTTACTTTTTAAAAGGTAAGACTCTACTTGCTATACTTTTGCTACTTTCATTTTTAGCATTATGTATTATACGACAAATCTTAGAAAATAAATTAATGTCATCATCACTTGGAATAACACCTATCGAATCTATAATTGCTATTTTTGTAGGTATGCAACTTAATGGTTTTCTTGGAATTGTATTTTGTTTATTCTTTGTAGTTGGTTATAAACTCTTCTTAAAAACAAACTTATTAGCTTAACTTTTATTTAAATTGTTCCACGTGGAACAATTTAAATAAAAAAATCCCTAGAGAAATTTCTCTAGGGATTTTACTTTATTACTTATTCATAGCTTCACTTAAAGCTTGAAGTTCTTCTTCAGATAAATCATATCTTGAAATACCTTTATCTATTGGTTTTGCATATGTTGTACTTTCCATTCTTCCATAGATTCCTGTTAATACAACTCCATCATTTTTCTCATCTAAAAAAGCAATTGAAAAACTCAAATCACTTCCTACATCCTCAAATGCTTTGTATCTAACCATAGCAACTTTTTGAACACAGTTTTTAAGATTTTCATCTAATCTATTAAACTTAGCAACAGCATCTGCTGAATTTAGTTCTATAGTTTCAACTTTCTTTAAGTAGTCTTCTAACATACCTTCAAGGTTTTTGTTATTAACTCCTCTCATCATCTTTTTAAATTTGTTTTTTACTCCACCAATTTTAGCAAATAATATAATTATAAGAATAAGTTCAAATATAGCAAATCCAGCTATAGCAATCATTATATATGCACTATTTTGATTGATTAGGTTTATAATATTGTTCACTGTTATTTCTTCCTTTCTGTTATAAATGTTCCACGTGGAACATTTATTATAAGTTAATTATGTCTAATATTCTTTGCAAATCCTCTTCAGAATAATACTCAATTTCTATTTTACCTTTATTCTTAGTAGAATTTATGTTCACCTTTGTTCCAAAATAATCTTGAAGCCTATCTTTTATATCCTTATAGTATGGATTTATTTTTTTAGGCTCCTTTTCTTTTTCTTCATTATTTTTAGACTCTAAGAATTTTATAAAGTTTTCCACATCTCTTACAGATAACTCATCATCTATAATTTTTTGCGCTACTTTATATTGTTCCTCCCCCTCTAAAGCTAAAAGAACTTTTCCATGACCTTCTGATATTACACCTTCTATTATATAGTCTTGAACTCTTTTATCAAGCTTTAATAATCTCATAACATTAGCTATTGATGTTCTTGATTTTCCAAGCTTACTAGCTAAAACTTCTTGTGTTAATTTATGCTTTTCTTTAAGTTCTCTATAGGCTAGAGCTTCTTCGATAGCATTTAAATCTTCTCTTTGTATATTTTCTATTAGTGCAACTTGAAGCGCTACATCTTCAGTAAATTCTGCTATTATTACAGGAACTTCCTCAAGCCCTGCAAGTTTTGCTGCTCTCCATCTTCTCTCACCAGCAATAATTTGAAATCTATCTTTAACTGACTTTCTTACTATTAATGGTTGTATAATTCCATGTTCTTTTATAGATAAAGATAATTCTGCTATCTTTGAATCATCAAAAAACTTTCTTGGTTGATCACTATTTGCTTTAACAAGCTTTATATCAACCTTTTTAACACCCTCATTTTTCTCTAGCCCCTCTTTGCTAGCTATGGGAATTAAAGCTTCTAACCCTTTCCCTAATCCAAATTTTTTCACCACTATAATTCAACTCCCTGTCTTTTCAAGAACTCATTTGTAAGATTCTCATAAGCTTGTGCCCCTCTACATTTATCATCATATAAAACGATAGGCAACCCAAAACTTGGTGCTTCAGCAAGTCTAATATTCCTTGGAATAGTAGCTTCATAAAGCTTGTCCGCAAAGTATCCCTTGACCTCTTTATAAACTTCATTGCTTAAATTTGTTCTACTATCATACATTGTCATAACAGCACCCTCTACCTCTAAATTCTTATTTAAAGATTTTTTAACTAGGTTAACTGTATTAACAAGCTGTGCTACTCCTTCAAGTGCATAATACTCAGCCTGTATTGGTATTAATACTGACTGTGATGCAACTAAAGAATTTATAGTAAGCATACCAAGTGATGGAGGACAATCTATAAAGACAAAATCAAATTTATCCTCTAAATCCCCAAGTTCTTTATGTAATATGAACTCTCTCTCATCTCTAGCCATTACTTCTATTTCTGCACCTGCTAAATCCATGTTTGCCGGAGCTATATAAAGATTCTCTACTAGCTGACTTTGAATTATTATATCTTCTAAACACATTCTTCCACATAAAACATCGTACATTGATTTAGTTATTTTTCTTTTATCTACACCAAGTCCGCTTGTTGTATTCCCTTGTGGATCTATATCAATAGCTAAAATTTTGTAACCTAAAGTTGCTAAATAAGCGCAAATATTGATATTTGTAGTAGTTTTACCTACTCCACCTTTTTGATTAAAAATACTTATAGTTTTCATAATTCTATCTCAAAATGATCTCTCACTCCGAGAATCTCACCTCCTTTCTCTAATAAATATTATATATTTTTACATATTATAATAAAAGTATAATATTCTTACATTAACATAATATTTTATTAGTTCTCTTAAAATGTTCTACGTAGAACATTTTGAATTTCAAAAACTCTTTTCAAAAAATGTTCCACGTGGAACATTTTTATGTTTGTTCTTGATAATCCCCTGAATTTTGAATTGTAAAATGAGTTGGTGAACTCAAATCTAAACTTGCTCCAAGTCCCATTAATTGTACTTTGACATTATTTATTGAATTATTTATCTCATCCATATTACTTGCAGCAAACTTTGGAAGTTCCCCTGCATTTAATTCACCAGTTTTTATTCCATTATCTAAATATTCATTTAAAGTGTTTAAATAACTTGTAAAAGCTGTACTTATCTTTAAACCTGATTTAGTTGAAAAATGATTGTTAGTTTTCCAATACTCATCAATCTGTGTTTTAGCTTCTTGTACTTTTGCAGATTCAACTTTAACATTTCCAGATACCTTAGCACTTAAAAGTTGTTTCATGATGTTTAAAATATTTTGATCATCATTAGATATCTTAGAATAATCAGAAATTAAAAATAATAATTGTGATTTATATCTAGCTATCTCCTCCTGCTTTGGTGTTAAATTTTCCTCTTGCTGATTTAAAACTTGTTCAGGTGTTTTTTGAACTTGATGTTCTATCTCATACTTTGTTTTTATCGCAGTAGACACATGATATATCACTTCAGTTGCTATTACAACTGATACAATTGCTGCAATACTTATTACGAGTGATTTTATCTTCATTTGTTATACTCTCCTAAACTAAAATAAGCATCTTATTTTTGATAAGATGCTTATTTCAGTTTAACATATCTTGTGAAAAATATGATTAATTAATTATTACACTATTTTTTATTTTTAGATATTGTAACTGTTATTTCAACCGAATCACCACAGTCCTTTGAAACATACTTTGCGGGTATTGTGAAATACCCACCACTTAGCCTAAAGACTTGAAGTCGGGGCTTCGTATAATCCTGTCTAACCATATAGGTAATTATTTTACAGACTATCAGTTTCCAACGCTATGGGTTTTTTTAGGAGAACCCTTTCCGTATTTCCTACGGTACTGCAAGCTTAAGACTTGCTTTTGGAAACCTATAATTATATTATATCCAAGCTTGAATTATTAATACATGGGAATTATTTACGTTTAGCTAAAGCTACATCGATTCATCTCACCACCTGTAGAGATGGGAGAATTCTCTCAAATTTTAGTTAAATTATAATAAGCTTGTGCCTCTTCTATAAAATTTAAATCTTCTCTTTGTAGATTTTCTAAAAGAGCTATTTCTACAGATTCAGTATTTGTTATATCAACAATTGCACAAGGAACTTTTTTAAGTCCTGCTAGTTTTGATGCTCTCCATCTTCTCTCACTAGCTACTATTTCAAATATATTTTCAAGTCTTCTTACTGTTATAGGCTGAATAATTCCATATTGTTTTATTGATTGTGCTAATTCATCTAATGCTTCTTGATTAAAATATTTTCTTGGTTGATAAGCATTAGGTCTAATGCTTTCAATTTCGATATAAATTACTTGATTGTGCATAAACTTCCCCTCCTAACAACTATTCATTTTTCCATATTTTGTATATTAATATGTTAATAAATAACTGTTCCTGTGTCAACAACCCTAAGTTTTTATTATCTATTTTTACATACTATCAATACATCTTATATTCCTATTATATTATTTATACTATTAGATAAATAATTAAGGCAATAATTGCAAATAATAACTTTGCAGAATAATTAATTGGAGGTGTACACAATGTTAGGTGCAGTACTTTTATACGTTGGGGTTGTTCTTATAACTAATGGGGTTGCTAGATTAACTAATATTGATCCTAAATCAACAGCAATTATGAACCTATTTACTGGTGGATTGTCTATTGTAATGAACTTTGGTAGTCTTCTTATTGCACAAGCTCAAAGTCCTAATTCTATGGGACCTTATTATGCTAGTGCTACAGGTTTATTATTTGGATTTACATATTTGTTTATAGGAATAAACGGTATTTTCAATTTAGATGGTAGAATTTTTGCTTGGTATAGTTTATATGTTACTATAACTACAATTCCAGCTGGTATTTTACAATGGGGTGATGGTACAAATCGCTATAATGTAATGATGGCTATAATTTGGTGGTTATGGGGAGTTCTTTGGGTGACTGCTTGGATAGAAATTGTCCTTAAAATTGACCTTAAGAAATTTACACCATGGCTTAGTATCCTTGAAGGAGTTCTTACAGCTTGGATTCCTGGATTCTTAATAATGACTAATATTTGGATTATGTCATAAAAAAAATGGCTTAGTTTACTAAGCCATTTTTTTGTGTAAAATTTTATGTGCATTTTCATGTGCAAAAGTACTACTAATAAAAAAGTTATCCACATTTTTATCAACAGTTGTTACTTTAATGGACTGTTTTTTATATTCTTCATTATTCTTGGGTATTTCTTACCACAAGATTTAATTTTTTTAACTATAACTAGGTTATGTTTAAGGTCTGTATCTTCAACCTTAACACCTCTTATCTCTTGGATTTCTCCACCAAGTATCTTTACAGCATTTTTCCCTTGTTCCATTTCTTCTTCTATGCTAGGTCCTTTTAGAGGAATAAAATGGCCACCTATTTTTACATAAGGCATACAGAATTCTGAAAGCATACTCATATTTGCAACGGCTCTTGATGTTGCAATATCAAAATTTTCTCTAAAATCATCTTTTCTTGAACCTTCTTCTGCTCTTGAATGTATTGTAGTTACATTTTTAAGTCCAAGCTCAGAAACAACAAGATTTAAGAAGTTTATTCTTTTATTTAAAGCATCTAATAAAGTTACTTTCACATCATCTCTCATAATAGCTATTGGAAGCCCTGGGAACCCTGCACCTGTTCCAACATCTATTATTGAATGTGCATTTTTAAATTCTTCTACATCAAAAGCATTAATACAATCAATAAAGTGTTTTTTTACAACTGCCTCATCTTCTGTTATAGCTGTTAAGTTTACTTTTTCATTCCACTCTTGTAATAAAGCCATATATTTCATAAACTTATTATACTTATCCTCATTAAATTCCATAGAAACCCTATCACAAGCCTCTTTCATTAAATCATAATATTTCAATTTGCTTCCTCCAGTATTTTTATTCTAAATTATCCTATAGATAATCTTTTTGCTCACATTTTAAATATATTTATTTTATAAACCTGTGGATAAGTTTTACAAAAACTTTTCCACAGATTGAATTTTTCCTATTCAAAAAAATAATAGTAAATGACTATCAAAAACATAGCCATTTACTAAAATTATACCTGTTCTACTTCTTTCCTCTTAATTGTTCTATCTGTATTAAAAGAACTGAAATATCAGATGGTGAAACTCCTGATATTCTTGATGCCTGACCTATATTTAAAGGCTTAATTTTTGTAAGCTTTTGTACAGCTTCTGTTCTTAAATTATGAATTAAACTATAATCCATATCCTCTGGTATAAATCTTCTCTCAAGTTTTTTAAACTTTTCAACTTGCTCTAATTGATTACTTATGTAACCTTCATATTTAGCCATTACATTCATTTGGTCACCAATATTTCTTGGTATTTCTGGTCTTTCTAAATCAAGTTCTGCAACCATGAAATAATCAAGTTCTGGTCTTTTTATAAGTTCATAAAGACTTATTGGTTTTTTAAGTTCTGTACTTCCAAGCTTTGTAACTATATCATTAGTTTCATTTTTTGTAGTAACTGCAACTTCTTTAAGTCTCTCTATTTCATTCTCTATATTTTGTTTTCTTTGTGCAAATATAGAATATCTCTCATCATCAACAAGCCCTGCTTCTCTTCCCATTTGTGTAAGTCTCAAATCAGCATTATCTTGTCTTAGTAATAATCTATATTCTGCTCTTGAAGTCATCATTCTATAAGGTTCTGTAGTTCCTTTTGTAACAAGGTCATCAATTAGAACTCCTATATAAGCATCTGATCTTTTAAGAATTAAAGCTTCTTTTTCCTGAACTCTTAATGATGCATTTATACCTGCAACAAGTCCTTGCCCAGCTGCTTCCTCATATCCCGAACTACCATTAACTTGCCCTGCTGCAAAGAAACCTTTGATTTCTTTCATTTCAAGACTTGGTAATAATATTGTGGCATCTATACAATCATATTCTATAGCATAACCAGTTCTCATTATCTCAGCATTTTCAAACCCTTCCATAGTTCTAATCATTTCAACTTGAACATCCTCTGGAAGTGATGATGACATTCCACCAACATACATCTCATCAGTATCTGAACCTTCTGGCTCTAAGAATATCTGATGTTTAACCTTATCAGGGAACCTCTTCATTTTATCTTCGATAGATGGGCAGTATCTTGGTCCTATACTTTTAATAGTTCCATTATACATTGGAGATCTATCCATATTTGCTTCTATAACTGCTTGAGTCTTCTCATTAGTATATCCAAGCCAACATGAAATTTGTTTCTTCTCGTTCTTCTCATTTAAAAATGAGAATGGTGAAACCTCTGAATCTCCTGGTTGTTCTATTAATTTAGAAAAATCAATAGATCTTTTATTAACTCTACAAGGAGTACCTGTCTTAAATCTTCTAAGTTCTATTCCAAGATTCAAAAGTTTCTCTGAAAGTCTATTCGCTGGTACAAGACCATTTGGACCTTCATTAAAATTATTATCTCCTATATAAATCTTACTCTTTAAGTATGTTCCACTAGTTAAAATAACTGACTTACAAGTAAAGTAAGCACCATTTCTAGTTAAAACACCCTTAACCTCGCCATCAACAACATCTACATCAACAACTTCTATTTGTCTTAATTGAAGATTTTCTTGACCCTCAACAGTTCTTTTCATCTCTTGTTGATATAAATTTTTATCAGCCTGTGCTCTAAGTGAGTGCACAGCTGGTCCTTTAGATGTATTAAGCATCTTAGTTTGGATATAAGACTTATCAATATTCTTACCCATCTCTCCACCAAGTGCATCTATCTCTCTAACTATATGCCCTTTAGCTGTTCCCCCAATATTAGGGTTACATGGCATCATAGCAACTGATTCTAGGCTCAGTGTACATAAAAGTGTTTTACAACCCATTCTAGCTGCTGCAAGTCCTGCTTCAACACCAGCATGACCAGCACCAATAACAACTACATCAAAATTTCCTGCATTATAACTCATAATATTCTCCTCCATTAACTACTTACCACAACAGAATTCCATAAAGATTTTAGTAACTAAATCTTCTTCCACTTCTGCCCCAGTAATTTCTCCTAAAGCTCTTAAAGCTGACATAACATAAATAGAAACTAAATCTAAGAATTCATTTCTATTAATTCCATCAAGTCCATTCTCTAAGTTCTCTAATGCTCTATACAAAGCCTGTTTATGTCTTGTATTAGTAACCATTAAACTCTCAGTATCTATACTTCCGCTAAAGAATAAATCCTTAATCTTAGCCTTTAAAACATCGATACCAATAGCTTCTTTAGCTGAAATCTCTATTTTATTAGATAAATCTGCAATAGCTACATCATCTATTTTTCTTTCTAAATCAACCTTATTAAGTAAAACTAGATACTTCTTAGCCTTAATATGATTGATAATTTCCATATCCTCTGAATCTAAAGCTCTACTTGTATCAAGCATGAAAATTACTAAATCAGCTTCATCAATTTTTTCTTTAGATTTCTCAACTCCAATTTTTTCAACAATATCCTCAGTTTCTCTGATTCCTGCTGTATCAATTATTCTAACTGGAATTCCATCAAGATTTATATATTCTTCAATAACATCTCTTGTCGTTCCTGCAACCTCAGTAACAATCGCTCTCTTCTCATTTAAAAGAACATTTAAAAGTGATGATTTACCAACGTTTGGCTTACCAACAATTGCAACACTAAGGCCATCTCTTATAAGCTTACCTTCATCTGCACTCTTAATAAGAAAATCAACTTCAGAAATTAACTTTTCAACGCCATCTTTAACATCAACATTAATACTTGGGTCAACATCCTCTTCATCCTCAGTAAAATCTACTGCATACTCAATTAAGGCTAAAACATCTAAAGTTGCCTGTCTAAGTCTGTTAATTTCAGTAGAAAGTCTACCTTCACTTTGTCTCATAGCAGACTTCATAGAAAGCTCTGTCTTAGCAGTTATTATGTCCATAACAGCTTCTGCTTGGCTAAGGTCTATTCTACCATTTAAGAATGCTCTCTTAGTAAATTCTCCTGGGTCTGCAAGTCTTGCTCCTGCTTTAATAACTTCTTGTAGTACCGCATTAGTAGAAACAACTCCACCATGACAATTAATTTCAACAGTATCCTCAGCAGTAAAACTTCTAGGACCTTTCATAAAGCTAACAATAACTTCATCAAGTGCCTCATTGTTTGAATCTGTAACATGACCATATCTCATTGTGTATGGTTTCATAGAAAACATCTCTTTTCCATTAACCGCTTTAAAAACTTTATCCACAATTTCTAATGATTTATCCCCAGATACTCTAATAATTGCAATTCCACCCTCACCAAGGGCAGTAGCAATCGCTGCGATTGTATCAAATTCTCTCATTACAACCTCCTACAAATAATTTTTTTATATAATATAAGTTTTCCTAACAAAAACATTTAATTCCTATTAAAAATCTAATACTTATTTTACCTAAGTACAGTTAATAAGTCAAAGGACTATTATAGTCATAGTCAATCATTCCCTATTCTAATATCATTTCATAAAATTAGAATTTTAAACATAAAAAAAGAAGCCCTAAGGCTTCTTTATCTTACATTTACTACTATTCCTCTAAAAGGCTCTTGCCCCTCACTCTTAGTAGTAATTTTATTATCCTCTTGAAGTGCTGAATGAATTATCTTTCTTTCATATGGATTCATAGGTTCAAATTTCATTGACCTACCATACTTTTTCACTTTATATGCTGTCTTAAGAGCTAATCTTCTGAGAGTTTCCTCTCTTTTCACTCTATATGAACCTGCATCTAAAATTACTTTTTTATAGATACCCTTATTTGCTTTATTGATAAAGATATTTAGTAAGTACTGTATTGCATCTAAAGTTTCACCTCTATACCCAATGATAGTTCCTACCTCTTCCCCCTTAACATCAATAAAAACTTTATCAGATTCCTCTTTAACAAGGATTTCTAATTCAACACCTATCTTTAAAAGAATTCCCCGTAAAAACAGTTCACATTCTTCTAAAGGATTCTTCTTTATCGTAATTCTAACTTTAGCTGGCTTAGATCCTAAAAAACCTAAGAAACCTTTGCTACCTTCATCAGTAATCGTATATTCGACTTTATCCTTAGAAACTTTCAATTCACTCAAAGCATTCTCTAAAGCATCCTCAACTGTCTTGCCAGTAAATTCGATAGTCTTCATATCCTATCACCAACCTTTGAAGTTTACACTAATTAATTTTTCTTTTTCTTCCCGTTATTCTTTGGAGTAACATCAATTGCACCTGTTTCAACTGCCATTTTAGCCATCTTTCTTTTTTTAGGTAAGATGATTAATAAGTAAGTTTGAACAATTTGTATAACGTTACCAATTATCCAGTAGAATACTAGAAGTGCTGGGAATTTCAATGACATGAATCCAAGCATGAATCCCATAACAATATTCATTGTTCCCATAGGAATTGGGCTATTCTCACCAGAACCTGATCCTTTTTGCATTAGGTATGATGATAAATAAGTTGTTAATCCTGAAAGTACAGGAAGTATATAATATGGATCATGTCCAGTTAAACTGCTTATCCATAAGAATGATGTTCCTTGGAACTGTTGCATTTCTCCAACTTGTCTAAAAACATCATATAAAGCGAATAATATAGGCATTTGTATTATAAGCGGCAAACAACCACCTGACATAGATACCTTATTCTCTTTATAAATCTTCATAACTTCCATATTAGCTTTTTCAGGATTTCCTTTGTACTTTTCCTGAACTTTCTTAACTAGTGGCTGAACTTCCTGCATTTTTGCAGTAGACTTCATTTGCTTCATAGTTAATGGTAATATTAATAACCTAACTAATAAAGTAATTAAAAATACTGCTAAAACTAGTGCTGTTCCTTTTTCTGATATTCCAATAGAAATAACAAAATTGTAGAAAGCCATAAATATTTTAATTAAAACATTAGTAATTGGCGCTAAAAATGTATACAAGCGTTGTACCCCTCCTAGAATTTATTTATTTAACAGGGTCATATCCACCCTTATGGAATGGATGACACCTGAGAATTCTCTTAATAGCCATGAAACTTCCTTTAAAAGCCCCATATTTATTAATAGCATCTATCGCATACTGTGAACATGTAGGCAGATAAATGCATGTTGCTCTCCCTTTCATAGGAGATAAATATTTTCTATAAAACTTTACTATTGCTATCAATAACCTTTTCATTTTGGTACAATCCCGCCTTTTTAAGTAGATGCACTGCTGCGTTCTCTACTTCCTTGTAAGATTTCCCTGCAATAGGGTTTCTAGCTATAAATATAAAATCATGACCTTCTTTAAGCGTTTCACAGTTTAATCTGTAAGATTCTAAAATAAGTCTTTTAACTCTACTTCTAACTACACTCTTTCCAACTTTTTTACTAACGGAGATTCCTACCTTATTATAAGGTGAATTTTTTTCATTTCTATTTTTTCTGTTCTTAAATATATATAAGACTAATAATCTATTAGAAAGAGATTCACCTCTTCTATAAACTAGTCTAAATTCTCTATTTTTTCTTAATGCTTCTATGCTCATTTAAAAGGTTTCACTCCTTAATTTTCTGCTTTTATTACAGATTTTTCTGTTTTTATTACAGAAAAAGACCACATTATAGTGGTCCTTATGCTGTTAATCTTTTTCTACCTTTTTGTCTTCTAGCTTTTAAGATATTTCTTCCAGCTTTAGTTTTCATTCTTTTTCTGAAACCGTGCTCTCTTTTTCTTTGTCTCTTTTTAGGTTGGTATGTCATGAACATTGAAATGCACCCCCTTCAACAAAATATTTTTATAGTAAAAAACTATACGTATTCACTTTTAAAGTTTTACTGTTTAAGTATATAGTTGAATAGCTAAGATGTCAAGAAAATACACCTTTTATGATTTGGTATCTTATGTAAAATAGTTTTTAATTTCATATATATTCATATATATTTTTTCTTTTAATCAAACTACGTATAATTTTTCGATTTTTGAGTTTTCCACAGTTTTTCACCTACTTATCCACAGGACAAGCTTTTTTTGTGTAGATCTTGTCCTATTTTAATTTTATCCACAATTGACTTTATCCACAGGCAAGCTTTTTCTGTGGATAATTTATTGCTATGCTATGTCTAATTATGTTAATATGTATAGGTAAATCTATTAATTTGTGGATTGTTGTACAACTTATCCACACCTGTGGATAAACCTGTGGATAATATGTTTATAACTTTTTTTATGGTTATACTTATATTATATAAAGCCTTTAATTAAGTAACTTTACATAATTCATAAATTGTGGATATAATTTATCCACAGCCTGTGGAAAACTTATTATTATTACATTGATTTTCAACTTTATCCACAAGTATCTGTGGAAAACTTTTTCCAATCACAATTTACTTGTCCACATTGTGGATAAACCTGTGGATAAACTGTGGAAAACTTTTTTCATTAGATTTATACTATGAAATTAAAGCAATTATTAGAATTATTAAATAGCGGAGGATATAAAATGGAAAATCAGCTAAATAATACTTGGGCAAAAGCTCTTGATATTATAAAAAGTGAACTAACTGAAATTAGTTTTAATACATGGATTAAATGTTGTGAACCAGAATCATTAACTGATTATGTTTTAAGACTTACAGTTCCAAATGATTTTACCCGTGGTATACTAGATAAACGTTATAAGGACCTTGTTATTCAAGCTCTTAATATAGTTACCTCTAAAAACATGGATGTAGAATTTCGCTTAGAAAGTGAAACAGAAGAAAAAATAGAAGATCCTTCTGAAGTTTTAAAAATTGATGATTCAGATGATAGTGCTATTGCTATTAGTGATGAAATGTCTACAACATTAAATCCTAAATATACTTTTAACTCTTTTGTTATCGGTAACAGTAATAGATTCGCTCATGCAGCTTCATTAGCTGTTGCTGAGTCACCTGCTAAAGCTTACAACCCTCTATTTATATATGGTGGTGTAGGTCTTGGAAAAACTCACTTAATGCATGCTATTGGACATTACATACTAAAAGAAAATCCTAAAGCGCAAGTAGTGTATGTATCTTCAGAGAAATTTACTAATGAACTTATAAATGCAATAAAAGATGACAAGAATGAAGAATTCAGAAATAAATATAGAAATATCGATGTTCTTCTAATTGATGATGTCCAATTTATTGCTGGAAAAGAAAGAACTCAAGAAGAGTTTTTCCATACATTTAATGCCTTACATGAGGCTAATAAACAAATAATCCTATCATCAGATAGACCTCCAAAAGAGATACCAACTCTTGAGGCTAGATTAAGATCAAGATTTGAATGGGGCTTAATTGCTGATATTCAGGCTCCTGATTTTGAAACTAGAATGGCTATACTTAAGAAAAAAGCTGATTTAGAGCATCTTAATGTATCAAATGATGTTATGGTTTATGTTGCAACAAAAATAAAATCTAATATAAGAGAACTTGAAGGTGCGCTTATAAGAATACTTGCTTATGCATCTCTTACTAATAGAGAAATCTCTGTAGAATTAGCTGCTGAGGCTCTTAAAGGTATTATTGCAAATAAAGGCACAGCTATTATTACTGTTGATACAATACAAGAATCAGTTGCAAATTACTTTAATTTAAGAATTGAAGATTTAAAATCCCAAAGACGAACTAGAGCAATTTCTTATCCTAGACAAATTGCTATGTATTTAAGTAGAAAATTAACAGATATGTCTTTACCTAAAATTGGAGCTGAATTTGGAGGAAGAGATCATACTACTGTAATACATGCATATGAAAAAATTTCTGAAAGTTATAAAACGGATGAAGCTCTTCAAAATATAATTAATGACATTACTAACAAATTTGGCCATAAATAATCCACAGCCTGTGGATAACTTTTTGTGGATAACTTTTTCTCAAAAATAGTTATCCACAATTTCAATTTCACCTGTGGATAACTTCGGTAGTTATCCACAGACTTATCCACAGGCAATTTAGCACTCTAGACCGCATTATTACTAGCTTTTAAAAAGTTATCCACATAATCCACAGCCCCTATTACTATTACTATATATTTTTTAATATATATTTATCTATATTTAAGGGTTTTTGGAGTTTTATTTTTTGTTAGATTTTTAAGGAGGATTTTACTATGAAATTCATATGTGAAAAAAGTAAATTACAAGATGCTATAGCTATAGCACAAAAGGCAATAACTGGTAGAACAACTATGCCTATATTAGAAGGTATGTATATAGATTGCAAAGACAATACTATAACATTTATAGGATCTGATAAAGATGTCAGTATAGAAACTAAAATAGAAGCTAATATACTTGAATCTGGTAATATAGTTGTAGATGCTAAAATATTAGGAGAGATTGTTAGAAAACTTCCTAATGCTGAAGTAACTATAAGCACAGAAGAAAATAATATATTAAAAATAGAATGTCTTAAATCAGTTTTTGATTTAGTACATATGAGCTCAGAGGAGTTTCCTAGTTTGCCAACAATAGATGTGGATAAATCATTCAATATTCCACAGGGACTGTTAAAAAATATGATAAAAGGAACATCTTTTGCAACTGCACAAGATGAAACTAGACCTATCCTTCAAGGAATTCTTTTTGAAGTTTGTGATTCAAAACTTAATTTAGTAGCACTTGATGGATATAGATTAGCATTAAGAAGAGAATTCATAGATAATACAAATAATATTGCTAGAGTAATTCCTGGAAAAACATTTAATGAGGTTTCAAAAATATTAGATGACGCAAATACAATTGTTGAGATTACATTTACAAAAAATCATATATTATTCGATATGGGGAAAACTAGAATAATATCAAGATTGCTAGAAGGTGATTTTATAAGTTATAGTTCACTATTACCAAAAGAGTATAAAATTTTAGTTGAAGTAAATAAACAAGAACTACAAAATGGAATTGAAAGAGCTTCTCTTATGGCTAAGGATGGAAATACAAACTTAGTAAAGTTTAATATTTCAAATGACAATATGGTAATTACATCTAATTCTCAATTAGGGAAAGTTAGAGAAGAAGTTTCAGTAGAAATGCAAGGTGAAGATTTACAAATTGCATTTAATTCAAAATACTTAATTGATGTATTAAAAAGCATGGAAGAAGAAACAATTCAAATAAAATTAACAAGCAGCGTAGCGCCTTGTATTATTAAAAATAAAGATAATGATGATTGTGAGTATTTAGTTCTTCCTGTAAGAATGGCTAAATAATTTAAAATACTATAAAGATAAAAGAGGAGGATACTATAAGCTCTAGAAATGAGCTTATAGTAAAATAAAAATATGGAAAAAGTTAAAATAGAAACAGAAATAATAAAATTAGATTCATTCTTAAAATGGTGTGGAGCTGTTAGTTTAGGCTCAGAAGCAAAATTTTATATCAGAGAAGAAGTTGTTTTAGTTAATGGTGAAGTTTGTATACAAAGAGGTAAGAAATTAAGAGTTGGAGATGAAGTTGAATTCCAAGGAGAAATTTATAAGATAATTTAATAAAATCAAGGTCTTACAATCCATAATATGATATAATTAATAAAGGTGTTTTTATGTATATTAAGAGTTTACAATTATTAAATTATAGAAATTATAAAAACCTAGCGATAGAACTAGGTCAAAATGTAAATGTGTTTATGGGTGATAATGCACAAGGAAAAACTAATATACTTGAGGCCATTTATTACTGCGCATTTGCTAGGTCACATAGAACTAATAAAGATAAAGAACTTATAAGTGTGGATGAAGATAAATCATTTATAAGATTAGAAGTAGGAACTAATAGATTAGATAAAAGAATAGATATAAACATATTGAAAGATGGAAAAAAAGCAATATCAATAAATTCAATAAAGGTTTCTAAGATAAGTGAACTTGTAGGAACCTTTAATGTTGTCATGTTCTCTCCTGAAGACTTACGAATCGTTAAGGAATCCCCTGGTGTTAGAAGAAAGTTTATAGATATGGAGTTATGTCAATTAAACTCTAAATATTATTATAACCTTGTACAATACAACAAGGTTCTTGTCGAGAGAAATAGTTTGTTAAAACAAAGAAGCATAGATGATTCAATGTTGGATATTTATGATATGCAGCTTGCCCAATATGGAAAGTTTATAGTCAATTCAAGATTAAAGTATATGGAAAAATTAAATCTTTACTCAGAGGATATCCATAGAGATATTACAAGTGGGAAAGAAGTTATAGAATTTAAGTATGTATCTACTGTTAAAAATTTAGAGGATATAGAACAAAGTTTAATTGATCAATTAAAGTCTTCAAGAAGACGGGACATTGAAAAAAGAACAACTTCAGTGGGTCCTCATAGAGATGATTTTACAATTCTCTTAAATAATATGGATTCTAAAATTTATGGTTCACAAGGACAGCAAAGAACAGCTGTTTTAACTATAAAATTTGCATCGCTAAGAATAATAAAGGAGCTCACTAGTGAGTTTCCTGTTTTACTTTTAGATGATGTTTTATCTGAATTAGATTTTAATAGAAAAGCATATGTACTAAGGTCTATAAGAGAAATTCAAAGTATAATAACATGCACAGGGATTGAAGATTTAACTAACTATTTAGATGAAAAATCGAAAGTTTTTAAAGTTAAAGATGGATTCATTAATGCTTAGAAGGAGGAATATCTGTGTTTCTACACTTAGGGGAAAATGTAGTTGTTCCCATTAAAGATGTTATAGGTATATTTGATATACAGTCAGCTATGGATAGTTCAGATACTATTCAGTTTTTAAGAATGGCTGACGAAGATGGATTCGTTGAAAGAATAACAGAGGAAAAACCAAAGTCATTTGTTATTGCAGAGGTTGATAAAATGAGCAGAGTTTATTTATCACCAATATCATCAGCGACACTGACAAAAAGAACTGATGTAAATTATAATCAAAATCCTTAAATCTTAATGCTTTGGCCTTAATATTTTAGGGGAAGTGTATGTAGTAGGAGGAATTATATGTTAGAACAAAACAACCAAAACTATGATGATAGTCAGATTCAGGTTTTAGAAGGCCTTGAAGCTGTAAGAAAAAGACCTGGAATGTACATAGGAAGTACAAGTTCAAGAGGATTACACCACTTAGTTTATGAGATAGTGGATAACAGTATTGATGAGGCTTTAGCTGGTTATTGTGACACAATTAAAGTATGTATTCACAAAGATGATTCTATAACAGTTACAGATAACGGTAGAGGTATGCCAGTTGGGATGAATGCTAAAATGGGAAAACCAACTGTAGAAGTTATAATGACTGTTCTGCATGCTGGAGGTAAATTTGGTGGCGGAGGCTATAAAGTTTCAGGGGGACTGCATGGTGTTGGTGCATCAGTAGTTAACGCGCTATCACAAGATTGTATAGTAACAGTAAATAGAGATGGACAAAAATACCAACAATCATATCAGAAAGGTAAAGTTGTTACAGATTTAAATGTTATAGGTACTTCAGAGCACACAGGAACAAGTGTATTCTTCAAACCGGATGTAGATATATTTGAGGAAACTGCTTATGATTTTGAGATATTATCTCAAAGATTAAGAGAACTTGCATTTTTAAATAAAGGCATAAAAATAGAGCTAATCGATGAGAGAGAAGAAGAATTTATTATAGAAAATTTCCATTATGAAGGTGGAATTAAGTCATTTGTTTCTTTCTTAAATAGAAATAAAGAGCCATTACATGATGAGCCAATTTATGTTGAGGGTGAAAAAGATGAAATCCTAGTTGAAGTGGCACTTCAATATCATGATGGATATAACGAAAATATTTTTACATTTGCTAATAATATTGACACTATAGAGGGTGGGACTCACCTTGCAGGATTTAAAACTTCTTTAACAAGAGTTGTAAATGACTATGCAAGAAAGTTTGGTCATTTAAAAGAAAATGATAAAAACTTATCTGGTGACGATATAAGAGAAGGTCTTACAGCTGTAATTTCTGTAAAAATGACAGACCCACAATTTGAAGGGCAAACTAAAACAAAACTTGGAAATACAGAAGTAAGAAGTGCCGTTGAATCAGTATTAGGACCTGGAATTTCAGAATTCTTAGGAGAAAATCCTGCAATTGGTAAAATTATAATAGAAAAAGCACTTGTTGCATCAAGAGCAAGGGAAGCAGCTAGAAAAGCAAGAGAACTTACTAGAAAATCAGTATTAGAAAGAAGTTCATTACCAGGAAAGCTTGCAGATTGTGCTTCAAAAGATCCAAGAGAAAGTGAGATTTATATAGTTGAGGGAGATTCAGCGGGTGGTTCAGCTAAGCAAGGAAGAAATAGACACTTCCAAGCTATTTTACCTTTAAGAGGTAAGATTATGAACGTTGAAAAACAAAGACTTGATAAAATTTTAGGTTCAGAAACAATAAGATCTCTTATAACTGCTATAGGAGCAGGAATAGGACCAGAATTTGATATAGAAAAGATTAGATATCATAGAATAATAATAATGACTGATGCCGATGTTGATGGTGCTCATATCAGAACTTTATTATTAACATTCTTCTATAGATACATGAGAGAACTTGTAGAGGGCGGACATGTTTGTATTGCACAACCACCTTTATTTAAGATTTCAAAAGGTAAAAAAGAAGTATATGTTTATTCAGATGCTGAACTTGAAGCTACACTTATAGAGTTTGGTGGAAAAGATAGTTCTGTTAATATTCAAAGATATAAGGGTTTAGGAGAGATGAATGCATCTCAATTATGGGATACAACAATGAACCCAGATGAAAGAATTTTATTAAGAGCAAATGTTGAAGATGCTATGGCAGCAGATGAAATATTTACAATTCTTATGGGAGATAAAGTTGAACCAAGAAGAGAATTCATACAGAAGAATGCTAATAAAGTTAGCAATCTAGATGTATAGTCTAATACGAGGTGAAGTAAATGAGTTTTAATGAGGGAAAAATTATACCCATAGATATTAAAAATGAAATGAAAAAATGTTATATAGACTATGCGATGAGTGTTATAGTAGGGCGTGCATTACCAGATGTAAGAGATGGTTTAAAGCCTGTACACAGAAGAATACTTTATGCTATGAAAGAACTTAATCTATATCCTGAAAAAGGATATAGAAAATGTGCAAGAATAGTTGGAGAAGTTTTAGGTAAGTATCACCCACATGGTGACTCATCAGTTTATGAAGCATTAGTTAGAATGGCTCAAGATTTCTCAATGAGAGAAATGCTTGTTGATGGACATGGTAACTTTGGATCAGTTGATGGTGATTCAGCAGCTGCTATGAGATATACAGAGGCTAAAATGGCTAAGATCGCAAGTGAAATGCTTAGAGATATTCAAAAGAATACTGTTGATTTTATTCCAAACTTTGATGGTGAAGAAGAAGAACCAGTAGTATTACCTTCAAGATATCCGAACCTTTTAGTTAATGGTTCTTCAGGAATTGCGGTTGGTATGGCAACAAATATACCACCACATAACCTTGCAGAAGTAATTGATGGAACTATTGCTTTAATGGAAAATCCAGAACTTGCATCACTTGAACTTATGCAATATATAAAAGGACCAGATTTCCCTACTTCAGGAATAATCATGGGTAGATCTGGGATAAGAGCTGCATATGAAACCGGTAGAGGAAAAGTTGTAGTTAGAGCAAAAGCTGAAATTGAAGAAGAGAATGGAAGAAACAAAATTATCGTAACAGAGCTTCCATACCAAGTAAATAAAGCAAGACTTGTAGAGAGTATAGCTAATCTTGTTAAAGATAAAAAGCTTACAGGAATATCAGATTTAAGAGATGAATCTGATAGAGATGGAATGAGAGTTGTTATTGAGCTTAAGAGAGATGCAAATGCAAATGTTGTATTAAATATGCTTTATAAGCATACAAAAATGCAAGATACATTTGGAATAATCAACTTAGCACTAGTTAATAATGAGCCTCAAGTTTTAAACTTAAAGCAAATGTTAGCTCATTATATTGAGTTCCAAAAAGAAGTAGTAACAAGAAGAACTATTTTTGATGTGAATAAAGCTAACGAAAGAGCACATATATTAGAAGGGCTTAGAATAGCACTTGATAATATAGATGTTGTTATTAGCATAATAAGAAATTCTAAAACATCAGATATAGCGAAAGCTGAGCTTATGGATAAATTCAATTTAAGCGAAAAGCAATCAACATCTATACTTGAGATGAGACTTAGAAGACTTACAGGACTTGAAAGAGATAAGATAGAAGCTGAATATAATGAACTTATGAAGCTTATTGATTATTTAAATGAAATTTTAGGTTGTGAAATTAGACTTCTTGAAGTAATTAAAGAGGAGCTTTTAGCTGTTAGAGCTAAATTTGCAACTCCAAGACTTAGTTATATAGAGCAACAAATGAATGAAATAGATATAGAAGACTTAATTCAAGAGGAAGATGTTGTTATAACATTAACTCACTCTGGATACGTTAAGAGAATACAAGCGGATACTTACTCAGCTCAAAATAGAGGTGGTAAGGGAATACAAGCAATGACTACTAAAGGTGATGACTTTGTAGAACATGTATTTGTTACATCAACACATTCAGATGTATTATTCTTTACAAACCTTGGAAAAGTTTATAAATTAAGAGCTTATGAGATACCAGATGCAGGAAGAACTGCGAAAGGGCTTAATCTTGTAAACTTAATTCAAATAGATGCTGATGAAAGAATAGAGACAGTTCTTACTATTAAAGATAGTCAAGATACAGAAGGATTTTTATTCATGGCAACAAAGCAAGGGGTAGTTAAGAAAACTCCAATAGCACACTTTAAAAATATTAGAAAATCAGGATTAATAGCTATAAGCTTAAGAGATGGTGATGAACTTCTTAAGGTTAAAGTAACTCATGGTGATGCTAATATGATAGTTGTAACTAGAAATGGTTATGCAATTAGATTTAAAGAAGAAGATGTTAGACCTATGGGAAGAACAGCTTCAGGAGTTAGAGCTATAAGACTTAGAAAAGATGATTATGCTGTATGTTTAGATATTGCAGTTGAAGAAGAAAAACTTCTTATAATAAGTGAAAATGGAATAGGAAAAAGAACACCACTATCAGAATATAAAGTTCAAAATAGAGGTGGTATGGGACTTATAACATATAAAGTAACTGAAAAAACAGGTAAGGTTGCAGGTGCTACAGTATGTAAATTTGATGATGAAATGATGCTTATTAATACTAATGGTGTTGCTATTAGAATTGGTGTAGAGAAAATTTCAATCACTGGAAGAGCTACAAGTGGTGTTAATCTTATGAGAACTATTAATGATGAAGTAATAGTTGCAATTGCTAAAATACCAGCTAGTGAAAAAATAAATGTTTCAGATGATGAAAGCATTGAAGATGTAGAATTTGAAAATGTTGAAGAGAATTTAGTTCAAGAGACTTTAAATACTGAAAATGGTTTAGAGGAACTAATTGAAAGAGCTGAATCTGAAGAAGAATAAATAACTATATATTATAGTTTGATCGTATTTATACAAATAAGTATAAATACGATCTTTTTTTATACGACAATAAAAATGGGTTTAATAAAACAAAATTATGAAAGTTAAATTATGGGGGAATTATGGGAAAAATTTTAATTAGTGACGTAGATCATACAATATACTTTTTAGATGAAAGAGATATAAAAAATTCAAAAGCTATAAAGAAGTTTAAAGAAAACAATATGATTATAGCATGTAGTGGGCGAGGACTTAATGGGATAATTGAAACAGAGGAAGAAATAGATGTAAGGTTTGACTACTATATACTATTGAATGGAGCGCTTATTGCAGATAAAAATAGAAAAGTATTAAAGCATGAAGAAATTAACTATAAGTGCTTAGAGGGAATTTTAGAGCTTACAAATAAAGCAAGTTTAGGAGTGTGTATAAATGATGGATATGACTACCATTTAGTTCAAGGTGAACATAATACATTAAAGTTAGAAAATATAAAAGAATATAAAGATAAAAAAGTTTCAGCCTTGGCGGTAGGGTATAGATTAAATGATAATAATTTTGATGAAATGTTAAATATAATAGTAGATGAAATAAATAGTAGATATGGGGAATATGTAAATGCATATAAGAATACAAAGTATATTGATATAGTTCCAGCAGGATGTTCAAAAGGAAATGCAATAAATGAATTAGAAGAGAGTTGGAAGTTGGATTATAAGAATATATATACAGTTGGTGATTCAGAAAATGATGTTACGATGTTAAATAATAAATATGTAAGTTTTACTTTTAATAGTTCAAAATCATTTTTAAAAGAAATGGTTGATTATATTATAGATGAGTTTCCAGAGTGTTTAGATATTATAGAAAAGTTATAATAATAATAAGAAAGTAGGCATGAATAAAGTGATAGAAACCCTTTAAATATAGAGAATAGGGATATATTTAAAGGGGAATATAGAAGGCTAAAGATTTAATTAAGTTAAACATTACCAAGCGTATCTAAGAATAAAAAAGTTAGAAAAACAAAGAAAAACAAAGAAAATAAGGAATAAATGATTTGGATTTAATATAATGGATACTGAGAAATAGACCTAAAATGATAAAATAAATCTTGTCGTTAGGACAACACAGAAAACTTTAAATTAAAAGTTTTTAAAAATATGTTGACATGAATACGATAAAATGATAATATAAAGAAGTTGCTTAACGCAACAACTTATAAGGTCTTTGAAAATTAAACAGAAGAAATTAAGTAAACCAGCAATTCTTTTT
>NZ_CAMQZG010000032.1 GCF_947039605.1 uncultured Clostridium sp.
TAAAGGTGAAAGTTTAAAACCATTACTAATTAAACTATTTATAATTTTTACATTCTCTATTTGATTTGGATTATTTTGAATTATTGTATAAATTTTAGAGTAAATATCAAGATTAATAGAATCTAGTAATTGCTTATCATTAAAAATTTTATTAAGTGAATCTATACTTGGTTCTTTTTTATAATCTACTTTAACACCTAAATTAGAAAAGTTGTTTCTTAAAACAGTATTTAAATAATCTTGTATTAAAATTGAATTTTCACCAGTTACAGTTGTATTTCCAATATTAGTTTTATAAGTGCTTATATTGATATCATTTGAGGAATAAAGTGGTACATAAGTTTTTTTTGCATAAGGTTGTTTTAATGAAAAAGATAATATACCAGCTAAGGCTAGACCTATGATAGCTATTATAGCGAGTGTTATATATGTTTTTTTAGTTGCATACATTTTCTTTCATCCTTTCTTTTAGTTATTTATAATCTTGGAATTAAATGCTATATAAATTCAATATACTCTCAAATTATGACAAATGTAAAACATCTTTAAAGATTGAATATATAATATACTAAAATTTATGGATAATGGTATAATTAGTAAAATGTAATTTGATAGAAAGATTTGCAGATGGGGGAAAGTATGATTTATTTAATTATTGGTTTTAATATTTTAGTTACTATATTATCCTTTGTAGGAAGTATGTCTATGCTGGGTAAGGATAAGATGTATTTAGCATTAGCTCTTTCAATAGCTATATTTATATTATTAATGGTTATCACAGGACGAATATATGAAAAAAGAAAAAATGGAATTAAGAAAAAGTCTAAAGAGGGAAGTAAATTAGGTGTTTTAGGAGAATGTGGTTGTGATGCTTTAGAATGTATTGATTGTGATGGAGTTGATGGTTTAGATATATTTAATATATTTGATTGGTGCGATTAATGGACAAGAAGCAGTTTATAATATTTTGTGGAGTGATAGCACTACTGAATTTAATATCTATAGGATTTCTAATCAAAAAAGATATATTTCCTTGCCATAAAAAAAAGAACGTTGTTATAAATTTATGCAAAATAGTGAATATAGAATCTGTAGCAGGTGTGTTAGTATTCTTTTAGGTGTGATGATGATTTTATTTTATCCAATAATTGAATTGGAAATCAGTATTATAGGAGGAGCTATTAATACCTTACTTATGCAAGTTCCAATGTTTCTTGATGGATATACTCAGCTTAGGAAAGTGAGAAAAAGTAATAATTATCTTAGAACGATAACAGGTTTTATATCAGGATGTGGAATTTCTATAGGGTTATATTCTGTAATGATTTTAATTTTTGATATTTTTTTCAGTTTATAAATAGTAAGAAACTTTTATAGTTAGGATAATAGCTATAAAAGTTTTTTTGTTTTAAATATTAACTAGAAGTTAGAAAAAAGTGAATGAAGAGTTAAATTATGATAAAGCATATAAAATACTTATTAATAGGTCTATACTTATTAGAGGAAATAGGGGGATAAAATATGAAAGATTTAAAAAAAGTATTTTTAAGGTTAATGGGTGGATTTATTTTATGTGCAAGTTCAACGGTTTTTATGCTTAATTCAGGTTTAGGATTATCACCTTGGGATGTTTTTCATCAAGGGGTTTCAGAGAATATAGGAATTACTCTTGGGACGGCAAGTGTTCTAGTTAGTATTTTACTTTTGGGTGTTGGAGCAATTCTTGGGCAAAAACTTGGACTTGGGACTGTGTTAAATATGATTATAATAGGGCCTATTATAGATTTTATTATATATATAGATATAATTCCAAAGTCTACGAATATTTTAACAGGTAGTATTATGATGATAATAGGAATGCTTACTATGGGATTTGGATGTTATCTTTATATAGGGTGTGGGCTTGGCTGTGGACCAAGAGATGGAGTCATGATAGCACTTAGCAAAAAGTTTAATATGCAAATTAAAGTTATAAGAGGACTTATAGAAGTTACTGTCTTAACTTTAGGATTTATTTTAGGGGGAAGTGTAGGTCTTGGAACATTTATATCTGCAATAGGTCTAGGGTATTGTCTTCAATTTGTATTTAAGCTTAAAAAATTTGAGGTGGAAAAAGTTATACACAAATCATTGAAAGAGAGTTTGGTAGGTTAAGAAGTAAATGGGATAAATAGAAAAAACTTTAATTACGAGTTAATATATTTTTAAGAGATGTGTAAAAGCTTCTCTTTTTTTATTTATCAAAATACGATTTTTCTGATATACTACTAGCAAAGTTAGAAAAAGTTTAGAAAACGGTCTACAAACTAAGGAGAGAAGATGAGTAAAAGATTACTAGAAAAAAACTATAACTGCCACTTTGAACTTACATTAGATATTATAGGTGGAAAGTGGAAGCCTATAATTATGTATTATATAGGTGAAAAAAAGGTATTAAGATATGGAGAACTTAAAAAGTGTATACCAAGCATTAATGAGAGAATGCTTACAAGACAATTAAGAGAACTTGAAGAGGATAAACTTATAAATAGAGAAGTATATAGGGAAGTTCCACCAAGAGTTGAATATTCATTAACAGAGGTTGGACAAACTGTTATACCTGTTTTGAACTCACTAAGAAATTGGGGACTTACATATAATGATATTTATAAAGTAGTTAATATAGAAAAAGGTTTAAAAGCTTGTGAAGAAGAATAAAAATTTGAAATTAGAAGATACTAATAATAGAAGATTGGTATCTTTTTTTGTGAGATAAAAAGTATTTATAGCAATAAATGGCTTAAAAACTAAATACTTTACTTTTAGTAGGTATAGGCTAAAAATATCGGTACTTGCTTAAAACTTCATAAAAGATATATAATTTATTCATAGACAGAGAGAAAACAAAAGGTAATTTAATATAAATAGAAAATATACAAAAGACGAAAGAGGTAAAAATAATGAAAGAATTTAAATTAAATAATAAAGTAACTCTTAAAAATAAATTTGTAATGGCACCAATGACAGATTGGTCAGCAAATTTAGATTTGACAGTTTCAGATGAAGAGGCACAGTATTATAATGAAAGATCAAAAGAAGTTGGTATGGTTGTTACAGGATGTACTTTCTTTGAAAAAAATGGTCAAGGATTTGATAATGAATTTTTTGCAGGAAGTGATGAGTTTATTCCATCTCTTAAAAAACTTGCAGATTCAATAAAAGATGGTGGTGCTAAAGCTATTCTTCAGATATTCCATGCAGGAAGAATGGGGAATGCTAATGAGCATGAACTTGTAAGTGCTTCAGCAGTTAAAGCAAAGTATAACTTATTTGGACCAGTTGAAAATATGCCAGAGCCAAGAGCTTTAACAAATGATGAAATCTTAGCATTTATAGATGGTTTTTATAATACAGTTAAAAGAGCTATAAAAGCAGGATTTGATGGAGTAGAAATACATGGAGCAAACACATATTTAATTCAACAATTCTTCTCACCAAACTCAAATAGAAGAGATGACATGTGGGGTGGAAATCTTGAAAATAGAATGAGATTACCGCTTGAGATTCTTAAAGTTACAAACAAAGCTAAGGCAGAACTTGCAAATAAAGATTTTATAGTGGGATATAGATTCTCACCAGAAGAAAGAGAAGTTCCAGGGATATCATTAGAGGATACTCTTGCACTTGTAGATAGACTTTCAAATGAGGACTTAGATTATTTAAGTGTTTCACTTGGAGTTTATAATGCAACAAGTATAGCTGATGAAAATGTTATTATAGGTGAAAAATTAATAGAAAAAATAAATGGTAGAAAACCACTTATTGGAGTAGGAATGATTTCTTCAAAAGAAAGTATAGAAGAAGCACAAAAAGTTGGCTATGATATGTTAGCTGTTGGTCATGCACTTGTTACAGATGCAAAATGGCTAAGTAAAACTATGAATGGACAGGTAGCAGAGGATTCTGTGTATAAAGAAAACTTTAGAGAACAATTTATACCAACAAATATGGGGAATGTTTTAGTTAATTCTCAAGGTTGGTTTAAAGTAAAGTAAGAATTGTTTAAACTTAATAAATTGAGTAATTTTAATCGATATAATATGTATCGATTAAAATTATTTGACAAATATGACGACTGGTCATATAATTAAGACATGGATAAGAAATCAATAAAAAAAAGAGAAATAATAGAAAAATCTATAGGAGTTATATTTGAAAAGGGATATAATGGTGCAGGTGTTAAGGATTTAGCAGATGCAGCAGGAATACCTAAAGGTTCTATTTACAATTATTTTTTAAATAAACAAGATTATTTAGAAGCGGTTTTAATTTATTATTATGAAAAGAGTAATGAGGAACAATTCAAAATTTTAGAAGATAAAAATATTGAGCCTTTGAATAGAATTAAAGAATTTTTTAGTTTTTTAATCAATGGACTAGATGAAGAAGATTTTAAAAAGGGTTGTTTACTTGGAAAAATTACGCAAGAAGTTAGTGGTGTAAATGATGAAATAAGAAAAATCACAGAAGAACTTCAAGATAAAATAATAGCTAAAATAGCAATAAATATTAAAGAGGCTAAAGTATTAAAAGTAATAGATTCAAATATTGACGAGTATGTTCTAGCAGAAGGAATATATAATACTTGGCAGGGTACGCTTATAAGACTAAAATCAACAAGAAGAAAAGAAACACTTAATAACTTTTATAGAGTTCTAAATGAAGTTCTACTAAAATAGAACTTTTATTTCAGATAAATCATATGACGACCGGTCATATAGATATTAAAAAGATTAATGGAAATACTAATAATAAATATAGAGAATAAAGGAGAAATTAAAGATGAATTTATCAGAAAAATTAGAGGAATTAGGAAAAAAATCAAGCGAGAAAATGCCAAAAGAAATACAAAATCTTTTTATGGATGCTACTAAGAATTTAAAAGCAACTAGTATTGAAGAAAATGCTTTAAAGGTTGGAGATATAGCTCCAAAATTTATATTAAAAAATGCATATGGAAAAGAATTTACTTCAGAAGCAGTTTTAAAGAATGGACCACTTGTTATTAATTTTTATAGAGGAAAGTGGTGTCCTTATTGTAACTTAGAGTTACAGGAATATAGTGGGGCTATTGAGAAGATAAAAGAACTTGGAGCAACATTTATAGCTATATCACCAGAGCTTCCAGATGAAACTTTTTCAGATAAAATTCCATTTGATATTTTAAGTGATAAAGGAAGTAAAGTAGCAAAAGATTTTAAAATAGTTTTTGAAGTGAGTGAGAAAGTAGAAGGAATTTATAAGAGTTTTGGAATTGATATTGAAAAAAGTAATGGCGATGATAGTCATGAATTACCAATGCCAGCAACATATATTATAGATAAAGATGGAAAGATAGTATTATCATTTGTTAATGCAGATTATACAAAGAGATTAGATGTAGAAACTGTTTTAGATAAATTAAAAGAACTTAAATAAAATTAATTTATCTAAAAAAAGTAAAATAGCAAAAGGACTATATTTAATATGGTAAGATTTTATTCTTACTCATTAAATATAGTCCTTTTATAGTTTTTAGTTATTTTTAAGAATTTTCCTTGATGTATCATTAAGTTCAATAAGTGATATAAGGATTAATTTCTTATCTATGTTATCAATTTCTTTTAAGTAATTTAATTTAGTTTTTGAATTAAATTCATTATTTTTAAGTTTTAAAATTACCTTTTCAAAATATTCTTTATCAGTAGTGCTTATATTATAGGTATCTAGCAGCTTATTTAATTCATAAGCTGTTGTAATAAATGATAGCTTATAATTATGGCGAATAAGATAATTATTATCTAAATTGAGTTTAGTAGATACAACTATATTATTTTTAATAGTTGAATCTATTTGAGAAATTAAAATATAAATAGTGTTTATATAATTATTAAGCTTATCTTTTTCTAATATAATATCTAAATTAGAAATTAAATCTTTTATAAGATTATCAGATACTTCTGTAAGGTTTGCATTTGCTTTAATAGAGTCATATTTAAATAAAAATGAATTTATTAAAAGAGCAATTCCAGCTCCTATCAAAATAAGAACAACCCTTTCTAAGCTAAGTATAAGTGGTGAGCTAGATATACTTGAAAATCCTGAAATTGGACCTCCAATTAAAATAGCAGCGCCAATTGCAGATGAAGTTACACTTATCATTTTCTGTCTATAAGTTATACAGTACATATTAGCATATCCAGCAATAATAACTAAAATCCCTCTAATAGTCATGTTTTTAACTAAGGAGAAAATTATAGCAATAAGAATAGCACCTATTATTGTAGCGATTATTCTATCTTTAGTTTTTGATTTAGTCATTTCAAGAATCGGGCTTGTAAGTGATACAACAGTATACATTATCCATCTTCCTTGATATAAATCAAAGTATTGCATTATGAAACAAGCAATAGAAACAGCAAGTGCTACTCTTATTGAATATGTAAGTTTTATAGAATTAAATTTTATGTTTTTAAGTCCATATATATCATTTTTAATGATATTTGGAGTTTGTTTTATAATATGTGGTTTATTTATTAAATCAAGTGAATCATTTAAAAGTATTACAGCAGATAAAAATTGAAGATTATCAATATTTATGGAATCTGCATAAGTAGTTTTTAAGGATTCGATATATAAATCAAAGTTTTCTTTTTCATATTTTTCAATAGAAAGTTTTAGTATTTTTATCACAGACTTTACATGAATAATCAATTCTATATTAGTTTTAACAGAAGATTTATCTAAAAGTAAGTTTATTTTTTCTATGGCAACTAGTAAATCTAATCTATGTTGTCCATTTGAAGTAATATAAAAATGTTTTGATTTTTTGTCATATATTATATTTTTTAGAGTTAAGCATAGCTTTTCTATATTAGAATTTATCTCAGTAGTAGCTTGTCCATCTTCTAATAATATAACTTTATTAGAAAGTAAATCTATTAGATTAGAAAAAATTTTAGTTCCTGATTTCTCAATTTTATTTTTATTTATTAAGAACTGAGGAAGTATTATACTAATAGCTCCAATAATTAGTGCAAGTAGTCTTAGGGGCATAGCGCTAATAGTTACTGGGTATGCTAGTAGAAATAAATAAAGTAATGTAAATGGTATATACATTGGCGATTTTAGGACATGTCCAAAAGAGTAGCTTATTAAAAATACTACTAAAAAATTTAAAGGTATAGCAATCCATATATGACTTGCAGATATAAATGAGCTAATACCAATTAATATATAAAATCCAATTATTCCAATAGAGTTTCTTTTTATATCACCAGTTAAATCACGACCAAGATACATTAAAAGTCCTGTTATAGACATTACAGCTATAAGAATATTTATATCTCCAAAAACAAATTTGAAGCTAAATATATAAGCCATAATAAAGATAAATAGTATTGTATTATTTATTATTAGTTTTTTCATTTGTTCACCTACTTGTTAAATTTGAAGAAAAAGCATTGAGGAGTATATCATGATAATTCTTTATTAATCAAATTAAATATAAAAATATAAAAATTGAAATGTGAATTTTAAATGAATAAAAATAATAGAATAATTAATATTTAGCTTATTTATTATTAATTATGTGTAGATATATACAAATAGATAATAAAATTGTATTTTAAATTTATTCTTAGAAAAGTTGTGTGATATACTAAGGTAAATATTATTAAATAATAATTATTATTTAATAAAAGGAGAGGTTTTTTTATGCCAACAAGAATAGAGTTGAAAAATTTAGCTAAAAGGCAGCTAAAAGAAGGGAATTATTGGACTTTTGTAATAAACTTTGCGATATATGCAGTCTTAGTAGCAATTATAGGTGGTCTAAAAACAGTTGAAAACTTAAGTTTAACTAGCTCAATATTAACATTATTAGTCTTAGTTCCAATACAGTTTGGATTGTTTTTTACAGCAATCAGAATTACACAGGGGAAATTACATATATGTAGTTTTATGTGCTTTATCTCAAGTGGATTTAGTAAATACATAAAAATTATAGGGCTTGGAATTGTACTTAGTATTATTGTGTCAGTAGGGACTGTATTATTTATTATCCCAGGGATTATATGGGGTTTAATGTTTAGTCAGTCAATTTTTATAATGTGTACAAAAGATTGCACTATATTTGAAGCTTTAGATGAGAGTAGAAATATTATGAAGGGGCATAAGTGGGAGTTATTTATACTTGAGTGGAGTTTTGTTCTTTGGGGAATATTAATAACAATTACAGGTGGGCTTGGAACTATATTTATAGGACCATATATATTAACTACTTTTGCCAATTATTATCGTGAGTTACAACTTGATTATGAAAAGAAGAATTATCAAGGTGGTTACGAAAATAGACAATTTTAAATAGATAGAAGCTAGTGGATTTAATCTACTAGCTTTTATTTTTATATAGATTTGCAATAATAGCGGAACTGTTAGATATATCTAAAATATTTAAAGGTTTATTAAGAAAATTTTTTTTATTTTTATCATACTCTCTAGGGTTATCAAGAAGTTTTTTTATTAAGTTAGTTAGTTTAGGGTCATATAAATCATTGGACTGCTTAAGATTATGTGTGTGATCCCCAAAATTAGTTTTAATTAGGGTATTAACTGTGCTAGTAGATACAATATTAGGTATAGTTGAAAGTCCAAGAGTAATCACGGGAGTTTTTACACAGAGTGATTCAAGTGCAACTCTGCCAGTACCAATAGTCAACCATGAGTTATAGCATAAACTTTTTATGTCAAAAACAGAGCCAATAACAAAAACTTTTTTTTCTTTTGAGCTAGTAGTGTTATTGATTGATAAAGCTAATTTTTCTATTTCAGATCTATAATTTCCATCTCCAGCAATAATTGCAATGATATTAGGATAGTTCTTTTGAAGTATATCAAAAGTTTTAAGAAATTTAATAGCAAGTTTTCCTTTATTAGAGGAAAGTCTACTACAATATAAAATAACTTTTTTATTAGTGCTAAAAATTTCTTTATAATCAGAATCTTTATTTAGTTTATAAACAGATAAATCTTTTTTGAAATTTATAGAGTTTGGAACAATTTTAATATTTGGACTTTCTAGAGTAGTAAAATAAAAGTCATTTACAATACTACTAACAACTATAAAAGTATCAATATATTTTTTAGCTTTTGTAATTAGATTTTTTTTATAGTAAGTACCATGGAGCGTAGCAAAAATTGGTATTGTTATTTTTTTATTTAGAGTTTCACACAATTCAATTTCATAGGGCATATGGCAGTGAATTAAATTTATATTAAATTTATCTATAATTTTTAGAACTTCATCCTTGAAAAACTCTTTTTTAAACCACAATTTAGATTTTAATATTTTAATATTATTTAGCAAGAAAATATCTTCTAAAAGACCACCTTTTGTGAGTACTAAAGTATTTATACCAAGCTTTTTAAAAGATTTAATCATTTCTAGAATATAGGTTTCAGTTCCACCAAGTCTAAGGTTACTTAAAACTACTAAAACATTAAAGTTATAAGTAGTCCTATAAGATAATCCATTTGTATATTTATCAAGTGACCTTATAAGAAAGTTTCTATTTTCAATAAATTTATTTTCAATAAAAAAATTAATTGGATTAGAGCTTGAAAAGTTATTATCTAAATGTAAGTTTTCAGTATAAGGAATTATATTAGTTTTAAAGTAATGAAGAATTAGTGGGATTTTTTCGATTTTAGTATATTTAAGTAGAAGAAGAACAAGATCAAGTTCTGATTTTATAGAAGATTTTAAAAGTATTTTATAAATTTTAAAGAGAAAAGTTTTTTTAAACATAAGCGTATAAATATTAATAGGAATAAACCCAGATTTACAAGAATAGTCAATATATTGGGAAGTTATAAATTGATTTTGAATAACTTCAGAGTCTGGGTTGGTTATCTGAGTTTCTAAACAAGAAGAAATATTTAAAGAATTAGTTATTATAAATTCTGATTGAAGCTCAAGTCTTTTTTTATGAAGTATATCACCACTAGTTATGATGGATAA
This sequence comes from uncultured Clostridium sp., assembly GCF_947039605.1. Classification (GTDB taxonomy): domain Bacteria; phylum Bacillota; class Clostridia; order Clostridiales; family Clostridiaceae; genus Sarcina. Next base: position 10,040 of record NZ_CAMQZG010000032.1, read on the forward strand.
GAAATCTCCAGTTGAAATTTGAATTATGTTTAAGATATTTTTAAAAATAAAGTTTTTATTTTTAATATAAATTATTTGAATCTTAGAATCGGATAGTATATCTTGATTAGTTATTTCTGCTGTACTTAAAATAAAAGCATCCCAAAGATTTAAACTTTGGGATTTTACACTTTTATATGTTTCACTTAAATAGTCAGACCTAAAATTTATAATTATTAAGCTAATTTTATGCATTATAAAATTTATTCAATAGAAAGCTTTATTAAAATATCTTGGTCGACAGGCTCATAAATAACTTCATAGTCAGTAACACTGCAGTTCTCACCATAATCAGAAGATATTAAGGGGATTTCTACAATGCAAGTTCCATTAGGCACAATAAAGTGATTATTAGAATGAAACAATATAGGTGATTTAGAATCCCAATTATATATATATATACTTCGAAATCTTAGGCGCGCTGTATTATTTTTGTAGGATATTACAAGTTTTGTTGCATCAGTTGGTCTAGTTAGAATCCCTGTTGAAAATTTGTTCATAAATAAATATCACCTCTTAGTCAAATTGATTATTTTATATTCTATTCTTAATGTATTAAAAACTATTCTAAAAGGCATATAAAAAAAATAAAAAAACATATATTGATAGTAGTTCTAATATTACAAAAAAGGAATGAGGCGAGTGACAAGGCGAAGAGAAGATGAATTAGTGAGTATTGTTGTTTCTAATTATAATAATGAAGAATATATAATTGATTGTTTGGATTCCTTAATTAATCAAACTTATCAAAATGTAGAGTTAATAATTATAGATGATTGTTCAACTGATAAAAGTTCAGAAGTTATAGAAAGGTGGGTTAATACAAAAGGGAAAAAAGTATTTGATAAGGGAAAATTAGTATTTTTAAAATTACCTAAGAACATAGGGTTTTCTGGGGCTGTGACAACAGGCTTATTTTTAGCAAGAGGAGAATATTTAGCAATGCAAGATGGTGATGACATCTCTGCTAAAGAAAGATTAACAAAGCAAGTTAAGTATTTAAAAGAAAATCAAGGGATAAAAGCAATAGGAACTAATTATTATACTTTTCAAAATAATATAGAGTCAGCAAAATTGTCAGACTATATTGTATATGGAAAGGAAAATATAAATAAAAGCTTTTATGAGGGGAAAAGTCCAGTTTCATACGGAACATTAATGATTAAAGGTGAGATGTTTGATAAAGTAGGTGGACTTACGAGAAAGATTGATGGAGCAGAAGATTATGAATTTTTAGCTAAATTGATAGGGTATGGAATAGATAATATAAAAGAAGGCCTATATTATTATCGTGAACATGATAAGCAAAGATCTAGAGAATTTTATTCTGAAAAAATTAATAAGAGTAAAATTACAAAAGATAAGCTTAGTGTTTTATTAGTATTAGATCAATTGAATATTGGTGGAACAGAAACACATGTACTATGCCTTGCAAAAGAATTAATAAAGCAAGGGGTTAAAGTTAGTATTCTTGCAGAAAATGGAGAACTTGAATGTGAGTTTAGAAATTTAAATTGTAAAATATATAATATGAAAATGCCTACAACTATAGTTAGAGATACTGCTACTATAAATTCATATAAACAGAGTATTAAAAAAATATTAGAGATAGAACAAACCAATATTGTACATTTACATCAATCACCATCTGGAAGTTTAGTTATGGAAGCAGCTAAAGATAAGAATATACCAATGATATTTACAATACATGGAATGTATTACCATGATATAGTTTCAACAATGCTTAAAACCTGTAATAAAGTTATAAGTGTAAGTATTCCAGTTTTCAAATGGCTTTCAACATTTGGAGTGCAGTCTAGCATAATACCTAATGGAATAAGTTATTCTGATTTTAGTTATGATGAAAAAGGAATTGAAATTAGAAAAAATAATGGACTTAAAGAAAGTGATTATGTTGCAATGTACTGTAGTAGAATGGCATGGGGAAAAATAAAGACATGTGAAAATCTTATAAGGGTATGTAGAGATTTAACTAGAAAAGAAAATAAAGAAATACATGGACTTATAGTAGGTGATGGCCCTGGATTTGAAGAGCTTAAAAAAGTTGGTGATAGAGCTAATAATACGATAGGAAAAGAGATAATACATTTTACTGGTGGTCAAACTGATATACCTAAATATTATAGTGCAAGTGATATTGTTATTGGGACGGGGAGAGTTGCAATAGAGGCAATGGCAGCTAAAAAACCAGTTATAGCAACTGGGAATAATGGATATTTCGGAATTGTAAATGAAAAGAATTTTGATGAGGCTTGGAATATGTATTTTGGGGATCATAATTCAATAAAACCTAACAATGCAATGTATCTTTATGAAGATATGAAAAAAATAAGTGAAAAAGGAAGTAGTTGCTGTTGTCCTGAAAATATCTTTAATAAAAGTATAGATATTTTTGAAATTAAAAATATTACTAAAAAATTAATTGATTTATATTTAGAAGCGTTAGAGTAGGTGATTTTATGAAAATTTTATATATAGGATGGGTAGGATATAAAAACATTGGTGATGAACTTATGTTAGAAAATTTTAAAAAACTTGCAAAAGAAAAATTAGGGTCAGATTGTATCATAAAAGCAACAATGTGTAGTGAAAATTTTGATAACTTTAAGGGGTATGATGTAGTATGCCTTGGAGGGGGCTCAATACTTTCAGAAGGTTTCATAAATGTAATATATAGAGCTTTAGAACAAGATAAAAAAATTATTATTTGGGGTTCAGGATATGATGATATATTTGAAGAGGAATTCTGTCAAATGATTATTAAATCAGAATTTGCATATATATATTCAGATTTAATAGAAGAAAAACTAGATGAAATAGCTAAAAAAGCTAATTTTTTTGGAGTAAGAGGACCAATAACGCATAGAATATTAAAAAAATCTAATTTAGATATAAGTAATATTATTCTATCAGGTGATCCAGGACTTTTATTAGAAGAAGAAAAATTCAATAATCCATATACTTTTAAAAAAGAAGATAAATATGTAGGTATAAATGTTGGCACTATGTTTAATAAAGTGTATGGTGGAAATGAGGAAAGAGTATTTGAGGCTCTTTTAAGGGTAGCGAATGATTTGATTTCATCAGGATATAAAATATATTTATATAGTATGTGGCCAAATGATTTAGATAGAATTTTATATTTTTATAATAGCATAGAGGAAACAAAAAATGTGATTTTAGATATGGAAAACAGAAAAGGTCATGAGCTTCTTACTATAATAAAAAATTGTGTTTTTACAATAAATTTCAAATTACATGCAAATGTTATATCAGCAGCAGCTAGTGTCCCATTTGTTTGTCTAGGATATAGACTAAAGTGTTATGATTTTGTAAAGTCCTTAAATCAAGAAAGACTACTTGTATCAACAGGAAGTGAAAATATATATGAGGATGTAAGTAGAAAAATTAAATATTTAAAATCAAATGGTGAAAAAGTAGAAAAAGAATTAGAAAACAAAGTAAATATTTATAAAGAGAAATTAAGGAAATCTTTAGATAATTTAATTTAAATGGAAACCAATAAGAAGTATAAATTGATAAAATTAATAATTCAAAAGAGGTAAAATATGAATGATAATAATGCTAAGGGAAATTATAAATATTGGAATAAAGCTTCGCAACGTATAAATAGGAATAATGAAAATTATAATAAAGATTCAAAAGTTAAAGTGGAAAATAATATAAATTACAATAAGGAACCACAGGTTATTATAGAAAATAGTATAAATGAAGTAGAAATAGTCACAAGTAAAAAAAAGATTGATTATATAGAATGTGAAAAACAAATTCAATATGAAAATCAATGTTGTAATATAGTTTCTGCATATCAAGGAATAGTTAGTACAACTAAGGCTGCAGGCGAAAGTATAATAATGTTTGAAGCAGAATTTTTCAGTGGAAATAGAATAAAACAATTAACAGATACAATAGTCACCTTAGAAGATAAGGGGATATATCAAATTTCTTATAATATCAAAGCTTGTTTGAGTGATGAGGGAGCTATAAGTATATATCCAAGACTCAATGGATGTACAAAGAGAGAATGCTCAACAACGGCTGTAAATAATCTTTATAGTTTATGTGTAAGTGCAACAGGAACATTTTTAATTGATGCAATGGAAGAATGTTTATATTTAGACTTTTTGATAGTATCATCAGAATGTTCGTTTGATATATCAGGATGTTTGTCAATTATACAAATAATATAGTATTAAAAAGTGATATTAAGGCAGGATTTTCCTGTCTTTTTTTTGGATTTCCTTAAAAAAAAGAATTATTTTACTTTTAGCTATTAAAAAACTATAGAGAAAACTCGATAATAATATGAGATTTGAATTTTAAAGGAAATTTTTGAGATTTAGGAGGAACAATGACTTGTGAGAGTAGAACATTTTAATGGTATGTTCCAAAAGAAAAAATGGGAAAATTGGTACAATAATAGTAGTAAACAAGAAGATATTATAGATATAAAAGTTTTAATTGTGCTCTTTATAATTGCTATGATAGGTAGTATGTTTAAAATAGAACTTGTATTTGGAATAACTTTTGATTTAACTAGTGTATTTTTTATGTTAATTTTTCTTATGTTTGGACAGAAAAAAACAATTATAGTAATAGCAATTACCGGGGTATTTAATATATTTTTGTTAGGTGAAAAATATATATTTCTAATTCATATAATAGAGATAATAACAATCAATATTTTAAGTAAAAAATATCAGAAATTAAGTGTGATAATAGCAGGGGTAATTTTTTGGGGACTTATAGGAATACCAGTACTTACAATTATGTATTTAGTTGCAAGTAATACAGAGTTTAATGGGTATTACTTATTTGATATGATTTTTATAGTTATCAATTGTATCTTTAATATTTATATAGCAGAGGTTATCTATATTTATATTATAAAAAAATGTATTTTAAAGAAAAATATATCAATAACATTTAGACATATAATTTTACACATAATAACAGCAGCTATATTAATACCATTCATGCTTAATATATTTACTGATATTTTAAAGACAAATGAGTATATCTCAAATAATGTTTATACTTACTCCTCAGATACTTTTAATCATATATCGGATGAAGTAAGAACTTGGGGTGGTGAAAAAATAGTTAATCTCCAGCTTCTAGGGATAGTTGAATCTCTTAAATTAGAAGACTTTATAAAAGAATATTCTAAAAACAAAGATTTTAATATAAGTGTGATTAATAATACTGGAATAGAAATATTAACTGTTAAGAATTATGACAGAGGTATTGGTGATTTTAGTGATTATGAAAATATAGAGGTATATAATGGAGATTTGTCTAAAATGGTACCTGTTTCCAATTCGAAAATAATAGAAACTAATTGGATGGATGGTTTTTTCTTATTTAAAAAGGAAATAGAAGGAACAGGACTTTTAGTTAATATAGAAGTTCCAATAAGTACGTATAAGGATAGTATATTGCAAGAGTATAGCAGTCAATTTGAATTTTTAATGCTTTTTGTATTTTTTATAGGATTTATAGTAATGGTTCTAAACAAAGTTATATTTAATGATTTAACTAAATTAGCTATTAATACAGAAAATTATAAAAGTTTTTTAAATGATGAAAATATAAGTGAGTGGCCTTTTACAGATATTTTAGAAATAAGGTATTTAGTTGATAATATTAAAAAAATGATAAATGAATTAAAACAGAGTTTTAAAGAACTTAAAAATTCGGAAGAGATGTTATATGAGCTAGCATATTATGATACGCTTACAAATCTTCCAAATAGACTTTTCTTTAGAAAAACATTAGATGAGCTAGTAGAAAAACTAGATAATAGTAAGAAAGCAGGAATTATCTTTTTAGACCTAAATAGGTTTAAAGTGATAAATGATTCATTAGGACATGATACAGGGGACAAACTTTTAAAAGAGGTAGCAAGAAGACTAAATACACTGAAAAATGAAAAAATAGAGGTGTTTAGACTAGGGGGAGATGAATTTGTTATCTTAGCTAAAGTAGATAGCAAAAGTGAAATTGAAGAGATAGGGGCAAAAATACTTTTGAAATTTGAAGAGAACTATATACTAGATGATTTAGTTCTTAGTATTTCATGTAGTGTAGGTGCTAGTATATATCCAGATGATTCCAAAAATATAAATTCAATACTTCAGTATGCTGATATATCAATGTATAAAGCAAAAGATAGTGAGAGTGGACGTATACAGTTATTTGATTCAGAAATAAGAGAATTTGTATTAGAGAAATTAGTAATAGAAAAAGAAATATTTAATGCATTAGAAAAAGGTGAGTTTACATTATACTATCAACCTAAATATTCATCAGAAACAGAGGAAATTGCTAGTCTAGAAGCTCTTATAAGATGGTCAAGTGAGAAGCTAGGAGTAGTGTCACCAGATAAATTTATATCAATAGCAGAAGAATCAGATTTGATTTTTAAAATTGATAAATGGGTAATAGTAAATGTATGCAAACAAAATAAAAAACTTCAAGATGCAGGGTATGAAAAGATACCAATAGCTGTAAATATTTCAGCAAAACATTTTGCAACAGAAGAAATAGAAAAAATAATAATAGATGCATTAGAAATTTCAGGATTAGAAGCAAAATATTTAATAGTTGAAATTACAGAGGGTGTTCTTATTGAGAATTTCCAGATTGTTGAAAAGATAATAAGAAATTTAAATAAAATAGGAGTATCAATATCAATTGATGATTTTGGTACAGGATATTCCTCATTCAATCAACTTATGAAACTTCCAATTAATGAGGTTAAAATTGATAGAGCATTTGTACAAAATATAAATAAAGAGCCTAGAAAGGCAAGTATTGTAAAAAGTATGATTGAACTAGCACATAAATTAGATTTGAATGTTGTTGCAGAAGGCGTTGAAACTATTGAGGAAAAAGAATTTTTACAAAAATTTAAATGTGATCAGTTACAAGGGTATTTATTTAAAAGACCTATAGCAATTGATGAACTTAAAAAATTCATAGATAAAAGGGGAAAATAAATGGGAATAAATAAGTTATTAAAAGGGGTAGTAGTCTCAATATGTACAGCTACTATATTTACTGGGTGTGGAAATAAAGTAGAAATGGAAATCGTTAAAGAGAAGGAATCATCAATAGATGGAAAACAAATAGAATTAAATTTATGGTCACATTATGGTGGTATGGAAAATGTTATATCTAGTTTTGAGAAGGAAAATCCTAATGTGAAAGTAAATTTAAAAGTTTTTGAGCATATAGAATACGAAAAAGAATATAAAAAATCACTTATGTTAGAAAATGGGGAAGCAGATTTATTTATTATAGATAGTAACGATTATGGTAATTTTAATAGTATAAATGGTTTGGAGAATCTCCTTAAAACAGAATATAATGCTAGGTCGTATGAAAAAGATTTTGATAAAGAGCTTTGGGAACTTGGAAAATCATTAGATAAAAGAGAACTTTTAGGAATTCCAATTGCAAGTGCACCAATTGTGACTTACTATAGAAAAGATATTATGGAGAAATATGGATTTCCAGGAGAACCAGAAGAACTTGCAGAATTTATGAAAGATAAAGAAAATTGGTTTGAAATAGGTAAAACTTTAAAAAAAGATGGAATATCAATAGTTCAGTGGTATGCAGAGCTTGTTAGAATATCAAGTTCTAATATGCCATATTTTAATGAAAATCTTGAGTATCAAAGAAATGATAAAGATTTTGAAGAGGCGATAGATATAGCTATAAAAGCACAAGAATTTGGACTTGGAGCACATGCAGATATTTGGATGGAAGCTGGTATGAAAGCGTTAAAAGAAGATAAACTTGCTATGTTATATCTTGGGTCATGGGGAAGTAATGACCTTGCTAATATGGTACCAGAACAAAAGGGGAAATGGAGAGTAACATCATTACCCTTTGGATTATATGGATGGAATAATGCATCTATTATGGCAATGGCTGGAAATAGTACAAAAAAAGAAGTAGCATGGAAGTTTATAGAACATATTGCTTTTAAACATGTTGATGCTGATAGTGTAGGGAATTTGCCAGGATATTTACCATTTAGAAAACAAAATGAAGCTAATAAACCTAATGAATTTTTAGGTGGACAAAATGAACAAGAAGTATATAAAAATTCTCTTGAAAAAACAGAAGAATATTCAGTGACACCACTTGATAAAGATGCTTTTTCACTTTGGGACCAAGAAGTTAACGATGGATTAGAGGAAGGATTAACAGCAAGTCATATAATGCAAAATATATCAGCACAAATTGAAAATAAATTTAGTAAAACAATAGAATTGTTAAAGAAGGAAAGTAAGATAGGTAAGGAAGAATAAAAATATAATATAGTAGGTTACTATAACTGTAATTAGATAAAATCAAGTTAGATAGTTTTAAAAAAATTATCTAACTTTTTCTTTAAGTTAAGAATAATTTTAAACATTTAAACAAAAACTAGTATTATTAAGTTGAAAAAAAGGAGTTATTATTTATGGAAAGTTTAATGTTTTGTTATCAATGTGAGCAAACTATGGGGGGGAAGGGGTGCACTAAAGTAGGTGTTTGTGGTAAAAAACCAGAAATAGCGAATCTTCAAGATCTTTTAATTTATCAATTAAAAGGAATAGCCATTTATGCGAAAAATATATTAGATAATGATGGGAGTATAGATGAGTGCACAGTCAAATTTGTTGAAAGTAGTCTTTTTGCTACTCTTACAAATGTTAATTTTGATCTAGATTCCCATGTTGAAATGCTTAAAAAATCTCAAGAAATAAAAAATACTTTAAAAGAGAAAGCTGAGGATAAGTTTTATAGATTACAAGGTACCTATGTACTACCACTTACAAAAGAAGAAATGTTAGTAGATGCAAAAAAAGCTGGAATAATGTATGATAAAGAGCTTGATGAGGATATAAGATCTTTAAGATCAACTATTATATATTGTTTAAAAGGTATAGCAGCATATGGACATCAGGCAAGAGCTTTGAAATATAGTAATGAAGAAATAGATAAATTTTATTTTACTGCTTTAGAAGCTGTAACTGATGAAAAGTTAAGTATGGAAGAATTAATTAGTCTTACTATAAAGGCTGGAGAAACATCAGTTAATGTTATGAAAATTTTAGATGATGCAAATACAGAATCTTATAAGCATCCTACACCTCAAAAAGTTAATGTGAATATTAAAAAAGGTCCATTTATTATAATATCAGGACATGATTTAAAAGATTTACAAATGCTTTTAGAGCAAAGTGAAAAGCGTGGTGTAAATATATATACTCATGGAGAGATGCTTCCAGCACATGGTTATGAAGGACTTAAAAAATATAAAAATCTTGTTGGGAATTTTGGTTCTGCTTGGCAAAATCAACAAAAAGAGTTTGATGGTATAAAGGGATGTATTCTTATGACTACAAATTGTATTATGAAACCAAGAGAGAGTTATAAGGACAGGATATATAGCACAAGTGTTGTTGGCTGGGAAGGTATTAAGCATATTGAGGCTGATGAGAATGGAAATAAAGATTTTACAGAAATGATAGATAGGGCTTTAGAACTTGGTGGCTTTGAAAAGGATGAGGCTGTAAAAGAAATTTTAGTTGGATTTGGTCATAAAGCAACACTTAGCCATGCAGGTAAAATAGTTGAAGCTGTAAAAGCAGGTGAGATTAAACACTTCTTTGTAATTGGTGGATGTGATGGTGCAAAACCAGGTAGAGATTATTATACACAATTTGCAAAGAAGGTTCCAAAGGATTGTATTATACTAACACTTGCTTGTGGTAAATATAGATTCAATAAACTTGAATTTGGAACTGTTGCAGGACTTCCAAGACTTTTAGATATAGGGCAGTGCAATGATGCCTATTCAGCAGTTAGAATTGCGACAGCGCTTGCTGATGCTTTTGATACCGATGTTAATTCATTACCGCTTTCAATAATATTATCATGGTATGAGCAAAAAGCAGTAGCTGATTTATTAGCTTTACTATCACTTGGAATTAAAGGGATTTATCTTGGACCTTCACTTCCAGCATTTTTATCACCAAATGTTCTTCAATATTTAGTTGATAATTTTGATATAAAGCCTATAGGGACACCAGAGGATGATTTGAAAAATTGTCTATTAAAATAAAATATTAAAAAAAGCACTCTTTCATTATATTATGAAAGGGTGCTTTAAAATTATTTTATAGCATCAAAGTACATTTTGTGGAAGCCTTTTATAGCATCAGCTACAAGATTTCTACCATGTTTAGTTTCTTTACTAATATATGCAATATCAAGAACTTTTTCATTTTCTAAATCATAGTCAAATACTTCAAGACCATTACCTCTATCAACTACATAATAATGATAGCCAACTTGATCAACTACAACTAAAGCATCAAATTTATCATCTTCTTTAATTTTCTTTTTAAATTGAATTCCTCTTGCGGCATCTGTATTTTCTTTTTTCATTACAAGATCATAAGCATTTTTCAAATCTTTTTCATCAAATTCATTTATTTTTATATGTACTGTCATTTTAAGTACCTCCGATCATTTTCTCTTATTATACAGTATACTATATTTTATGCTAAATGATAATAATTATTTATTCGTAATTATTTTTATACGTCAAAAATAAAAAAAATTATCTTATATGTATAAGACTTTGAATTTTAGGTAATACTTTTATAGTAAGATGATTTCAACACTATGTTGTAATCACTTCAGGTATAGGTGTTTGTCCCCCAATTAACACCTATACTTAAAGTAAATACCTTATAATATTTTTTGATGTTCCTAATTTATTTTAGGAACTTTTTTTATGTGGAAATTTATTTTAGATTGTAACCAATTTTTCAAAAAGAATTAGTAAAAATAAGATAAAATTGATATATATAATAAATTAGAAAAGATAAGGTGAAATTATGGAGAAGAAAAAAATAGATTTAGTCATGATAATTCTTGTAATTATATTTTTAGTTATGGCAGTTGTTGCAGTTATGAGTTTTTCTGATAAAGGTAAAAGTGAAATAAGTTCAATCTTAGAACAAGGTCAGCCTTCACAAAATTCGATATTAGAAAATGAAAATCCATCTAATGCATCATCATTAAATTATAATGCTGGAAGTTATGTTGCGAATCAACAACAAAATAATAATGATAGTGAGATTATAAATAGTAATTCAGCTACATATAACTCTGGAAGTTGGAACAATGGGAATCAACAGTAAATAATATTTTATATAAACTATTAAGATTTTGTATCTTAATAGTTTTATTAGTTTTTTAAAAGAAAATATAGTTTAAAATTGATTTAAGGGGTGATTAATTTTGAAGCTATATTATTTTTTAAAGATAGAGGACTACATAAACTTTAATATAAACCATTTTGAAACCAGCAAGATTTTAAAAATTGCAATTAATGTTCAAAGATTTGGGATACCGTTGATATTTTTAGCAGTTCCACTTGGAGCTAATTTGATTTTTGATTATAAATCAGCACTGATGAATTATCTGTTTACAGGAATAGCTATTGTATGGGTTGTTGGATACAAGGCACTTATGAAAAAGTTTATGATTAAACATATTAAAAAGACTATGAGTGAAGATGATATGAATTATACAGGGGAAAGAGTCTTTGAAATGGACAAGCAAGAGATAAGAATAACGACTAAGGAAAAAGAGGAAATATTTTTAGTAAAAGATTTAAAAGATATACAAATAACAGAGCAATATGCATTTTTATATAAAACACCAGCAGAAGCTTATATAGTTCCGTTTAATAGTATAAATAAAATAGAGCAAAAAGAAATATTTATAAGATTATTACAAGAGGTGAAAATTAGTTTAAAAGGAGTAATTAATGAATAAGAATAAATTATTAATTCAAAAAGAAGATAATGATAAAAGATTAGATAAATGTGAGAAGTTATTATTTGAGTTAGACAGTTTAATTTCACAAAATAAAAGTTCAATTAATGTTGGTATTTTAGATATAATTGCTGGTGGTTTTTTAGTTTGACTTCATAAAAAATCTAAAATTAATAAAGTGAAAGAACTATTAAATAGCGTGAAGTATTTACTTAAAGAATATATAGAGAGTGCAGATGAAAATAGTTTACTTTTAGTAAATGAAAAAATTAAATTTTCTATAAGTGGGCTTTTGATGGATATGGATGTTTGGTTTGATAATATTTTTTCTGATGTTATGGTGAACAAAAAGCTTGAAAAGCTAATGAATGAATTAATTATACTTAAAAGTGCTGTTAATAATGAGCTTATGAGATTAAAAAATTTAGATTTATACTATAAAGAAAATTTAATATAAAGAAGAGTAAGTCTTTCTTAAAATAGCCTGCATTCAGAATTTTAGCTTGTCTTTTACTGATTAAGGGATAACTCTATATAATTTTAAAAATAGACCTGTGGAGTTTTAACATTTCCATAGGTCTATTTTAGTTCCGGATTTATCAAGTATAATTGGAGTATTATGTTTTTGATAAATCTTCTTTTTGTAGATAGTATAGTTTCTAAAAATTGAAATAGTAAATTTAAAGGTGGAAAATTACTAGGGAAGTTAGGAATATACTGAATAGTTATATGAAATAATAGAATTTGATTTTATAGTTGAATTTATAAGATGTTTTAAGGCTTTAGCTTTTTTTATTATGTTGATATTAAGAAAAATCAGGAATATAACTAAGTTATGCAAAAGGAGTGAAACTTTTGGAAATACTAAAATGGGGGATGTTTATTGTGAAAGTGAAAGAAGAGCTAAAAGATATTACGGATAAATAAGTAATTTGATATATGTATTTATAAAACTTGAAATATATATATATAAGGTTTTATGAAAATGAGTAGTTAGGGGATAAAAATCCTAGCTACTTTTTATTTCGGAAATATAAATATTAAATAAAATAGTGAGAGAGGATGACTAACTTATGAAAAATAAATTTTGAAGTTTCATAATAAGAGTAAAAAAATCATATTAATAATTAGTAGCAATTTAAAGAGGGGTATATTTTGAAGGTAGTATCGGTAGTTAATTACAAGGGTGGTGTTGGAAAAAGCACAGTTGTTTCAAATTTAGCATGTATGCTTGCAATGACTAGAAAAAGAGTTCTTTTACTAGATTTAGACCCACAAGCAAGTATTACTTTTTCTTCTATGAAAGTTAATAAATGCGAAAAAAGTATAAAAAGTCTTTAGGTGATAGTGAATTAAAAGAAATAGGTAGTTATGTTACAAAGGATTTATAGATAGAATTATAGATAAAATTTAGGGGAAATTAAAAATGAAAGCATTAAGAGGCAAGTGAAAAAAACTAGGTTAGAGTTACAAAATCTAACCTAGTTTTTTATAGTAAAAGAGCATCTTTATAACGTCTATTTTGAATATAGTATTCTTTAAGAAGTTCTGTGAATACTTTTTTTAGCTCTACAAATCTAGAAATATTATTATTAATATCAAGTAAGAGGATTTCTAAATTAGGATTTTTTATATAGTCATGATTTAAAAGGCAAAAATTAAATAACTTAGAAAACATATCTATAAGGGTTTCATCCATTTGTTCAAGAGTTTGAGGATTATGAAGTTTTGCAAGAGATTTTTTTAATTTAGTATTATCTTTTAGTGTAAAGTGTATAAGGCATTCAAGAAGTTTATCAGGAATTAAAAGTCTATGATCAGCAATTCCTGAGTTTTTTTGAATGCATTTAAGGGCATTTGTATAATCTTTTAATCTAAATAAAGACCAAGCGATAATAGAATTTACATGTTCTATATAGTGTTTGTTTTTTATTGTACTTGCCATTCTTAAAGCCTTTTTAAGGTGGGTTATTGCATCAATATAGTTATCAAGAAGAAAATAAACTTCAGCAATTTTCTCATATGAGTTCATTATACTTATAAAATTACCATCTTTTACATAAAGATCTAAGGCTTTTTTTATACAGTCATAAGCTTTGATAGTATTATTTTCAAGTCTATAAACATAAGAAAGCCAGTAATAGCAATGCCCAGTATCTTTATAACTTAGAGATTTTTTTAAATAATCTTTTCCAGTTTTAATATTACCATTTAAGTTTAATATATCAACTGCAACATAAAAATGATATTTAGCTTTTTGCTTTTCTGATAAAAGGTCAAATGCAGATTCAAGATATAGTTTAGAAGATTTGAAATTTTCACGGATTGGTGTAGAACAATATCTAGCAAGTTTTGCAAGGAAATAATCAAGGATTAATGGAGAGGTTATAAATTTAGCTTCTTTTTTTTCAATATCATTAAAGAGTTTTGTAGTGAAATCAAATTCATTAAAATTTAAATTATCAAAAAATAAATCAAAAGAATTAGTAGCATTTTTAATAAAATCTTCTGAATCATTGAATTCTAGGCCAAGTCTTTTAAAGATTATAGACATAACATCATCACTAGGTAAAAGTTCACCACTTTCAATACGACTAAGATATGAAGGGACACAAATACCTTTAGCGAGGTTTTTTTGGCTTATATTTTGTTTAATTCTATTAAGCTTTATTATTGAACCTATTATTTTTTGATTATTTTTAAATAAATCGCTCATCATAACTCCTTTTAAAATATATAGTTAACTTATCAATATATATACAAAAAGAGTAGTAAGTATTCTTTTAGAAGAAGAGCTATTTCTAGTGAATAAAATTTTAAATAAAAAACTCTGATAACTTATATAAAATTATCAGAGTTTTTTTATCAATTATTTAATATATTATTATTAAAATTATTGATTTTATTTGCAATATCATTGGCGTTTGATTTAATATTATTAGCTACTGTAGTTGCTTTATCATGAGCATTATTAGCTACTGTAGTTGCTTTATCATGAGCATTATTAACTATTGTAGTTGCTTTATCATGAGTACTAGTTGTATGATCTGCTACTTTTTGACTTGCAGAGCTTATAGTATCACTAGCATGATTGATATGTTTATCAGCATGATCTGTAATTACATTTGCAGCGTTATTAATATTATTAGCAGCATTTGAAATGTGCTCGCTTGAAGAATTTGCAGTAGAACTTGCATGGTTTATAGCATCACTAGCTGCTTTTTTAGCAGATGAAATATTATCACTAGTATTTTGTATATTTTGTGCAGTTGAATTAATATTAGATTTTATATGCTCATTAGCATTTTTAATATTAGTAGCACTATTTTTAGCAGTTGAACTAACATTATTATTTAATGTATTAACAAGATTAGCAGCACTACTTATAACAGAAGAAACACTATTACCAACATTATTAGCAGTGTTTATAGCACCACTAGTAGCATTTATAGTGCTGTTAGCCGCATTTACAGCATTATTAGCTGTTGAAGTTGCATTGCTTTGGACATTATTTAAATCATTAGTAATAGGTGTTGTATTTATGCTAGATGTTGTATTCATATTAGGGGGAGTAGTCATTACTGATGTATTAGAATTTGCAAGTGGTAGATTATTATTTATACCAACATACTCTTCATAGATATAACCAGTTTGACCATTTACTTCAACTTTATACCAGTCACCTTGCTTAGAAATAATATCAACATTAGTACTATTTTTAAGAGTACTTATAATTTTTGAATCCATAGTAGCATTTGTTCTAAGATAAACAAGACTACTTACATTTATGATTGCCCCATTTTTATTTATAGGTGTAGATGTAGAATTAACACCACTTTCAATAATTTGAGCATTTTCTTTTAGAATGTAACCTTTAGCACCGGTTTCTTTAACTGTTACACTATAAAAATCACCGCTTGTAGAATTTATAGTAAGCATTTCCCCAACAGAAATATAAGAAGTTACATTAGAATTTGTATTAGAATCACTATATAAAACTAAATGAGAATTTGAAGTATTAATAACAACAGCAGTAGTTGATGTGTTATTAATAGGTTGAGATAATAAAATTGTATTATTTTTTTTAACAATAGGTGTAGTTGCATATGAAACACTAACGAAAAGTGTAGATGCAAGAATACCACCAGTAATTATGCTTATTAATTTATATTTAGACATAATAAAATACCTCCTTGTATCGTAAAATGAGTCTTTAATACTAATTTTATATGAAATTCAATTTAAATGAGAGTCAAAAGTTTTTTTTTATTTTAAAAAAATTATCATATTTTATAAAAAAATACAAATAAGGTTAAATAATTTTAACTAAAATTAGAAATTTATAGTAATTGTTTATTATAAAAGGAAAAAAAAATTAATTTAATATATTTTATAATTTGAAAAATAAAGATTTGTATGAGTTAGTAAGAGGATAGGGAATTTATAAAATAATAAAAATTCTAATTAAGAGTTAAAATACAAGTTTATGGAGGTTTTTATGAAAAAAGGTATAATTATAGGAGTAATAGCAGTTATAATAGCAGTTGGGAGTGGATACTTTGCATATAGTCATAGTGAAAACAGTAAAGTAGTCACAAATAATAGTAATGTAAAAACTACGGAGAGTGTAAAAAAAGTTGAGTCTAGCAATATAAAGAAAAAAAATGCTAAGTCAGATAATAAAACAGAAGTAACTACTAACTTAGGTTTTAAATTTTCAGTAGAGGGAATGAATAATTATTATAAATTATCACAAAATGTAGGTGATATAGGTCTTCCTAGTGCATCTATGACAACCAATCTTGAAAATTATAAGACTATTGATGGAGTTAATTACTATAGTACATATAGCTATGACACAAGAGCGGCTTATAAGAATGATACAAGTACACCAAAGGCAGGAAATTATTCACATATGATAAACTCAAAAATTATAAGTTTAGATGGAAAAACAATATCTTCAAATCAATTTGGAATAATAGATTCAAGTAATTTAAGTGATTTACAATTGAAAAACCAAATATATAAAGTAGCGGCAATGTACCTTGAGGGGTATACAGCAAATGATCCAACTCTTGTAGTTAGTTCAAATGATAATTATGAAGGTAATTTAAATGCAGTTCCAGAAATGAGTATAAACTTAGATGAGTTTAAAGATTCAGGAAAGGGAAAATTATATGAAGTTATAGCTAGTTTAAATGGATATAAAACACCTATTTATGTAGGGATTGATGGATATATCTATGTTACAAGTGAGAATAACTTTAATCAATTATTTTTCCCAAATAAATTAAGTTAGGAGAAATTTAAATGATAAGTAAGCAACAAAGAATGAGAATGGCATTTATAGGTGCATCAACATTAATATTTGTAGGATTTTTAATATATAATCTTATGAATAAAAGATGGGGAATTATAAATATAGCACTTCCGATAATATTTATAATTCTTAATGGATTTAACTTATATCAAGAAATAAAGAGAATAAAGAAGTAAAAATTAAAACAGAGTATGTAAAGCAAAGGCTTTATATACTCTGTTTTTTTGTGCAAATAAAAATGTACACAATTCTATATTGAAAATGACCTTAAAGTTAGATTTTGGGGCAGTGCTTTTACACATCAAAAATGCTTGATTTTCATTGACTGATATTACCCTTAAAAGTATACTTTAGTTACAGAAATTTCCAAAATTATTAATATAATGGAGATATTTATAGAATATATTATATTAAAATTTAAAAAAGAGGGTTTTATTATGAGAAAGAGTGGAATAATTTTACCAATATTTTCTTTGCCATCTAGGTATGGAATAGGTACTTTTGGAAATGAAGCTTATAAATTTGTTGATTTTTTAAAAAAGTCTGGGCAAGGTTATTGGCAGATACTACCGATTGGTCCTACAAGTTATGGCGATTCACCTTATCAATCATTTTCTACTTTTGCTGGTAATCCATATTTTATAGATTTAGAAATTCTTGTTAATTCAGGATTTCTTACAAAGGAAGAAGTAGAGACCTTTACTTATGGAGATAATGAGAGTTATATAAACTATTCAATGATATACGAGAGTAGATATAAGGTGTTAAGAATTGCTTATAAAAATAAGTCAGATATATATGATGAAGAGATTAAAGAATTTAAGGACTTAAATAGATCTTGGCTTGGTGACTATGCATTATTTATGGCTCTAAAAGATTATAACAATGGAGCTTCTTGGAATACTTGGGATGATGATATAAAGTTTAGAACTAAAGAAGGCTTAGATAAATATAAGAAACTTTTAAAAGAAGATATAGATTTTTATATTTTTGTTCAATATTTATTTTACAGTCAGTGGGATGTATTAAAAAGATATGCTAATGAAAATGGAATTGAGATAATTGGTGACATTCCTATATATGTAGCAGAAGACAGTGCAGATACATGGGCTAATACACATTTATTTAAACTTGATGAGAATTTGATGCCTATAAGTGTAGCAGGGTGTCCACCCGATGATTTTTCAAGTGATGGACAATTGTGGGGGAATCCGATTTATAATTGGAAGGCTTTAGAAAAAGAAGATTATGGCTGGTGGGTTGAGAGAGTAAGAGCAGCTTCAAAATTATTTGATGTTACAAGGATAGACCATTTTAGAGGGTTTGAGAGTTATTGGTCAATACCTTTTGGGGATAAGACAGCAGCTGGAGGGCATTGGGAAAAGGGACCAGGATATAAACTTTTTAAATTTATAAAAAAAGAACTTGGTAGTGTTAATATAATTGCAGAAGATTTAGGAAGTATAACACCAGAGGTTAAAAAACTTTTAAAAGAGTGCAATTATCCAGGGATGAAAGTATTGCAATTTGCATTTGATGTAAATGGTGATAGTGAGTATCTTCCTCATAATTACTGCAATAATTCAGTTGTTTATACAAGTACTCACGATAGTGATACTGTAAAGGGCTGGTATGATTTGCTTGGGGCTAGAGAAAAAGAGTTTTTTGAAGAGTATGTTGGTCATGGAAGTTCAAATCCTAGTATAGCTTTAATAAAATCAGCTATGTCTAGTATTGCTAATACTTCAATGATGCAAATACAAGACCTTTTAAATATAGGAAATGAAGCGAGAACAAATATCCCATCTACAATAGGAGAAAACTGGAGATGGAGATTAAAAGAGGATACCCTTTCAAGTGAGATAGCAAAAAGTTTGAAAGAAATTACAAAAACTTACAGAAGGTGTGGTGGAAACATGGGGACAAAAATTATGAATGATGAGAATTTAAAAGAGTTAATAGAAGAATATCTTCTTAAATCATATGGAAAAACTTCAGATAAAGTAACACTTCACGAAATGCATAGTGTTGTTTCAAAAATAGCGATAGAAAAAATTGCCGTAGATTGGAATAAGTCTACTAATAAATTTAATGAAAATAGACATGCTTATTATTTTTCTGCAGAGTTTTTAGTTGGTAGAGCAATTGAAAACAATTTAATTTGTATTGGAGTATATGAAGAATTTAAAAAAGCATTAAAAGAACTTGGCTTTGATATAAATGAATTTGAAAAAGTTGAAGATATGGCACTTGGAAATGGAGGGCTTGGAAGACTTGCAGCTTGTTTTTTAGATAGTGCAGCAACTACAGAAACTCCTTTAAATGGATATGGAATTAGATATAAGTATGGATTATTTAAACAAGCTATTGTAGATGGTTTTCAAAAAGAGTATGCAGATAATTGGACAGCCTATGGAGATGATTGGAGCATAAGAAAGTTTGGGGATAGAGTGAGCGTTAAATTCTCTGATATAGAAGTTCTAGCAGTGCCTTATGATATGCCAATTATAGGTTATAAGACTGATAATATAGGAACTCTAAGACTTTGGCAGAGTGAGGCAATTGATGATTTTGACTTTAACTTATTTAATATAAGTAGATATAATAAGTCAGTTCAGGTAAAAGTTAAGGCTGAGAATATTACAGCTGTTTTATATCCAAATGATAATACTAGAAGAGGTAAGGTTTTAAGATATAAACAACAGTATTTCTTTACAAGTGCATCTATTCAAGATTTAGTTAGAGAATATTGCACTAGATATGGAGAGGATTTTGATAGCTTTATAGAGTTTAATACTATACAGCTTAATGATACTCACCCAGTTCTTGCAATTCCAGAATTTATAAGAGTTCTTACAGAAAATCATAATGTAAGTTTTGATGAAGCACTTAGAATATCAAGAAATGTATTTAATTATACAAATCATACTGTTATGGCAGAAGCTCTAGAAAAATGGGATGTAAGTATTGTTAGAAAGTATACTCCAAGCATTTATTCTATTATAGAGAGAATAAATGGATATCTTATAGATGAACTTAGATTCCTTGGAATTTGGGAGAATGAGCTATATAACTATGAAATAATAGCTTATGATAAAGTTCATATGGCTAGAATGGCTACTTATATAGCAAAACATGTAAATGGAGTTGCACAGATTCATTCAGAGATTCTTAAAAGAGATACTCTAAAAGAATGGTATAATCTTTATCCAGATAAGTTTCAAAATAAAACTAATGGTGTAACACAAAGAAGATGGCTTGCTGTATGTAATCCAGAACTTACAGACTTTTTAGGAAAACTTGTAGGTGATAAAAGCTTTGTGAAAAATCTTGATAAGCTAAAAAAAATTGAGGATTATGTGGATGATGATAAAGTTATAAATGAATATATAGATATCAAAAGAGAAAAGAAAAGACAGCTTATAGATTATATAGAAAAACATGAGGGGATTAGATTATCAGAAGATTTTATTTTTGATATTCAAATTAAAAGACTTCATGAGTATAAAAGACAGTTTATGAATGCTTTATCCATTCTTGATATTTACTATAGATTAAAAGATGGAGAGATAAAGGATTTCACTCCAACAGCATATATATTTGGAGCAAAATCAGCACCAGGATATGCAAGAGCAAAAGCAATTATTAAATATATAAATGAAATTGCAAATCTTATAAATAATGACACTGATATGCAAGATAAAATGAAAGTGGTATTTGTTCAAAATTATAATGTTTCATATGCAGAAAAGCTTATACCAGCAGCAAATGTATCAGAGCAAATTTCAACAGCAGGTACAGAGGCATCAGGGACAGGGAATATGAAGTTTATGATAAATGGAGCAGTTACTCTTGGGACTTATGATGGTGCAAATATAGAAATCTGTAGAGAAGCAGGCGATATAAATAATTATATTTTTGGAGCTAGAGAAGAGGAAATATTAAATATTAAGGATAGTTACAATCCAAGATGGATATATGACAATGATAAAAATATAAGAAGAGTTTTAGATAGTCTTGTAAATGGAACATTTAATGATGGAATATATGATGAGCATGGCACTATAGAAGGTAGCTTTAAAGAACTTTACAACTCACTTTTAAATGGAACATCATGGCATAGAGCAGACCATTATTATATCTTAAATGATTTTAATAGATATTTTGAAGCTAGAATGAAACTTAATAGAGAATTTAAAGACAAAATGAACTTTGCTAGAAAGTGTTTTATCAATACAGCAAATGCAGGTTTCTTTAGTTCAGATAGAACTATAACAGAATATGCAAAAGATATTTGGAATTTATCTAATATAAACTTAAAATAGTAGGTTATATCTGAAAGATTTATAAGTGGAGCGGAAGAGGAAAGCTTTAATTGCATAATAGAGGTTCTAGGCAAAGAAAAAACACTATTTGTAAAGTTTGAAAGTGGTAAAGATTTAGTTATAACAGTACCAGGACACTTTGAATATGAAATAGGAGAAAAGCATAGATTTGGACTAGATACAAAGGCACTTCACTTTTTTGATAATGAAACAAAAGAAAGAATTAAATAAATAAATAAAGTAATGAAAGAGTTACACTAAAATAGTGTAACTTTTTTTATAGTAAAAATATAAAATCTATCTTTTTAGTTTTAGTAAACTTAAAATTTTATTAAAAAATAGTATTTTTAGTAAATAATCTAAGGTTGAATATTTATTATAGACAATAGTTTGTTAGAATTTGTGTGTTTACAAGACAATATTTTAGGTATTAGATAATAATATAGAAATAAACAAAGTATAAGAAAAAAAAGGTGGTGTTAGAATGAAAAAAATATTGATAATAATTATAATAGCAATATTCTTAATTCTAGGTGCAATGCCATTTTCTACTTTATTTAGTAAAGAGGGGACAAGAAAGGATATTATAATAGCTGGAACAGATTGGAAGGAAGCTAACTTTGGAAAGGTTACAGCCTACTCAGGAAATACAAAAAATACTAGTCAATATCCAAGCACTGTTTTTAGTATAGATGGGCAGCCCAAAAAAGAAGTAACTGTTGGAAATAATGCAATAAAGTGCAAAGCTAATCAGGTAGTAGATAAAGCAACTTCAAATTATGAAAAAGCTAAAGATATATATGTATGGATAGCATCAAATATAAAATATGATAATAGTGCCTATGGGGTGAAAGAACCTGCTATATATGCATTTGAAAAAAGAGAGGCAGTATGTACAGGTTTTGCAGGACTATATTCAGCAATGTGTAGAGATATAGGACTCTCAGTAAGGCAAATAGGTGGTTTAGGTGATGGACAGCCACATACTTGGAATCAGGTATATGTTAATAAAAAATGGGTGGATGTTGATTGTACATTTGCATCAGGGTTATTTAAAACAACAAAAGAAAGTGGAATTATATTAAGTGAAAGAGAAGCGTATGTAGGATTAACAGTCAATAGACCTGTTATAGTAAATAGAGGATATAATAAGTATACTTTTAGTGATTCAGATTACTTTGATACTCCTAAGTTTATGTCTGATAGAAAAGCAGAATATTTGATATATCAATATAATAATTAGAGTAAAGCCCTTATCAAAAATGATAAGGGCTTTTTGCATATTAAATATCAGAATCTTCAGTTTTTAGTTTTCCATTTTTTATAGCTTTTTGATATCTATGAGCTATTATAAATCCAATTGCTCCAAAGAATATTGGACCAAATATCATTAATATACCTTGCTCAGCCCCACCTTTTTGTGTCCAAGGTTGGATTAGAGAGAAAGCAACAGCAAATACAACTATTATAAGTGAAATTGAGTTATAGATGATACCTACTTTTTTGCTAAAGAACTTATAATGTTTTTCTATATCATCATTTTGTTTAAATTTAATATAAGCAAATGTTATAAGCCCCCACGGAATTACAGAAGATACTGTAACCATAAATGTTGTATAGTTATATATTTCATTAGCATTATTTCCAAATAGCAGAACAACTACTACCGAGAATACACACATAAAGATTCCTTGAATCCAAAGTGCATTAGCTGGAAAGTTATTCTTATTTTTTTTAGTTATAAAGTTTGGAAGCATTCCTTTTGGAAGTCCTTCTATAAGCTGTTTAATAGGATAATAATATCCTAGAGGAATTTGAAGGAATGCAATAGCACCTATCCATGAATAAATTATCATATACCACTTAGCAAAAACTGCTGCATGAGATGCTGTCATTCCTAAAGCAATCCCTAGTGATGAATAATATTTTAGTCCTAGATAGACTGTAAAGTTATATAAGTTAACATTTGGATTACCATAAACTTCTTTCCAATTAAGAACCATACCACTTCCTACAATCATTACTATTGTAAGTAGAAAGATTACAATAACAGTTATAAATATTCCTTTTGGAACTGTTTTTCTTGGATTTTCAACTTCATCAACAAGTCCACTTGCAGATTCCATTCCACCAAAAATCATAATTGCAAATACCATAAATCCTAGTATACTAAATAAACTATGATAGCTTGGGTTTGGCCCAGTAAATAAAGTTGAAATGCCATGCCAATGTAGTGGCTGTGCAAAATGCATTTTATTTTTAAAGAAAACCCATAAGCTAACTACGATAGTAAAAATATTATTATAGAAGAATAATGCCATAGCTATTTTTGTTAAAACTTCTATTGATTTTATACCTTTAGTTGTTATAAAGACCCAAAAAAGAACCCAAGCAACACCTATTAATGTTGTTGTCATTTGGTTACTAAGCCCTAAAAAGTGCCAACTCTCTGAAATATCTTTTCCATAAATCATTGTTGAGAACTTAATACATATAGCACTAATTGCAAGGCCTCCTATAAGTCCAGATGAGAACCAGATCATTGTAGTAACAAGTGCATATTTTTCACCTATTATTTCTGATAACCAAGAGTAAATACCACCTTTTTTATCACTATAAGCAGAGCCCATTTCAGCTACTGCAAAAGAGTATGGGACAAAGAATAATATTGTTGCTATAAGTACATAGGTTATAGCTTGATACCCCATTTGATAGTACATTTGTTGACCATTCATTACACCATAAACTGTAAGAATAGACATAGAGATGAAACCAAATGTGCTGATTTTATGATTTTTATTAGTTACTTCATCTATCAGCGCTAGATCATCTAGATTTTCTTCTTTCATTGATGAGCTCCTCCTAGTTATATCCACATATAAAAATTACTAAAGATACAAATATTAATAGAAAATTAATAAATTTATAGTAGTTTATTATTTGCTTGAATTTTAATGCTTTATTTAATCAAAGTAAAGTATAGAAGATTATAGAAATTAATAAAAAATCTGCTTTTTTTTCACAAATTATAAAGAAAATTTAATTTATATTAATTTGAAGTAAGTATTAACTTATTTTTTTTGAGTGCTTACAAAATTTTTTAAAAATCTGCATAAAAATTCAAAAATATGAATTTAGCATTAGATATTCGAAAATATTTATACAAAGAGTGTAAATAGGGAAGATAAATATTAAAAATTAATTTAGTAATTCATGTAATTTTGTATAGAAAACATAGTAGAAATGATAAAGAAGAAAGCTAAAATAACTAAAGAGGGAATAGAATAGTTTTTTACTATCATATTCCCTCTTTAAAATATTTATATTAAGAAAGTTTTTTCAAGAAAAATTTAGCTAGTTTAGATTTACCTTTAAGGGTTTCTTCAAATGCTTCTTCTGATAATTTTACATTTTCTTTTGCAAAATCATCAAAAAAAGCAGGTCTCTCTAAAATTACATCTTCCATTGTTATATTGTAGTTTTTAAGTTCTGTAGCAAGTCTGTCGTATGTATCAACAAGTAAATTCATTCTATCGGATATTACAATAAATGCACTAGGGCACATTCTTTTTATTGTTTTTTCGTAAAGTGCTGAATGATGCATAATTATGTAAGCCCCATTTACAAGGTATACTCTCATAGATTTAATTGAGCCAGTATTATAAACGTACATATGTGAAATGAAATTTTTTGGTACATAAACCTTATTTATAAAAATCCAATTATTAGATTCATAGAGTTTAAGCATTCCTAGTGATAATTTTCTAAAGTTTTCTTCATTAATCATTTGTGAAACAATCTTTGATTGTAAACCAAGAGTTTCAGTTATGGCATTTGATTCAGGGTCTATTATATTCATTTTATCAATCTCCTTTATTTTAGTACTCCTAATATTTAATCATATATCTATGTCAACAATATAGCATTTTAAAGAAAGTTAAAAAGTGGAGTAAAAAGGATAATACTTACAAAAAAAGTCTTGAAAAGAAAACTATATTGCATTACAATATAGTTGTAACTTGTAAAACAAGGTAGTGATATTTATAAATTATGTGAAGTGATTTTTTTTGACTAGACTACAGTGCTATACAATATAGTGAAATAAAAAAAGTTGGTGAAAAAATGGCAAAAACAACTCAATTATTAAAAGGAATAATGGAAGGTGTAATTTTAAAGGTAATATCAAAAGATGAAACTTATGGTTATGAGATTTATCAAAAATTACAGTGTTATGGATTTGATGAATTTGCAGAGGGTTCATTATATCCTCTTCTGTTAAGGCTTGAAAAAAATAAGTTAATAAAATCTGAAAAGAAACAGTCGCCTTTTGGACCAAATAGAAAATATTATAGTTTAACTAAAGAGGGTGAGATAGAGGTAAAAGAATTTATAGAAGCATGGGGGCTTATAAATTCAAATATTCAAAAACTTTGGGGGAAATAAGTTAATTTTACCAATATTATTTGTTATTAATTCACCATATTTATTTATAGGTGGATGCTTAGCTAGTAGTTTTCTGATAAGTGCTTTGTTAGAGCGCAAATTTAGTTAAGGATTAAAGTTAGAATAGACAGCTTTAGAAGAGGGCTGTCTATTTTTATAATAATCATAATAGAAATTCAATTTAATAAAAGAAGGTATTTCTTAGTAATGGTAAAATGAGTAAAAATAAATTTTGAAAGGGAAGATTTTATGGAGAAAACATTTAATGATAAAAATATATTGCTTTTAAAATTAGATAGGCTACATACAACAGAATTAGGTGCGTTAAGAATTAAAAAGAATCTAGAGATAGATACAGAAGATGTTGTTAAATGGTGTGTAGATAAAATAAAACAAGAAAATACTATAATAGAAAGAAAGGGAAAGAATTGGTATGCAAGTATAGATGAATGTATAATAACAGTAAATGCGCATAGTTATACAATTATTACTGCACATAAGAAAAAAGATAAATAGATATTTTTATTAGATTAGAAAATAGATTCAGAGAAGTTTTTTGTTAATTAAATTAGGTGATAGTAGTAATAAAGATTGAAAGGATCAACAAATAGTTGGTCTTTTTTTTGCTTTATTTTAAAATAGAGTATTAAATCTTATGCTGTTATAAGTATAATTAAGTAAAATAAGAAATTAGATAAGATTATATAAATTTATATGAAAGAAATATTATGAAAGAATTTGTTAGTAAAAAAATATTAGTAAGAATATACGCAGTCAAAAGTTAAAGGTAGAATTAGATTAATGATTGCACATAGTATATATAATATAGAAATGATTTAATTAAAGGGTGGGAGAGATGATATGAGATATTTAGGAATTGATGTTGGTGGAACAAATATAAAATATGGGGTATTTAGTGAATTTGGGGTTGAGGATATTTTGCGAAGTGGAGAAGTTAGAACAATAACTGATGATTTAGATGGATTTATAAATTTAATTGGTGATATTATAAATAAATTTGAAAATATAGATGGAGTTGGTCTTAGTATTCCTTGTGCGGTTAATAGTAAAAGTGGTTTAGTTGTAGAAGAGGGCGGAGTGCCTGTACTTGATGGACTTAATATAAAAGAAATTTTACATGAAAGACTTGGCATTAAGATAGCGGTTGAAAATGATGCGAATTGCTGTGCTCTTGCAGAACAATGGATTGGAAATGGTAAAGGTGTCGAAAATTTTATTTGCATAACTATAGGAACAGGAGTTGGTGGAGGAATTATTATCAATAATAAACTTTTAACTGGTAATAGATTTTTTGCAGGTGAGTTTGGGAGAATGATACTTAAAGTAGATAAAGGTGATATTGAAGATTATAAAAATACAGGATATTATTGTTCAACTAGTTCATTAGTTAGACAAGTAGCAAAAGTATTGAGAGTAGAAACAGAAAGTTTAAATGGGAAAATTATTTTTGAGATGATAAAAAAAGAAAATCAAGATGTTATAAATGTTTATGAAAAATGGGTTAAACAACTAAGCATTGCCATTGCTAATCTTGGCTTTATCTTTGATCCAGAGAAGATTCTTATTGGTGGGGGAGTAAGTAATGCAAGTAAAGTTATTGATGATATAAAAAAATATGTGGATTCTATAGATATTTATGATTCACAGTGGGAAATTAATAATTG
>NZ_CAMQZG010000033.1 GCF_947039605.1 uncultured Clostridium sp.
ATCTACACAGGCGAAGACACTCTTTCCCTACACGACGCTCTTCCGATCTATTCCATTATCTAAACTATGCTCTGGATTATCAAGCGGCACTGCATCTGTTAAAATAACATCTGTTGCATCTGAAGGTCCAACGTTGCTTACTACTAAATCATAAATAGCCTGTTCTCCTGCTACAACTGGAATAGGAGTAATACCTTTTATAACACTTATATCTGCAAGTTGCTCTACTGGGTCAGTTACTGTATCTGTATTATTATCAAGATTTGGATCTGGTGTTGTACTTAGTGCTGTTGCTGTATTTACTATGTCACCTACAAATCCTGAAGGAACATCTCCTCTTATTAAAACATCTACTGCACCACCACTGACTATTGTTCCAAGGTTTGTATTTCCACCCCATACAGCCCATGAGATACCATTATTTAAGCTTATTTCTGGATTTTCAAGTGGGATAACATCACTTAAATTTACATTAAGTGCATCTGATGGACCTACGTTGCTTACTACAAAACTGTATATAGCTTCTTCTCCAGCTACTAAAGGATTAGTATCAGTTGTTTTAACAATACTTACATCCGCTAAGTTTGTTACACTAGTTTTTACAGTATCTGTATTGTTTGTTATATCTGGATCTGGTGTCGGACTTGTTACAGTTGCTGTATTATCTATACTTCCTACTATACTTACTGGAATTATACCTCTTAATAAAATACTTTCTGATGCACCTACACCTAAAGTTCCTATATTTAAATTTCCTAGCCAAGGGTTCCAACTTAAACCATTATCCACACTAAATTCTGGAGTATCAAGTGGCATTACATCCACTATATCTACATCTAAAGCATCTGAAGGTCCTGCATTTGATACTGTTAAAGTATAAACTAACTCTTCTCCGGCAATTACAGGATCTGGACTTGCTGTTTTAATGATACTTAAATCTGCAGATGTTTCAACTTGTGTTGTAATTGTATCTGTATTATTTGCTGAAATAGGGTCTGGAGTTGTACTTGCAACTGTTGCTGTATTATTTATACTTCCAACTGTATCTTGTGGAATTATTCCTCTAATTAAAATATCTTGTGTTTGTCCTGGTATGAAGGTTCCAAGAGCTATATTTCCTATCCATAAAAACCAAGTTGTTCCACCATCTAAACTATATTCAGCTCCATTTAAAGGAATGACATCAGTTATAGTTACATTAGATGCATCTGATGGGCCTGCATTCATTACTGCTAAAGTATAAATTAACTGTTCCCCTGCAATTACAGGATCTGGACTTCCAGTTTTAATAATACTCATATCCGCTAATTGAACAATTAGTGTTGTCACTGTATCTGTATTATTACTTAAATCTGGATCAGCTGTTGTACTTACTACTGCTGCTGTGTTAACTAAAGTTCCTGTTGCATCATGTGCAACATCTCCTCTAATTAAAACTGTAATAGTTGTGAATGCTGCTATTGTTCCAAGACTTAAATTTCCAAGCCATGGTAGCCATGTTGTCCCCCCATCTAAGCTATACTCTACATTACTTATAACTCCTGGAATTGTATCTGTTAAATCTACATTTTCAGCATTACTTGGTCCTGTATTGTTAATTACCAAAGTATAGACTATCTGTTCACCTGCATTTACGGGATCTGGACTTGCTGTTTTAACTATGCTTAAGTCTGCTACATTAACTGTTGCTCTTACTTCATTTGATGTTTCAGTTATTGGTACTCCATTGCTTTGATAATCTACATCTGCAGAATTCACTATCGGATTTAGCACTGGAATTGTATTTATTATTATGTCAAACTCAACTGTTACAACTTGACTAGGTGCTATAAGATTTGGTAGTGTTACTCCAACATTCGGGTCATCTCCACTTAGAACTGCATCAACTGTTAATGTTCCTGGATCATAACTTGTCCCATTAGGAACTACATCTGTTAAAATAGTATTTATTGCATCAATATTACCTATATTAGTTACTTCTATGGTATACGTGATAGTATCACCAACATCAACAACATCTGTACTTTGACTCTTAACAATGGTAAGTTCTGCATCACCTACCATTTCTACTAAATAGTCCTCTACCTCTCCATCTACTGCTGCACCAAAACTTCTTGTATCTTCATCTGTTGGTCCACCATTATTTACAAGCGTATCTGTTGTTATCCTTACTCTCATAAAAGTATCAGTATCTAAAGTTGTAGGAATTCCTGTAAAGTCTAAATTTATTGTTTGAACGCCTACTTGACTTGGAATAATTGTTGTAAAACTTTCATTTGTTTGGAAGATACCATCTTGGTTATAATCTATCCAAGCATATATATTAGCAGTTTGTCCTGTATTATTAGTAAAATCAACTGGAACACTGAAATTTACTATTGCTATCGGTATTTGTACCGGTGCTATAAGACCCTCATCTACATCACCTGTTGCTATTGGATTTTGTAATCCATCATCTTCTGCAGTTACTCCCTGTCCTACAAATAATTCATTTATAATTTGATGTCTTGGTCCATCATTAGAAAGTAAAGTTCTATAATTCCCTGGACTTGTTCCCACTATAATATCTGGTGCATCACCAAAATCAAGCTCAATAATTGCATCTAAGCACATTGTTGCATCATTTCTGATTGTTCCAAGTGTTTGTGAGAATAAATCCCCGTCCATAGTTCCCCCAATATTTTGCCATCTTACAACATCACCTGTGTCATTATCTATACCATAAATAAATCCTTGTGCATCTGATGCTATGCCTCCATATTCCAATGGAAATCCTATATCTGTTGGTAAAAGATTGGTTTGTCCTGTTGCAGGATCCATTGTTAAGAACTGTGTTGGTGGATCTGCTATTGAATATAGCAATCCATCATTGACATTATAAGTCCAGTCTCCTTGTGTAAGAGTTCCTACTGGAAGAACCGGTGTAGATGTTGTCGTTGTAATATAGCCATTAGTTGGATCTACTAATTGACCATAAGTTAGAGAACCCGGTCTTAAATCTACTGTCCAATAATAATCTCTATTTGATCTTTTAAAATAATAAAAACCTTGATCATCAATGGCTCCAACATTAAGTCCTGCTGTATCAGTTACATTTGGAATAGGACCCAAGTCCACTACATTTCCAAGTGAATCTATTTGAGCTAAATTTCTTTGTATTGAACTTCCACTACCATCAAAAATAGTTAAATTACCATAAATATAATCATCTAAGATATTATATCCTATGGCATTTAGAACATATCCCATATCTATATTTACAATTTCAACATCCCCAGTTACAGTGTTAATTCTTCTGAATTCTGAATTTTGAAGTAATTCTGCAACTACTTGGTACATAAATGTATCACATATAAAAGCTTCCAATATAAATGTTTGAACTTCATTACTAGTTACAGTTGTTACTGGATTTCCACCATAATCATAATCTAGATCAGCTGTATTTAATAAAATATTCGGATTTGGAATACTATCTACTGTAACTTTAAAACTTACCGTAGTACTAGCTCCTGGAAGTATATCCGGAACGCTTATACCAATTTCTGGATTTGCACCTTCATCTGCTACCCCATTAACAATAACACTGCCACCAACAAAACTTGTTTCTGCTGGTATAATATCTGTAATAGTTGTAAGTCCCATAGTTATATTCCCATTATTTTGTATAATAAAACTATACTCTAATTCATCCCCAACCTGTGCAACTGCTAAATCAACCGCTTTAGTTATTACTGTATTAGCTAAAACATTATTAGTTGTAAAACCAATTGTATTCACCAGATAAGAATCGCCCACAGTTGTAATTCTGACTACCGCATCAGTTTGTGAATTAGCCATTAATCCACTTACATCTTGAGTATTTACATCCCATCCATGTCTTGAACCACTTGTATTTGAATTTGTAAATGTGTCATTATTTCTTGTGCCAAAAGTTCCACTTGTGTCTAAATTTCCTGATGAATCTGTTATTATTCCACCAAAAAAGTTTGTAACTGCGTTCACTGGCCCTGACAGTGCAGTTAAAGTTCCTGCATCTGGTCCAAAAAGTGCTTGGTCTCCACCAATATCTCCATCACCTTCTTGTGCACTTAAATATAAATTACTCTCTATTGGTCCAGTTGGTAAAGTTTCAAATCCTCCAATTGGAATATCTACTGCTCCACTTCCAGCTGTAATTCCCTGTGCCCCTACATATAAATATATATTTTTATAGTCTTCCGCTGGATTTTCATAAACAACAGCAAGTGTCCACCCTACATGTGATGTTCTCCCTGAATAATTACTTATATTTGTTATTAATGATGGTACTTGTTCTGTTGAATAAGTACCTACACCGACGCCCTGAACTATTGATGTTACATCCGCACTTCTCATATACCATTCAACAGTCGTAAATCCTGGTGATATATTAGTATATTCCTGTCCTGTTGTAGGATCTGGATTTACTGATATTCCATTAAAAAGAATGGGATCATCAATAAGAGCTACAATTGTATCACTTTCTGGTGGCTCTGGATTCCCAACAAATATATAATCATATGAAAAGATTGCTCCCCAAATAAGTTCAGCTCTAACAACTGTACTTCCTACTGGAAGAACAAGCTGTGCTTCTGAACCATTCTCTAAATAATCTAAAGTTGTTCCTGCTGGAAATGTATTAACTTGATTGGCTAAGTCTAATGAAACAAAAGCTCCCATTGTACCTTGAACACCAGGCTCATATACATTAGTTTCTTGACTTAAACCTAATGTATTACCAGTTAAGACTAGTCCTCCATTAGTACTTGTTGTATATCTCAAATTTAAAGGCATTTATATTTCCTCCTTTGTGTATATTTTTTATTTTTATAAAACATATTAAATAACTTGCAAATTTCTTTTTAGAAATTTATTTTATAATTTATCTTATCCACTCCTTACATAAATTAATTAATTACTAACGTAAATTTTATGTTGGCCTAAAATGTCTGATATTTATTTTCAGTGAATTTTTTAATTCCTTATTTTTAAATTTCATTTACATATTTCTCTTTATTTTATGCTTTCCCCTTCAAATTTGGGACAAAAAAAAGTAATATGCTACTGAACATATTACTTGAAAATAAAAAATGTAATTAAATCTCTTCTACAGAAATTTAATTATAAAAATATATTGTTTTTTAGCTAACTAAAAAAGTTGTAGTTAAATTATAAAGATTTTAGCAACAACTTTTCCACTTCAACTTTTAAGTGTAAAATAAAATGCTTGCTCCTAAGTTAATCTCACTAGGATTTAAAATATCCACTACACTGTATTCTATATTATGAAATATTTCTACACTGTCTCCCTCTTCATAATCTGGTGATAATATAATTTGACTAGTAAAAGGAATACTCCATGTTTTCAGTCTAATTTCAGCATCTAAATTCATTACTGCATATTGAACAAGCGCATCTATATGTCCAAAAAATTTCAATTGACATCCTGAAAGTATATTACCATCATGACCTCTAAAGCATATTCCTTCAAAAACATATTGTTCATCCACAATTACTTCCATATCAATATCTTCAACAGATACACTCCCTCTACTACACTCTTCTAAATCTACTAATTTATTTAAACTTACTACCTTAAAATTCATTGCTTTAACTTTAGTTTTTGAAGTAAAAACCTTACTTTCACCTTCTATAAGATCTTCTTGATTCAAAGAATATAAACACTTAGCATAAATTCCACTCCTAATCCAACCATCCTTACTTGTTGATTTCACTCTCATTTTATATTCTATATTACACTCTTGCAATGGTTGTAAATCACCTATATTCAACAGTGAATCTAATATATCTATATTTATTTTTTGTCCATTGAATATTAGCGTTCCTTTAACAAATTCAAGAGAATAATGTATATCCTCAAACAGTTTTATACTAAATAAATTCACTTTTTCATTATTTATAACATTAATTTTATACGTAATAATATCATTAAATTCTACATACTCTTTATTTGCTATTTTAAAAATATTTAGACTTAAATATTTTTCTTCCTCTGCCTCCCTTAAAACTTCCTCACAATAATTTGATAAATCAAGACCTCTATTTTCATTAGTTTCATACTCTCTAAATCTTTTCTTTTTCCTTTCATATCCACTAAACTCTTGTTCTATAGTATGATTTCCATTCCACTGAATATTATCCTCATAGTCTTCATTACAGGACAATACTTCTATCTCAGTACTTACATTATTTGTGTTAATAGATTCCTTTTCGTTTATTATCACTGTTGAAAAATTTCCTATTGTTTTTGGCATAGGCTCGGCTATATTTATACTTACTTCAAAAGTTATAATTACTCTTGAATCTCCATTTATTTTAGGAATAAGAAATCCTAGTTGTGGATATGCACCACCTTGAATATATCCATTAAGCTTTAAGCTATTAATTATATATGTTGTCCCTGACGGTAAATTATCCTGCAAAATTATATTATATACTGGTATTCCACTTAAATTATCTATAATTACTTTATAACTTAAAATTTCTCCTACACTAATTCTTAATTTATCAACTAATTTATAAGCTTTAAGATTTGTGTAGCTCTTACTTTCTTCATAATTAAAATTACTGATACTAGATCCAAAAGAATTGATTTCATATTGTTTTTCTTCATCAAAACAGCTAGTAAAAGCTACCTCTCTCCCATCATTCTTTAAATCAAAACTTATCAAATCAATCCCATTTGAATCATCTACATGATTAATAGAATTGTTCATTTCTTCTCCCCTTACAAAACTTAATTTTAAAAATAAATTAAGTTTATTTCTAGTCTATATACTTATATGTATTTTTCTAAACTTAAAATTAATACCTTAACATCTATCTTTATCTAGTTAAATGTTAAGGCATTAATTAATTTATTTTATTTTATCTTGTGTAAGTTGCGTAATTAGTTTTTCCACCTTTTTGATTGCATGATGATGCATAAGTATCATTACAGTCACAATCATTTTTAGGTTCACATGGATTTACTGAATAACATGGATGACATGGATTTACTGGTGGACAGTTACAATCACATTCACTTGGATCATATGGTTTTACTACTGGATTGTAAGGTAAACATGGATTATATCCACCGCCATTTCCATTTCCACATGGTGCACAAGCTCCACAATTTCCACCTTGAGTATCAATTACAAGTTCTTGACCTGTAATTGCTTTATTTATAATAATTTTATAACATTCATTATCATTATTATCACAA
Organism: uncultured Clostridium sp.; assembly: GCF_947039605.1. Taxonomy (GTDB): domain Bacteria; phylum Bacillota; class Clostridia; order Clostridiales; family Clostridiaceae; genus Sarcina. The sequence continues at coordinate 7,247 of NZ_CAMQZG010000033.1, forward strand.
ACATCAAACTGATAAAATCCTTCACAATCTGTTATTGTATGAGCTACACCTTCATAATATTTTCTATTACCTTGGCATACCACTCTTACAAGTTTCACTAAGCTATTAGCAACCGGCTCATTACAACAGTTTAAAACTTGTCCCCAAATTCTTTTTGATTCAAATTCATTAACTTTTACATCTGCTCTAATTTCAGCGCTATTATCATTTTTCCCTACATGTATATCTATTGAATTTCCTAAAACTCCACTTGGTTTTGTCATATCTAAAACACTCCTTGTTTCTTAAATTTTTACAAATTTTCTTCTTATTGTTCATTTCATTTATATTAGTTGATTTTAGCTATTATTAAAAATATTACATTTACCATTGCACTTCTGCAATCAATTAAATCTACTTCCATATTTTCAAGTTCTGTTGATACTTCAACATATGAACCTTGAACATAATCTGGTGGTAAAATTAAGAAACTACTAAATGGTACTTCACAATGTGCTGAATGCATAGGTTGAGTTGGTAAAAGTGCTGTATATTCTATACTCATTTTTAATCTTCCATGAATAATTAGTTTAAATCCACTTAGATTTTGACCTTCATGTGATTCTGAAACCATAGTTTCAACTACATAACTATCATCTACAAGGACCTCAACTACTACATCATCAATTTCTTCTATGTCTGGTTTTGCAAGTGGTAAAGTAATTGACTTGCTTAATGCTTGTTGCTTAAATGAAGATATAGTTACACATATTAAAACCATAGCTACATCTGTTTTCTTTTTATTAGTTGCGCTATTTGGTAACTTATAACAATAAGTTGCACATGCTTCATTTTTGATGTATCCAGAGCATGTTCCACTAATAACTTTAGCTTTATAGTCAATTATTACTTGACCCCCTGCTGGTATACGTCCAACATTTAATCCTTTTTCTTTACTTCCCGTATTAACTAATACACCATTGACATATACTGAATTCGGCACAAATTCAAGTGCAGGACTTAATAAATCTTTAACTACTACATCAAAGAGATCTATAGTTCCTGTATTTCTTAGAATAACTTGATAATCAATAATATCATTTAATTGAACTTCATCTGTATTAGCTTGCTTTTCAATATTAAGCTGTGCTACTTCAACTACTACTTGATAAAGATTGCTTTCTATTTCACCTATTTTCACTAATCCATCTGCTGGATCAATATATTTATAAACCGCAGTTGATTGGTTATCAATAGTATCTCCTGATTTGCTTACAACTAATGCATCAAAGAAAACACTTACAGATGAATTAACACCCACAGGTCCTATTTGCACCCCAGCAAGTATATCTGCATCTGGAAGGCTCATTCCATTGATTTTAACACTACCTTCAACAAAGTCTAAATCCGGACTTAGTAAGTCCTTAACAACTACGCTATCTAAAATATAGCCTGTAGTATTTGTGAAAATTAACTCATAAGTTAAAATTTCACCTACTACAATTTCTGATAGATTAGATGTTTTAATTAATGTTGGAGTTTCTAAATTTATAAAGTCAGTTTGTACTATTACTACCTCAGTTTCTTTTGTGCCTGTGATTAAAGTATCTGGTAATTCATAGTCATACTGTGCATATGCTTTATTTTCTATTGGATCTTCTACAGCCCCAATGACTTCGACTTCATATACAACTACAATATCATCACCTTCAAAATCTATTTCTCCAACATTTAAACCTACACTTAAATCTGGATCATTAGCTACTATCCCATCAACAGTAACTGCTCCAGAAACTAATTCTGTAGATGGACTTATTAAATCTTTAAGTATTATATTTAAGAGGTTAATAGTTCCTGTGTTTGAAAGAGTAACTGTATAGGTAATAATATCTCCTAATTTTACTACACCTGGAGTTCCTACTTTTATAATACTAAGCTCGGCTGTTTCAACATCTATCATAAGTGGGTCTGGAGTGCTTAAATCATCTCCAATTTTCAACTCCCCATCTACAGGATCAATATAGTTATATACTACAGTGGCTGTATTATCTAAACTTCCAGTTGTATTTCCTATAACTTTTGCATCAAATGTTATCTCAATTATAGCAAGATCTGCTAGTGGCCCCACTTCTACACCTGCTAATATATCTGCAAGTGGCGCTCCTGTCCCATTAACTTTAGCACTGCCTTGAGCAAATTTTAAATCTGGATTTAATAAATCTTTAATTACTACACTATTTAATAAAAAACCTGTATCATTTGTAAATTCTAATGTGTAAGTTATCACATCACCAACAATTACCTCTACACGATTAGCTGATTTTACTAATGCCATGTTTTCTCACCTCACCTTTTATTATAATTTCTTGACATCTACTAAAAGCATTACACACTTATGAATTGTTCTTTCATCAAGCATTCTGCTTTCTACACATTCAACGTAAGGTGTTATACTTAATCTACCCTTTTTAAATATTTTACAAATATCTTCCCCATTAATTTCTTCTGGAACAATAATAAATAAATTTTTTATTGTTTCAAAATGAGCTGCATGAACTGATTGTGTACAATGGTCTGCAACATAAGTTATCTTTTCTTTAATTCTAAGTTTTACTACAAGCTTGTAACCTGTTAGAATTTGACCTTCATTTGATAAACCTTTTTCTGTTTTAATAAGTTTTTTATCTTCTACTGTAACATCTACTAATGTTTTTAAAAGTCTTTCCATGTCTGGTTTTTGACAAGGAATTGCTAATATTTCGTTTATTATCTCCTCTTTAAAGTATTTAGCATATTCTGGAATACTTTGATTTGGAGAAAAATCGCTTCTAAATGACATATTCACTACCCCCTTAGCATAAATCTGCAACTGTTAATAATGTAACATTTCCAAATAAGCATCTACAATCTTGTTGATTAACGTAGACATCTTCTATATATATATCTGGAGCTACTATACTTAAGCCTTTAAAGCCTAATGGTAAAACTACATACTCACAGAATGGAATTGTAACATGAAAACTGTGCATGCTTTGACATGGTTCATCTGCAACATAATTTATTTTTAAAACTATATCACCCATAACTAAAAGTTTATTTCCTGTTATTTCTTGACCTTCAGCTGAAATCCCCTTAGGTGTCTTAACTATTTTATATCTGACAACCTTTTTCTTAATTACAACTTTAACTACTTGCTCTATATCTGGCTTTTCTTCTGGAACACAAAGATTTACATCTATTGTTGCTTGTTTAAAGCTCTTAGTACTTAATGCACACTCGCCTTTATCCATTAGATCAATACCTTGGTACTCTATAAGATTTCTTACAAAACTACCCATACTTACCTCCTTAAAATAAAAATCTTATTTAATATATACTATTTCTTCACTACCTAAGTTGATACAATTATTTTTTTTTCAGAAAAATAAAAATACATGCTCTAATCCTTTAAAACATGCCTTATAATTATCTTAAAATAACTTATTATTATATTCTCCACACCTATAATAATAAGTTGTTTTAAGATTTCGAAAATTATCAGACAAATAAAAAATGACAAGTTCTAAAAAGCTAGAACCTGCCATCTTCAAATTTATTATTTTATATTTCTTTGCTAAGTTTTATAAATTCTTCTATATCTTCCTCTATTGTTTTAAGAGAATTTCTCCAGAAGTCTTCTGACTCTATATCTATATTCATAAGTTTTGTTACATCTGCAAGTTTGTTCTTACCTGTAACGGCTAAAAGTTTATCATAATCTTTTACAAACTCTTCACCTTTATTTAGGTACTCTGCATATAACCCTTTTGCAAATAATAATCCAAATGCATATGGGAAGTTATAAAAGTTTAGGTATGCACTATAATAATGTGGCTTACATGCCCACATGTATGGGTGAAGGAAGTCATTGTCAAGTCCATTTCCATATGATTTTTTTTGTGCATCTATCATTATTTCTTTAAGTTCTTTTGCTGATAATGAACCATTTTTTCTTCTTTCGAATAACTCTGATTCAAATAAAAATCTACTTAATATATCAACTATTATTTGTGCACAGTCTGAAAGTTCTGCTTCTAATATAGAAAATGCTACTTTCTTTTCTGAATTTTTAATAGCTGCCTTTTTAACTATTGTTTCACAGAAAGTTGAAGCTGTTTCTGCTATTGGCATTGGATAATCAGCATTTATTACACTCTCATCTTTTAAACACTCTCCATGATATCCGTGTCCAAGTTCATGTGCCATTGTTGTTATATCTGTAAAGTTACCACCAAAGTTAAGCATTACTCTGCTCTCTTTAAGTGAGTGAACTCCCTGACAGAATGCACCACCAACTTTTCCTTCTCTTGGGTATACATCAACCCATTTCTTATCAAATGCAGTTTCTGCAAAGTTTCTAAGTCTATCTGAGAATGTTCCAAAGTTTTCAAATACAAAAGCCTTAGCCTCTTCTAGTGTATAAGTTTTATCTCCACCCTCTAGTGGTGCAAACATATCATAGAATGGCAATCCATTTTTATGACCAAGCATTTCACCTTTTCTTTTAAAGAATTTTTCAAATACAGGAAGACTTTCCTTCATAGCACTAAGCATTGCGTCTAAAGTTTTCTTACTCATTCTTGATTTTAATAAAACATCTTGAAGAGGTGATTCAAATCCTCTTGCCTCACAAGTTGTTATAACTTCGCCTTTAATTCCACAAAGGGAAGCTGCTACTGAGTTTTCTATCTTCTCGTAAGCTTTAAGTTCTGCAAAGTAAGCTATTTTTCTTACTTCTGGGTCTTTGTCATATGCAAGATTTCTTACCATTGTAAGTGGCATTTGCTTTTTCTCACCATTAAGTTCTATATCTACTAAAAGTGATGAAGTTTCAAGTTCCATTAGTTTTTCAAAAGCACTTGAACCTGTTGTTTGCATTTTTGCAATCATAAGTTCTTCTTTATCACTTAAAATATATTTACTGCTTTCTTTAATTTCTATAAGGTGGAAGCTATGATCTTTTAAAAGTTCTGATTTTTCTGTAATAACTTCTATATTATCTATATTTCCTATCCATTTTGAAATTCTAGCACCTGTATCAGCAGTTTTTGCTACAAGTTTTTGAAGATTTTCAAGTGTTTTAAGTGCTACTTCATTTTTAGTATCAACACTTAGTGTAAGTTGTGTATATAAGAATAAATCACTTGTTAAATATTCTAGTTCCTGAGTATTCTTTATATAACGCTCTAGTCTTTGCACTATATCTTTATCTGAATCTATTATGCTATCCGCAAATCCTTTATAATTTGCAACTATATTTTCTAATTTTTTATAATCATTTTTAAACTTCTCACTATCAAACCCTGTGTAAAGTTCATCAAGACTCCATTTTACTTCCATTATGTGTCACCTTTCCTTTTTAGACTCAATGCATAATAACACTGGATCTTTTATTTTAATTAAGCTATGCTCAATTTATGTATTTTTTATATGTATTTTTAACTTAAGTTGCTTGTTTTATATGGATATTAATCTATCACTATGTATCCATCCAATTTGATTGTTGTAAAATATTTCTACCATATCACCAATACCTGCAATAATAACAGGTGTAAAGTTCATTAGCTCATTATAATTAAGTGTTCTCTCTACATTCCCTAACATATATGGTGTTTTATAAATATTAAACCCACTAATTTTATAATCCTCTGTATTAGAAAGTTTATATAATTTTAAATTACTTACATAACTTAGTTGTCGTGGTTTTACATTCCCAAGTAGGTTAATTTTACTTGGCATTATAAATGCATAACTTATATTACTACTCCCAAGTTCACTATAACTAACATAGTAGTAGCCATTTATAGCACCAATTACATTTAATTTTTTTGCGTTTGAAAAAATATTTTCTATATTATATTTACTAGGTTTTGTTTGAAGTGGATTTACTATTCCACTCTTTATTTCTACCTTATTTGATATTGCATACATAGCAAAAGGAGTTCTAGCTAGCCCTATTTCTCCACCATCAACCATATACTCATATGTTCCTTTTGGAATCATTATCCCATTATCATATTTTAATGATGTAACCACCCTTACTGATTTTTGCAGTGGATACTTTCCTATGTTAATAAGCTTTTGTGCACCTAATAACTCTTGCTTTTGTGCTTTTGTATATATAGTTTTTTTTATGTTGGTATTAAAATTATTATCATTTGATTTTTTTATTGATGAAACTCTCTGTGTTGTTTTAGGAGTTTCCTTGCTTATTGAATTACCAATATAATAAGAAACTGAAAGAACCACAACTAATGAGACCGCCATTATAAATTTAAGCTTCATCTTACTCTATTACCTCATCTCTTGTTCTAAATATTTAAACAAAGTTAATACTTTGTATCTTTTATAATATTATATCACTTATTTATTCTAGAAATGCTACAATATTGTACTTTAATGAAACCTTAAAATATTCTAAGAATTTTTATTATAAGTTTAAAAGAAATTCATTATACAAAATAATTTAATAAAATATATAAATAACTATTGTGATTATTATTAAATTTAAGCTTTACTTTTGGGAATACTAATAAATGTATTATTAACTCCTCTCCCTAAAATCGGTATAATACTATTGTATGAAAGTTAGGAGCTACAATGAAAAATAAAACAAATAAAACAAATAAAAAAATAATTCCAAAAGATTATAAAAATATAAATAAATATATATCATCACCAAATGTAAAAAGATATATAAATGAAGCTATTGATTTATCTGATAATTGTAAAAAAACAATTGCTAACTTAATTTCAGAAAAATTTATAGACTTTATGACACCTATTGAAAATATTATAAAAGATTTATTTAATGATTTATCATTAGAAATTATGAGAAGATATCAAGAAATTTTTTCAACTAAAACACATGATATATTCCAACAAAATCTATCACTTGTTTCTAGCTTAGAAATTCATAAACTTTATAATGATTTAGAGTCTGAAATAATATCTGATGGGAAAATAATTCTAGAAAATTCTAATACTCTTGATGATATTTATGGAATATTTAATGAATATTTAATTAATTTTGATAAAATTGTTTTATCTGCTGCAAATCTTAAAATACTTGCAGTTATAAATCATCTTGAATTTATTCAACTTGATAGTAAGAATTATATAAATAACTTAGTTCAATCTGTTAGCAAAGAAGCCTTTGATTTATATAGTGAAGAAATGGATAGATATTTTCTTGATATCCAGAGCTTTATTAATACTAATAACAGTATTTTAACAGAACATTTAAAAAGCAAATTACATCATAAAAACCATGAAAATACTATTGATAATTTTTTCAATTGGGTAAAAGATACAGAAGAAGATTTGCATAAAACAAAGAGTAAAATATTTACACATTATAAATATCAAGAACTCAATAAAATAGCTACTGATAATGGCTTTATTTTAAATAGAATTACTGGTGGTCATGGTATATTTATAAATAATTCTGGACTTGTAACTGTAATTCCACAAGGCAGAGATATTGGTAAGGGGCTACAAATAAAAATCCTTAAAAGTATTGGTGTTCGTAATTAATTACTTATTATTAAATATAATTTTAAAAAAGGGTAAAACTATTGTTAAATATTATGTTATTATATTACTCAGTAATAGTTTTTTATTTTACTCAAACAAAAGAAAATTTTAATGGTTAACAAAGGAGATTTCAAATGATAAAAAAGAAAGTAATTCTTATTATTTCTGTACTTGTCGTACTTGGTGGTGCACTTGCAACAGTTGGAATATTTAAGAACTATTCTGATAATCAAACTAGAAGTTATATTCAAAACTCTATTAAAAAAATCAATACTGATATGCAAGATAATAATCTTGCTAGTGCTTCTACCGAGCTAAAATCTCTTACAACTAGAAGCAAAGGGCTAAATGATAAAGAATTAAATGATAAGGTTACTGACCTTACAACTGCACTTATAAAACAACAAAATGAAGTTCAAATTCAAGCAGATTTAAAAAACCTTTCAAATCTTATAGAAAAAGGTTCATTATCTGAAGCTGCTTTTGAAGCTCAAAAAATAGCTGGCGAACCACTTTCTCCTGCTGATATAAAAGAGCTTAAAAAACAAGAATCAAAACTTGATAATGCTAATGATGATGAAAAAACTGCTACGGTTGAATCAAATGCTATGAGCACATTAAGTGATTTAATAGATGAAGGTAGATATACAAATGCTAATAAATTTTTAGAAAATCTTGATACTTCTGGTTTTAGTGATACTAATTTATCTAAAATCCAAGGTTATAGTAAGCAAATCCAGCAATATCAAAATCAATTTAAATTAGATGATTATGATATTCCAAGTTCTCAGCTTAAAGGCTTATATAAAGAAGCATTCCCTACATCTAAAGATAGTATTTCAATTTCAAGTACAGTACCAGTTTACTTCATAAGTAATACACCTGTTTATCAGGTTAGTGTTTCTAGTAGTCCATCTACTATTTATTTATCTGCAGATGGGAAAAATGTTACAAAAACTCAGTTTACAACTGAATTAAATAATAAAAACTTATACACTATTGAGAATGGAAAGAAAGTTTTAGCTGATAGTATTCCTAGTGATTCTCAGTAAATTTTATATATAAATAGGGGGCAATAATGAATTTTAAATTTTTAAAATCTAATTTTTATGACTTAGAAAATAAAATATCTAGCTACTTTACAAATAATGATATTTTAATCGACTCGTATCTTGAAGAAATTGTACTAAGGTCAAATTTTTATAAAATAATGATTGATAATACTTATATTGGTTTTTGTGCTATTGAAAAAAAACATACACTTGTTTTATTTAATCTTGAACTAGAATTTGCACATCTTGGTGAGGATGTATTTTTTAAAGCTAGAAAACTTGAATTTATAAGTAATGCACTCATTTCAACCTCTGATGAATATTTTATGGCACATGCTATGGATAGTTTTGGAACTTTTGAAAAAGAGGGTTACTTTACAAGACTCAGAAATGATAGTTTAAAGATATCTTCTAATACAATTCTTAGCCTTGCAACTATGCAAGACTTTGAAATGATAAATGAACTTAGTGAACAGTTCTATCAAGAAAGTTTATCAAGAATGTTAGAAGAAAAAACTTTTTATCTTGCTAAAAATAAACTTGGGGAACTTGTCGGCTTTGGACATGCAGAACCTGGTAAAATCAATAAAGATAAAATTAGTGTAGGAATGTTTGTTATTGCTTCTCATAGAAGCAATGGTCATGGTTCTGATATTTTAAGAGGACTAAGAGATTTAGTTATTGCACTAGAAAAAACTCCTATTGCAGGATGCTGGGCATTTAATCATAATTCACTTAAAGCACAAATTAATGCTGGATTTTATCCTGCAACTAGAATGGTTAAATTCAAATAAAAATTTAAAGTTTTCTCAAAAAAGAACCTATAAGCTTATCATATTTTTAATAAATGATGAGTATAGGTTCTTTTTTTATAGAAAATTTTCAAAATAAGTAAATACTATTATTTTGAGCTACCTCCAATAAGTTACATATTTTTGACAATTAATTTCTTTATTGTTACTATAAGTTTACATTTTGAATAAAAGAGGTAAACTAATGAAGAAAAAAATATTAATTCCAATAATAATAATAGCAAGTTGTACCATTGGTATAGGTGGTTATTCAATATATAATTCTAGTAAATTAACCCCCAAAGTAACTACACCGTTGGCACAAGTTACTCCAAAAACTCCAGTAGTTATAACCCCTACTCAAACTAAAAAAAACGAAAGTAAAGAAATTGAGAAAATCTTTACTCCTAAAGTAGAAAAACCAATAGCTAAAACTATTGAAAAGCCCCAAATTACTACTAATGAAAAATCAGAAATTAAAACTTCTAAGTCTATATCTTCAATAGAGCAACCACAGCCTCAAAAAACTAAAATTAAACATGAAGCTGATACTGAAGAATCACATATAAATAAATCTACACAGAATACTATAAAAATAAATAATCCCAAAGCAACTACTCACAGAGAAACTAAAAAGCCAACAGAAATTAAACATACAGAAGTTGATAAACCACTAGTAACTGAACATACAGAACACAAAACTTCTGACCACAAAGAAGAAAGTGCAAAGCCTATAAAACATATTAATATTACTAATGAATATTTAAACAGTAAATTTGAGGGTAGCCATCCTAATTCAATATATAATGATGTTCGTAGGTCTATGTACTATGAAGTTTTAAATGCTTTAGGTTCTTCTGCATGGGATAATAATTCAGTACAGGTAAATTTACTAAATAAGGTTAATAATATATCAGATAACAAGCTGCGATCTATTACACCTAAAAGCGTAGACCCTACCTTTGCAACAGTATTAATTAATTATTATTCTAACCCTACACTCCCTATAACTATTAATGTAAATGGAGTACCTAAAACTGTTGATGTCGCATTAGATTCTATGGGCTAATAAAAAGCACTAAAAATATTTTTTATATTTTTAGTGCTTTTTATTATTTTATTTTTCATTATCTTTAACTTCAAATATATCACGTCTTAAAGCTCTTACTACTCCTATAATGCTATCAATATGATATTTCATGTAATATATTGAATCTTCAAAAGATGGGTCTGTATCTTTTATTTTATTAAAAAGTGGATATATATATTTTTCTGTGTCTGCTACATACTTACCAATTTTTTGATCATCAAAGAATTGAAGTGTTGCTATATTATGGCATCTATCTGCTATTTTAACTATTGCTGCTTTTGATGAACCTGCAATATTATTATAGTATGCATCAGCCTTATAATCCTTCTCTTTAGTTAAAAGAACTATAATCTCAACAGCATCCTTTGGTAACTTTTGCTCATTTACAAGCATTTTTGATGTCATACTTGTATCCTCTAACACATCATGTAAAAGAGCTGCAATTATCATATTTTCATCTGCTATCCCAAGTGATATTAGTCCATTTGCTACTCTCACTGGATGTATAATATAAGGTTCTCCACTTCTTCTTGTTTGCCCCTCATGTAATCTTTCTGCTAAAATTAAAGCCTTTATAGCCTGTAGATAATTCTTTCCTCTTAAATAACCTTTTAAATAAATAATCTCTTTACTCGCACTCATATTTTACCCTCCTAAAATATCAAAACTCTCTCATCTTGATATAGCCCTCTAATTTTATAATATCAAACATTTAATCGTATATTTCTCTAACTTTTTACATTTACTTTCTCTTATTATACCATTTTTCTAAACTTTCTTATATGCCTACTCTTTATAAACATATCATTATATTTTCGTTACTAAATCATTCTACAAAAAATTTATGATATAATATTAAACTGTATAAATTAATATTATAAAGAAGGTTTTAATTAAATGATTAAACTAAATAAACTCCCTAAAATAGGTGCAAGAAATTTTAAGTCATCACTAGCTATTATGATTTCTATAATTATAGCAGAGCTATTTGGTTTTGATACACCTTTTTATGCTGCAATCACATCTGTTGTATGTATGCAAGATTCAGCAGAAAATTCTGTCCACATGGGTAAAAACAGATTTGTAGGAACTGTAATTGGTGCTATTTTTGGAAGTGTTGGTACTCTAATATTAAGCATCAATAGTAATCTAATTCTAAAAATCGGATTAGTCTTTATTCTTAGTACATCTGTAATCTATATCTGTACTATGATAAAAATGCCTGGTGCTGTTACTATTGCTTGTATAGTTTTACTTGGAACACTGCTTTTAAATAGGGATTTTTCAAATTATTACTATGCATTTCACAGATCAGTAGAAACTTTTATAGGTGCTTTAATTGCTATAGCTGTTAATCACTTTGTGCTTCCTCACAAAAAAGTTAAACCTACTGTTGATATAGTTAACAACAAAAAAAGTGCCTAAATCTATTATATGATTTAAGCACTTTTCTATTTTATAAACCCTAACTTATATACTTTTCTTTATATTCTGTAATTGTCATACCCGTCCAACTTTTAAAAGCTCTAATAAATGAATTAGCATCTGAGTATCCAATTAGAAAAGCAATATCATCATTACTTATTGTCCCATCCTTTAGATAACTTCTAGCAAGCAATTCCCTTGTATGGTTTAACTGCTTTATAAATGTAGTCTTTTCCCCTGCAAGCTTTCTTTGAAGTGTTCTAGTGCTTACATCAAGCTCTTTTGCAACCATTTCTATACTTCCATCCCCACTTGGAATAAGTTCAAACAGTGTACTTCTCACATTTGCTGCAAAGCTTGTATCTATTTCCATTTCTTTTATTCTCTTTTGAAGTTCTGGCTCTAAATAACTAAACATAACATTATTTTCTGTTAAAAATGGTTTTTTTACATCTTCTATCTTAAATTCTATTACTGATTTTAAATCCTTATAGGGTTTTATACCAAAGTACTCCTCAAAGTCACTTCCATCATATTCATATAATGAAGTTATTTTAGTTGGAATAATTCTTTGACCTGTTGCTTTCCTTATAATACTAAGTACTAAAACTTGCTCACTAAGAATTGAAAACTTAGGTAATTTATTATTTCCATCATCAAATTTAAATTCTAAAGTTAAGTTTTTAGTATCTATATTAACCTCAAGTACAAACGGTCCTATAAGTTTTTTATATTTAGCTATTGTATTAAAACAAGTTATACCATCCCTTGAACACATAGCTGCAAAAAGTGGAGGTATAAATCCTATCATCTTTTCAATACTGCTATAACACATTAAATCATGAGTACTTATAGCTGCCTCTAAAGAATCCATAAGTTTTATATACTGTTCTCTACTTATAGATAGATTTTTATTATCTAAAGCTTTTATAGGAATATTTGCATTTTTAAAAACAAGCTCTGCATTAATGCCTTTTGATAATATATATTCAAAATATTTTTTATCTATTGAATAGAATTTAGTCATCTTATCACCCTTTTTTATTTTTATATAAATTCAAATTAACTTTTCTATATTTTTAAACTTACATCATTTTTACAATCTTATCAAACATTCTATCAGATACAATTCTTCTTATAAATACAATTGGTTTAGCCGCATAACCGACTAGGTATCTAGTTTTAGGTTTTCTAGCTGTTGCTGCTTTAACTATAGTATTTGCAATTACTATTGGCTTTGTTAGACTCTCTCCAAGGTATCTTTTTCTCATTCCTTTAGCCGCTTTATTAGCTTCTACTGAATAAGCACCATTTTTAGCACTATTTTCTAGATTATCAGCTGCTATTGTTCCCCAATCTGTTTTAATTCCACCTGGCTCTACAACTACAACATCAATTCCAAATGGTGCTACCTCAATTCTTAAACAATCACTAAATCCCTCAACTGCAAACTTTGTTGCATGATACCAACCACCAAAAGCTGTATGCATTTTTCCACCCATTGATGAAATATTAATTATTCTTCCAAATTTATTAGCTCTCATGCTTGGAAGTACCAACTGAGTCATTCTTGCAAGTCCAAATATATTAACTTCTACCTGTCTTCTAGCCTCTTCCATTGAAACATCTTCAATTGCTCCAAAAGAACCATATCCTGCATTGTTTACAAGTACATCAATTCTGCCTTCTTTAGCAAGTATAGTTTCAACACATTTAACCATAGACTCTTCATTTGTTACATCAAGTGCTATTATGTTAATACCTTGTTCTTCTAATTTTTTTAATCTATCAAGTCTTCTAGCTGCCCCATAAATTATATAACCTTTTTTCTTTAGTTCTATCGCTGTATCAAATCCAATTCCACTACTGGCCCCTGTTATAAGTGCTACTTTTTTCATTTGTAATCTCTCCTAAACTTAATTTATATTTATATCAACTTAATTTAATTTCTTTATCTTACTATAAGTATATATCTTTTATAAGTTTATTCTAACAACAAAATATGCCAAATAAAATTCAATTCGCGCCACTTTATGTATTCTTTTTTTAATCAAAAAGTTTTTTTATCTTTTCTACATTTTCTATTCCAACATTATAACCATGATTATAAATCTTTTTAATCTTCTTTATATCTTTTTCAAAACCATTTATACACTCTTCCTTACTTGGTCTTATAATAACTGCTTTTCCCTCTAACTCTAACCTTTCACAAAGGTCTAATGTTTCATTATATTTAATATGCCTAGTTAAAAAACTATCTACTATCTTTGGATATTTCTTTTTTAAAAGTCTTGAAGCAACTTTATTTATTCTCTCAGCACCAAGTCTATATCCATCTGGACTTGTTAAAATTATAAGATGTTTTTCATTACCATCATCAATAGCTTTTTGTACTGGAATAGGGTCACAAAGCCCACCATCATAATATTTATTCTCACCAATACTTATGATAGGAAAAAGAATTGGAATAGCACAAGTTGCCCTAGCCATAGTACATGGCTTATCAATCTCTTTTCCATCAAGATATTCAGCCCTCCCTGTTAAAATATTACTAACTCCTACAATTATTTTCCCCTCATAAGCTCTAAACGTATCATAATCATATAAATCAAGTTTGTTTGGAATCTCATCAAATATAAAATCAAGACCAAATAAACTTCTGTGCTTTATAAAATTTTTAACACCTATATATCTTTTGTCATTTCTGTACTTTTCTAAAACTCTAATATTCCTCTCCTTCTGCTTTGAAACATAAGAAAAACAATTAGAAATCCCAGCAGAAACTCCAATACAATAAGGAAACATAATTTCATTATCTAAAAGCGCATCCATAACACCAGCACTAAATGCTCCTCTAAATGAACCACCTTCTAAAACTAAACTTGGCATACACTCACCTCTTAAATTTGTTCTCTTACTTAAGAGTTTGTGTAAATTTTTAATTTTTATAACCTACTTAATTATGGTAATACAATAGGCACTAGCAAAACCTACTTAGTCAAAGAAACTTCTTATAATTGGATTCACCCTGATGACCTAGCAACATCTTATAGTGAAGTTATCATTCCTCATATACTTTTTTCTACTTTAAAGTTTCTATTTCACATTCTAAAAGCCCTGTAAGTTTTGCTATCATTTCTGTATCTAATCCACTTGATAACATTTCCCTAGCAATATCAAACTTAGCCTCTTTACTCCCTTCTTTTTGCTTTATTTAAAGCACTATTCTCATCTTTCAAGATTTTGCTCTGATTTCATATCTCTGTAGTATAATAAGATGCCTTTTCTAATTTTATATTTGATAATATTATACTTTTTAATTAAGCCTTTGTATTTTCTTTAAAATTCTTCTATTTCCGTTATCTTTCTAACTTATTCTATATTTGACAATAAAATTTTAAAGTGATATAAAATAATTATAGATAAATTAGCACTCTAATCTTTCGAGTGCTAATTTAAAGTATTAGTATTTTATTAGGAGATGATTAATTTGGAAAAGAAACAATTTCAAGCCGAATCAAAAAGATTACTAGATATCGTTATTAACTCAATCTATACAAACAAAGAAATATTTTTAAGAGAACTAATCTCTAATGCAAGTGACGCTATAGACAAGGTATATTACAAGACATTATCAGATAGTTCTTTAACTTTTAATAGAGCTGATTACTTTATAAAACTCATACCAAATAAAAAGAATAGAACTTTAACTATTATAGATAAAGGTATTGGTATGAATGAGGAGGAACTTAATGAAAATCTTGGTATTATAGCCAAAAGTGGTTCTTTAAAATTCAAAACAGAAAATGATTTAAAAGAAGACATTGATATCATCGGGCAGTTTGGTGTTGGATTCTACTCAGCATTTTTAGTATCTAAAAATGTTACTGTTATAACTAAATCTATTGATTCTGATAAAGCTTATAAGTGGGTTTCAGATGGTGTTGAAGGTTATACAGTAGAGGAAACTACAAAAGATTCAGTTGGAACACAAATTATCTTAGAACTTAAAGATAATGATGAAGATGAAAATTATGATTCATATCTTGATATTCATAAATTAAGAGAACTTATAAAAAAATACTCTGACTTTATCAGATACCCAATTAAACTTGATGTAACTAACTCAAAACTTAAAGAAGGTAGCGAGTCAGAATATGAAGATTTTATAGTAGAAGAAACAGTAAATAGTATGGTTCCTTTATGGAGAAAAAATAAAAATGAGCTAACACAAGATGATTATAATAACTTCTATGCTGAAAAAAGATTTGGTTTTGATAAACCACTAAGACATATGCACATAAGTGTTGATGGTATGATAAGTTATAACTCAATATTATTTATTCCATCAAGTACACCATATAACTACTACACTAAAGACTACAAAAAAGGTCTAGAATTATATGCAAATGGTGTATTAATAATGGAAAGCTGCGAAGCCTTACTTCCTGACTACTTTGGATTTGTAAAAGGAATAGTTGACTCACAAGACTTATCACTTAATATCTCAAGAGAGTTATTACAACATGATAGACAGTTAAAGCAAATTGCTAAAAATATAAAAACTAAAATTAAAAACGAACTAAAATCATTAATTAAAAATGATAGAGAAAAATATGATACATTCTTTAAAGAATTTGGGAAACAATTAAAATATGGAATGTATGAAGACTTTGGTACAAATAAAGATGAACTTAAAGAACTTGTAATGTTCTACTCATCAAAAGAGCAAAAGCTTGTTACTCTTGATGAATATATAGAAAGAATGAGTGAGGATCAAAAGTATATTTACTATGCTGCTGGTGAGAGTAAAGAAAAAATTGCAAGAATGCCTCAAACAGAGATGGTTCTTGATAAAGGATTTGAAATACTTTACTTCACAGATGATATAGATGAATTTGCTATAAAAATTCTTGAAAAATATAAAGAAAAAGAATTTAAATCAGTTTCTAGTGGGAATTTAGGATTTGAAACTGAAAATAAAGAAGATGAAGTTATAAAAGAAGAAAATAAAGACTTATTTGCTTCACTAAAAGAAGCTTTAGTAGGTAAAGTTTCTGATGTAAAACCATCTAGCATACTAAAAACTTCACCTGTTTGTTTATCAACTGCTGGAGATTTATCAATAGAGATGGAAAAAATACTTAGTGCTATGCCGAGTAATCAAGATGTTAAATCAGAGAAAATACTTGAAATTAACATTCACCATGATATCTTTAATTCATTAAAAGATTCATTTGAAAATGATAAAGATAAATTTGGATTATATGCAAATATTCTTTATAACCAAGCTTTATTAATAGAGGGTCTTAGTATAGAAGATCCACTTGAATTTACTAATAATCTTTGTAAATTAATGAAATAATCAAGAAAGGTTATCCTAAAATTTTAGGATAACCTTTTTTTAACTATTTTTTTCTATTTTTATCATTTCACCAGTTTCACACTCTTTACAATCTATTATATAGGCCTTCCACTCCTTACTTGTAAACTTATAAAGTATTGCAAGATTTATAGCAAATGCTACAAAAATTAATAAATCTACAAGATTAAATACAAGTGATAATCCATAAACTGCAAGTGCTCCTGTAATTGTTAAAACAATTATATAAGTTGCAATTCTAAGCTTTTCATTTTTCTCAACAATCATCATAAGGAAATAATATCTCCCAAGAAGTGCTGAAAGCCCTGTAAGTATCGAGAATGTTGCAACTGCAATAGCTCCAAATACTCCTGTAACCTTAATTGCTGAATCATAATATCCTGTTAAAACTACTGAATTATCTGCACCAAGATTTATAAGATGATTTTGAACTCCAAAAGAAGTTACATAAGTTGTTGCAAATATTCCAACTATGAAAAGCATTAAAATGACCATAGCAGATGCAAGCGCAGTTTCTCTATGACTAGTTTTACTTTGCTTTGCTGCCATTCCATAAACTCCTATCCCAACATCAGTAACCTGCATAATTTTTTGAATTCCTACCATAAGTCCAAGAGGAACCCCTATAAACATAGTAACAGGATGCCTCATTGAATCTATCATTCTTCCAAAAAATACTGGCCAAAAATCATATGTCTTAAAAAAGAATATGATAAAGAATGTAATATATACACTAACTGATATTGTTGTAAGTGTTGTTAAAGCTTTTATTATAATACCTTGTTTTCTCATAAGAACAATTGCTGAGAGAACTATCATTATAGGTACTATAACAAATAAGAACATCTCATTATTAGAAACTCTTCCTACTCCACTTTTTATAGCAACTATATCAACAGCTCCATTGATAGCACTAAATTGGAATCCCCCAAAACCAAATACAAAAATAATTGTAAATACTATCTTATAAACATTACAAAGCCCATTTCCAAAAAACATCTTAATAGACTCAACTGTAGTCTTATTTAAGATTTTCCCCATAAGAGTTTCTGAATAAGCAAGTGGTGCTAAAAGAATTAGCCCTATAAACGCCCACAAAACTATTCCCTCTATATAAGTTTGTCCTTGTTCTGCTGTACTGCTAAGAGAACCTAGAACACCAATTAAAGCCCCTGTTCCTATAACTGTTCCCATTATAACAATACTATTTTTCATAGTTTTAAATAAATGTAGCCCATTATTTAAAGTTGTTTTATTTTTAACTTTAAAAATCATTCTTATAACTATAATTAACGTAATAATTATTATTAAAGGCATAGCCCATGCCCAAATAATATTTGAAATTGTGTTTACACTTTGCCCCAAGAAGTTTAAAATATTTCCCATAGATAATACCTCTTCTTGATGTAAATTTATAACTGTCTCTAAAACATATTTATCCCCTAAAACAAAAAAATTCTGATAAAGAAATAGTCCTTATCAGAATAGTAATTATATGATACTATTTGCTACCTCAAATAACAATACTATCCCTTTGAATTATCAAACTAATATTTAAAATCCATTACATAACTAAAACTTCTTTATTCCCTAGTATTTTTATATCAAAGTATTAAAAGACAGAAATACTTTAAATGTCTTATAAACTAAATTAATACTTCTATTCCATATATAGAAAACTAACTCTAAAAAATAAATTTCCATAATAAAAAGAATCCATATATCTATAGATTCTTTCATATTTATTATTTAAATTTCATACTTAGTACATCCAATACCCACACTTAAAGCCATTGCACATATCACAATTCCAAAAATAATTGCACTATTAATAAATGTATATACCATAGCAAGTGCAGACCCTATCACTATAAGAATTCCTGATATAAGAAAACTTAGAACAGTCCACTTTAAAAGTTTTTCTTCATTATATACTCGTTCCTCATTATGAGCGGCTATTACTCTTAGTGATTTAGTACACCATATAACTATTGAAATGATGATTAAAATTACTCCTATTGTTAAAAATAATCCATTTGGAATATATAAACTCATATGTTTTTCCTCTGTAAATATTACTTTAATATATACTATTCAAGTTACATAAATTTGCTTATGAATTTTTATGTAATTTATGTTTTTATTGTTCGTAATTTTATGCCACTACTAAACATACGAATATGTTTACATAAATGTTGATATACTTATTTATATATATTAAAGCATAAAAAAACTCTAGTCTTTCAACTACTCTAAAGTTAAAAGACCAAAGTTTACTATTTTTTATTTAGCTTGTCTTATAAAAGATTTCTTATGGAATATAAGCCATAAGATAAGCCCTAGTATCCCTACTAAAATATACATTATTCCTATATTAAGTATCTTACTACCAAAATTAAGTGTTATAATAATCATCCCAATACTTCCTATCATAGTGTTAGTAAAACTAACAAGTGATGAAGCTGAACCTATATTATCATCTTGCTGCGCAAGACATATATGAGTCCCTGGAGGTCTTAGCATATTTCCAAACATCAATGCTGGAACAATTGTTACTATAAGTATTACTGGAGATTTTTCTCCAAATAAAGCTACACATACTCCACTAATAATAACAATTATAAATAATGCTATTATTATATTATTAGGTTTGAATTTCTTTGCAAGTTTAATATAAAGCATTGGTCCCATAACAAGGAAAATTCCACCTATAGCAAAGAAATAACTATAATGCTCCTCACTTAGTCCAAATCCTGTTATATATATGTATGATGACATTGTTATATAAGCCATTAAAGGCAATGATATAAGTGCAAATACAAACATTAAAAGTGTAAATGCTGGGTTCTTTAAAACTACATGAAGTTTACTAAATACTTCTATAACATTCCCAGTACTTTTTACTTCTAAAGTTTCTGTTAAAAGCATTCCACCAATAAACGCAATAATACTTACTATTGTTAGAATAACAAAAATTCCTCTCCAAGAAGTATATTTTAGAATTAACGAACCAACAAAAGGTGATATAACTGGTGATGTCATAGCTATAGACTGCACAGTTGCAAGCATTGCTACAAGTTTTTTTCCTGTATAAACATCCTTCATCATTGCTGTTGCAACTGAAACTGCTGCCCCACTTCCTATTGCCTGAATTATTCTAAATCCTATAAGCATAGGTACATTTACTGCAAATGCACAAAGTATACTACCTACAAGATAAAAACCCATCCCTACAAGAAGTATATTTTTTCTTCCATGTTTATCACTAAGTGGACCCCATATAAGCATCCCTACTGCATAAAACACAAAGAAAAGGGTAATTGTTAAATTAAGAAATGCTACATTTGTATGAAATGTCTTTACCATATCAGGTAATGCTGGCAGATATAAATCTGTAGACATTGGTACAAATGCACTTAAAAATCCTATAAATGCTATAAACCATTTTTTCTTTAAATATTTTTGGTTTATTTTTTCTTCCGTTTCCATTTTATTTTCTCCTCTGTAAATTAAGTGCTTTAAAACACTCAAAAATTTATAAACAATGTTATCTATGATACTCTTCTTTCATCTTGTTGTAAAACATTAAATCCAATTCTTTCTTCTAAGTGTAACCTCTTTTATAAAAAAAACATAACTTATATTACTATGAATTTTTTAAATTGGAGGATTATATGGATCTTAATTATATTTACAGCTTTAACAATTGCTCTTGCAAAGAAAAATGGTCAGAAATCCCTTACCCTGGTATGTTTAAACCACATGATGGAATAGACCCATCAGCAAATTCATGGCCACTTTATTTTTTAAAAAGACACCCTGATGGTAGTTTTTGTACCCTTCTTGGTCAAAAAATACTATTTGATATAGAAAATCCTAATACAGTTGACTTTTATGCAGAACTTGAAGAGGTCAAATATGTTCAAAATAATTTAACTTGCAACCAAGAAGGTATGGCTAAATTTTGGGGTGCTGGTGTACCCTCACAGCAATGGTCACCTATTTTCTTAGAACTATTTACTGCTTATAATGTTACCCCACCTAAATCAGCTAGAATACTCTCATGTCTTCAAAATGCTATGAATGATGCGTTTGTAATTACTTGGCTATATAAATATTACTGGGATGCAGCAAGACCTTGTCAGCTTGATAGAAATCTTGAAACAGCAGTTCCAACACCAATATTCCCAACTTATCCATCAGGACATTCAGTAGTTTCTGCTACTATAGAAGTTGTATTATCATACTTCTTCCCAAATGAATATCCTGCAATTAACGAAATGGTAGAAGATGCTTCAATCTCTAGACTTTATGGTGGTATTCATTTTAGATCTGATTTATCAGAAGGTTTAAAACTTGGAAGACAAATTGGGCAAATTTGTGTTGACTACCTTAAAACTCAACATGAAATAGATTATCTTATATGTAGAGATTAAAAAAAGTGTTTCTGGCTTAATTGTCAGAAACACTTTCTTCTATATTTAACTCTATTTTTTTAAATTTAAAACCCTAATATTGCATCATATTCTATTTCTCTTTGATATTCATTCCAGAAATTTGTAAGTATTGCTTCATCTTGCCCTTCAACAACTAACCCTTTTCTCTCTGACATCCACTCGATAAAATTTTGATTATTTTTTAAATCCATAATAGCACCTCTCAATAAATTATTAGTTTTAATAAATCCCATTTTTTACCTTATAAATTTATTGTAAACCATATCTTTTAAAAAGTAAACATTTTCATGTAAATTTTTGGAATATTTTTAAAATAATTTCATCCATATGTATAAAACCTACTTTAATTGTTCAGAATACATATAAGACCTTTAGTTATATGTTTTTAATAAAAATATTAATTACAAAATCTCACAAGTATTTTAAATACTTGTAGTACTAAAGTTTTTATTTTGCTTATATGACCCAAATTTCCCCAAAAATATTTTAAATACACACACATAACAAAAAATCATTGGAATCTTTGTCATCCAATGATTTTTTGCTTTATATAATTTTAAACAAAAATTAATATTACACCAGTAATTACAGAAATAACTGCACCCCCATAATACATAGGAGCTAAATTTCTTAATTTGAATGCAACTTCTACATTTGGTACTTCACTAAACCTTTTATATAAAAGACCCTGAAATATCTCTTTTGTATCATTAGAAAATTTATAAGGATGACTCATAACCTTTGATTTTTGCATATGATAATTTCTTATATACTCTTTATCCTTTAAGTTTAAACTTTCATCATCTAATAAAAATCCACTTGTCATTATAAGTTCCCCAAGAAACTTATTTTCATCACTTTTTCCTCCACCTTTTTTATCAGCACAAGCTTTGCAAAGCTTTTTTATCTCTGGGAAAAATCCATCAACAGTCATATGTACCTTTTTAATTGAAACTTCTAAACTTTTAGCATACTCATATGCTAAAATAGCTTCTACACTAACCTTTTTATTGCTATATGGATCAAGTTCTCCCATATATCTATTTTTTATTTCTTCTTCTTTTTTTAATAATCCTTCTAGCTTTTCTAACTTCATATACTTTGCCTTCAAATCTTTTTTCATTTTTTGACTAAACCCAGTAGTATACTTTTTTCCTATATGCTCCACACAATCTATTATTTTACCCCATTTTATTCTATCTTTTACATAAGAAAATATTCCACCACCAGCTATACCACCAACTATTGTGCCAATACCCGTTCCAATAATTGTTCCAACTCCTGGCAAAATTGTAGTACCTATAACTCCACCTATCTGTGAACCACCAAAAGCAAAAAGTCCACCAGTCCCAGCCTTTGCTGCATCTATTCCAACATTCACCCCAAGCTCATATGATGTCTGCTTTCCATCTGAATAATTTTTTATATTTCCTATAGTCTTAACACCAAAAAGAGCAATCGCAACATATGATATACTCTCTGGAATATCTATATCTGCATTATCTAAAATATTCTCACCATGCTCCATAGCACCATATGTATTATCTATACTTGTAACCAAACTCTCCATTTCTATAGCCTTAAAATTATCTAACCATTCAAGAGGGCTACTATTACCTACAAGCCCCTGAAATCCATCACCAACTAACTCAATTATATCTTCATGATTTTCAATATTTTTATAAATATCAAATAAAGTTACAGCACTTGCACCAGCCCCTAAAATCATTCCATCTATAACAGCTTCATTTTTCTTCTCAAGACTAAACTCTTTTGTTTCCAAATCTGTAAAAACAAATTCTGTGCCCTTCTCTATATCCAATCTCTTTCTATTTGCAAATACTTCTTTCCTTGCTAAAAGAACCCCCACACCTATTAATCCAACTCCGACTCCTGCTAATAACATATTTCACCCCTCAAATTAAAATATCTATAAAAGCTTAAAACTTATCTTTCAAACAATTCTCCATATTAAAGGTATTTTTCTAATTATATCACCATATTCTTATACAAAACTCGCCTAAATTCTTAAATTTTTCTAACATTTTTGAAATCACTTTCTAATATCAATCTCTATATGATAGATTGTATAATCAAGTGCAACACGAAAAAAGAGCTTCTTTATTAACTTATAAAGAAACTCTTTTCTATCTTATTTATTTTTTTCAATGTATGTGTTATAGACTTTACTTCCTTTATAAACACTATCTAAGGCTTTATCATATAATTCATAAATAAATTCTTCCTTCTCACGAATCTCAGCTTCATTATAATTGCTTACATATTCCTGACAAAAAACCTCTATCATAAATGAACTTGTAATTTCTTTTAGCCCCTTATACTCAGCAAGTATTGTATTTTCTTTTCCATCATCTAGAATATCAAACATTGTTGTAAGTAAATCTACTTCATCTTTTTTAAGATTACTTACATCTATACTAACCTCTTCATTATTAAACTTATTGTTGTATACTAAATTATTTTCTATTATTTTTCCTGATAAAAACATATACGTCACTCTCCAATCTATTTACTACTTAGTTTAAGTAAATTCTATCACAAATATGTAACAACTTCATACTTATTCTATATTAACTATGCTACTATATACATACTACTTAAAATATGGAGGTTTTTATGAATTATTTGGAACAAGTAAAAAATTATATACCTACTACTAAATCTGAGAAAGCAGATAAAGAACTTATTTTATCTATGGTAAATCAATTTGATGATATTTTATCTAGGGACAATAAAATAGCTCATATTACAAGTTCTGCTTTTGTTGTTAATAAGGATAGAACTAAAACTCTTATGATTCATCACAATATTTTTGATTCTTGGTCTTTTACAGGTGGTCATGCTGATGGAGATTCTGACCTTATAAATGTAGCTTTAAAAGAGCTTAAAGAAGAGGCTTCTGTAAAAAATCCAAAACTTATAACTAATAGTCTTATCTCTCTTGATTTACTTCATGTAATAGGTCATATGAAAAAAGGTGAGTATGTAAGTCCTCATATTCATATATCATTTACTTACCTTGTAGAATGTTCTGAGGATGAAATTCTTCATATTAAAGAAGACGAGAATAAAGGAGTTGCTTGGATAGATATTAATAATATAGATGGATATACTAATAAAGAACCTCATATGCAGGTAGTTTTTAATAAAATAATCTCAAAATTAGATAATTTTAAATAATTATCCTTTTTAATCTTGAATTATTTTTAAAATGTGGTATTATTCTTTTATAAGGTATTTTTTACTGTATATAGTTTTATTTAAAAACACATAGTAATTTATATCACTTCTAGGTAGGGTAAATAGTGTTTTAGCTATAATCGATTTACTTTGCGAAGGAGGCAATGTCACTTTTTTTAGTGGCATAATTAATATGAACACAGAACAAATAATTTCCGTAGTAATATTTCTTGTTATTCTAGCTGGTATCATAAGTGAAAAATTTGATATTACAGTTTTAGCTTTAACAGGAGCTGCTGCTATGATTGCATTTAAAATTATCCCACTTGGGAAAGTTATGGGATATGTAGATTTTGATACAATAGCCGTTCTTCTTGGAATGATGATTATTGTAGCAATATTTAGAAAAACAGGTTTCTTTGAGTACATAGCCATTTTAACGGCAAAAGTGTGTAAAGGTGATAGTCTTAAGATACTTTTTGCACTTGGTCTTATAACTGCATTATTCTCAGCAATACTAGATAATGTTACTACTGTCCTTTTAATGGGACCTATAACTCTACTTATAACTAAAATGTTAAAGGTAAATCCTATACCATTTATTATAACTGAGATATTCGCATCAAATATTGGTGGTACAAGTACACTTATAGGTGACCCACCAAATATTATGCTAGGAAGTGCTGCAGGACTTAACTTTACAGATTTCCTAACTCACTTATTCCCAGTAACAATAGTAATATTAATATTTACTATTATTATTTTATATGTACTTAACAGAAAACATCTTTTTGTAGAAGAACATCATAAAATAGCAATATTAAAATTAAATCCTAAAGAAAAAATAACTGATAAAAAGCTTTTAATAAAAGGATTTATAGTTATATTCTTTGTATTACTTGGATTTATTTTCACTAATCAAATAGGGCTAGATGCTGGTGCAGTAGCTATGATAGGTGCTTGTGTATTCCTGCTTATATCAAAAACTCCAATGGAAACAATTATTAATGATGTAGAATGGAATTCTATATTATTCTTTGTTGGACTTTTCATAATGGTTGGAGGACTTGTTCAAACAGGTGTTATCAATATGATAGCAAATCTTATAATTCACTATGGTAAGGGGGACCCAATCCTTCTTATGATGATAATGTTATGGGGTTCTGCAATAGTTTCATCATTCCTAAACAATATTCCATTTGTAGCCACATTAATTCCTCTTGTACTTGTAATGGGCAAAAGTGGAATTGATATAGCACCTCTTTGGTGGGCAATATCACTTGGAGCTTGTCTTGGTGGAAATGGAAGTCTTATAGGAGCATCAGCTAACGTTGTTCTATCTGGAATATCAGAAAAAAATGGTTATAAAATAACCTTTGTAGAATACCTGAAAATAGGTTTCCCACTTATGATCTTCTCAATGATTATTTGTACAGGATACTTATTAATGCTTTACGCATAAGAAAATGCTCTGAAATTAAAAATTTCAGAGCATTTTTTATTACTATAAAAGTAAATCCCTCTCCTCATATTTTACTAATTGTATTTAAGTTTTTTAAAATCAAATAAAAAAAACAGACTCTCAGTTTGAAAGTCTGCCATCTAAATTCTATTTAGTTAATGGTTTTTGTGTTGTTAATCCATCTTTAGTTAGGTATAAAGTTATTGATTTTGATACGCTATACTTTTTAACTAACTTTCCATCTATAAAAATATTATTAAGTGTAATATTTGTTCCAGCTTTATAATTTATTGTTATTGAATCACCATAGTTGAATACTTTTCCATTAAATTCCGTATATAAGTTCATTGGATTAGGATTACTCTCTTTAATTTTAACTCCTGCTATACTAGTTCCATTTGAACTATCTAATGTAATTCCAATCCCATCTATTTTATTATTAGGATAAAAACTTCTCAGATCTGCACCTTGCTTCTCTGAAATTTTCATTTCTTTAGTATTAAATCCTATTGTCCCAAGATTGTAATTCCATCCATCATTTATTATTATTGAACTATCTGCAAGTTCTATCTTATTAACTACTGAAGGATTTACTATTGATTGTTTTTCTCCATCTGTTATAACACAAATTTTTGTTGTTATTAATATTGGTTTTATTGTTGTTATTTCTAATTTATAATCACCTTTTGTATTAGCTTTTGTGCTAAATGTTTGACCATTAGCTTCTATTTTTACAATTTGATTTGGAATTCCAACTCCCTCTACCATTGCTTTATAAACAGCCTCATTCTCAATTCCTGTTGTAACTATAGCCTTAGCAGTTATAGTTTTTTTAGAATTAATTTCCTTTGTTGTTTTAAATAGATTTCTAAATTGAGGGTCATTTCCAAGATTAAAATTATAATAAAGTGCATGATTCCAAACTTCACCTGTATGTTCCCAAGCTTTTGATGGATCATTTTCAAAATAACTTGTATAGCTATACTCTGGGTTCCAAAGTGTAGCTTGAACTGAGAAGCTATGTCTATTAGTATCTACGTATTTATTACAATCAAACATATGCCAAGTTGTATCTACTGTCATCCATTTATTTTCTGAAGCTATCCAAACTTGGTTCCATGAATGATACCCTCTATATCTTTGATAATTGCTTGGATAATTTGCATATCCTGTAACAATTCTAGTTACAAGCCCTGCATATTGCCCCATTATAGCAAATAGCTTTGCTTTATTAAAACAAACTCCACCATGTTCATAAGTATTTATTGTATTTCCACCAACATTCTCATAAGCTACAGGGCTTACAATATTAAATATTGCTTTAGCTTTTTCAACATCACTTGTATCTCCTTTAATTGCTGAGTTTACTCTATCTTTCATAGCCTGATTCATTACCATACTATCAGCAATTCCTTTAGACCCACTATCCCAGCCACTAGCTGTAAGTCCTGTTGAAACTATTCCATTTCCTGAATAATAGTTTGAAACTTTGAACCCTCCATTATAAACACTTTGATCTTTAATTGCATCAACTAAACCATTCTCTGTAATTATAAATGATATATTATCAATTCTTGGAGTAACTACCTTTCCATTTGAAAAAACATTTAACCCTATTGAACCATGATTTTGATATAAACTCACAGTATCACCAAAATCAAAACTTATATTATTAACTGCATTATAAATATCTCCTAAAGTATTTGTTCCATTAAAAGATTTATTTAAAATAATTTGACCATCCTTTGATTTAACCACAATTCCAAAAACTTTGTAATTTGCCTTAGAATTTATTTGTTGATTTAGATTTGCGGGCTTAACACTTGGGTTATAAGTAGTTGGATTATTATCTACTGGATTTACTGTTGAATTAGAATCAAACCAATTCATTTTCATTGTAACTGGGTTAAATAATAATTTTCCATAATACCCTGATTGTCCTGCCATATAAACTCCACTATTGCTTTCAAGCATATTTGAAGCACTTGGATATATAGTTTGTGCTATTTGACCTACACTTTGAACTATAACAGCAGTTGAAGTTGTAAATCCTTTGTTTGAAGTAACTTTTATAGAAAACTTTCCATTACTATCTGATTTTCCTATGAAATTTTCCCCATTAACACTAACTGTCAATTCTGTATTCGCTGTTGTTTTTCCTTTAATATCTAAATTATTAGCTTGCGCTGATGTTAAGACATTAAGAGGTTCTATAATTGTAGGATTTTCATATTTTACTAAACCATTTTGGGTTATTCTAAAATATTCAAGTGCTCCTGTTGAATTCCCTATTAAAGTTTTCGAATTATTTATTTCTACTTTCCCTTGACCTTTATCAAAAGAAATCCCTACTATATCACCAAATTTAAATCCAAGTTTATTTATTGAATTAGCTAGCACCCCTGTATTATCTGCACCTTTAAACATTACATTTTTTATAACCTTACCTGTTTCTCCATCATATAACCCAAACCCTATAAATGGACTTTGATTATTTTGTCCAAGGAATTGATTCCATCCTGAAGTGTTAACCTGCATTGTCTGAGGGTTAAAGCTAATATTTAAAGCATCACTTCCCCAACCATTAATTACTTTAAGGTAACTACTTAAAATTCCAAACTTATTTCTATTAAATATAACTTTAACTACCTGTTTAACTCCTTGTCCATTTAGAATACTAATTTCAGACCCTGCTTTTACTGTGCTTGGAAGTTTTATCTCAAAAGCTCCGTTAGAATTTGATTTTGAAGTATAGTCTTTGCCATTTGCAATAACCTTTATATTAGAATTTGCATCTATAGTACCAGTTACTAATGTATTATCACCTTGATATTCTGCTTTATATGTTTTATTATTAGCTACTAAAGAAACTATTCCACTTTTATTTAGCTGTAAATATATATTATTTTTGTAATGATTAGTTCCTACATTTATATTTGCATTAGAATTACTCACTATATGAAGTATATCTCCATATTCAAAACTTTTTCCATTTAATACTTCATTAACTCCTTGTGCTGGTTTTACACCACCTTTGAAAATTTTACTATAAAGTGATTCTCCTTTATTATTTAAAAGCTGAACTGTTAGTGAATCACTCCCCTTATAATAAGGATTTGTCTGAGCCCAATCACTAGATATTGCAAGTTTATTATCTCCTGTAAATCCTACTGAAAACATATGTTGATTCCAAACATTATTTACAGATACACTCTGTCCCTGAAGAACAAAATCTTTTTTATTTAAAGTTACTTTAACCTGTGATTCAAGCTCATCTGCTGGATATACCAAAACTGTATCACCAAGCTTTCCATTAATAACAGTATTAACTAT
>NZ_CAMQZG010000034.1 GCF_947039605.1 uncultured Clostridium sp.
GATCTACACAGGCGAAGACACTCTTTCCCTACACGACGCTCTTCCGATCTCATCTATATTAACATGTCCATTTGTATATAATTTTTTATAATCATGGCTATATGTATGATTTGCTAGTGCATTTCCTGATTTTATAGTATTTATAAGTCTTTTATCGGAATCCTCAGCTTCTAAACTATCACCTAAAACAAAAAATGTTCCATAAACACCTTCATTTTTTAATATTTTAACAACTTTATCTGTATTTTCAGATGGTCCATCATCAAATGTTAAAAAAATTTGTTTTTCATCACCTATATATGGATTTTCTAATATTTTTGAAACATCACTAGCTTTCACAGAGTAATCTTTTGCTGAATATATTATATTTCCTTTACTCACTATATCATCATCTTTTTTAATTTCTTCTGTGGCTATGTTTTCCTCTGTGCTTTCTTCATTCTCTAAAGCTAATGATTCTGTTATTAGCTTATTATCTTTTCCATAACTTAAATTTAAACTTACAATTCCAATACTTATAATTCCTACTAAAACCCCTAACTTGACTCTGCTCATCTTTACCCCCTAATTTTTCCAATTTAATTAACTTATATAAGTTTACTTCCTAAATAGCCCTAAAAAGAAACAAAATAGTATCTTTTTAGGTTATTATTATCAATTTATTAAATAATTAACATTTTTAATAAATTGATAATATTTACATATAAAAAAAGACCAGATATAGCATCTGCTACACCTAGTCTTTTTTTATCATATCACTGCCAAGAGTTTTTCTTATAAGCATTCTAAATGGTTCATATAGAAATATAGCTGCTACTACTGTACATGCTACATTTCCTATTGAAACTTGAAACCCCATAAAAATTTTTAATAAAAGAGCCTTTCCATAAAGCCCCCCAGTTAAAAGATATGGTAACTCTATAAAGGTTCCTAATAAGAATGATAATATTCCTGCTAAAATAAAATATACGATTCTATTTTTAGTTATATTAGCTACAAAAGAATATAAAAGTATATATTGTGGAAATACTACAAGATACATTATACTCCAAGGCCCTATTCCTTTAGTTAGCATTACTATTAAAGTAAAAACTACTACTGCAAAATAAGATACTCTTGTTTTAAGAGTGGTCCCATATACTAAAATTATAAAACTTACAAGTTCTATATAATCAACAAATGAGCCTAAAAAATAAACTACATATAAAAATACAGCAAGTGCTGATGTTCTAGTTATCTCTTTTGCACTCATTACATTTTATCTGTATAAACAAATGTTACTGTTGATTCTTTTCCAAGTATAACATCTTTTACACCTGGTGCATTCCCTATTGTATAAGTCTTATCTGGAGTTTTTGAAGTAAATCCATACATCCACCAAGGACCTTTAACCATGCTAGGTGTATTTAATCCTTCAAGTCCCATAAGATATGGACCATATTTTGTACTTGTAATATTAACCTTAAGAGCTTCTTTATTTTCAGTTAAGAAAGCTTCAAGAGTTGTTGCATTTGTATGATAAACCTCATTTTTAACTAAAACTTTGTTATTAACTTGGTCCTCTACTGTTACTGTTACTGTCTTATTACCCTTTTGAGCTGTTCCAAATAGATGTTTTTGACTTACACCAATTGCGACTGCTGCTATTACTATTATTATTATTGCTATTATAATTTTTGAACTTAATTTTTTCATTTAATAATTCTCCTTATTATTCAGTTTTAAAATAACTAAACACCATATGATTTAGAAACAAATGGTATCTCATCTACATCATTTAATCTATTAATTTCTACTGCCATTACAAATAATACATTCGTCATAAGATTTGCAAAATCAATTAATATATTATCAAATTTAATTCCCTTATTTTTCATTACATAAAGATTTCTACAAACCTTTTTAGCCTCACCTCTTGCTATATGATACTCACATGCAAGTGCACACCCTGTTGGTAATACAAAACCATTTACTCTCTCTTTTGTAAGTTCCCTATACTTATCCATAATTGAAAGTCCTTTTTCGATATCCTCATCCATAACTGCAAGTTTTCCTCTTACAGACCCATTTAGATGAAGTGACATTTCCATAAGCCAAAATGTATCATCATAAAGTGGTGTATTCATTGATAATATTTTTCCAATAACTGATGAAAGATAATCACTTAATACTTCATGGTCTACACTTCCAAAATCCTCATTTAAAAAGGGGTATGATATTAAATCTATATTTTTAGCCATAACTTCCCCCTAACTTTCGACATTTTTTATTTTAACAATACACAGTATATCAAAGATTTTTTAACAAGTAAAACATATTATTAAAAAAATAGCAATAAATGCATGAAAGAAGAAGTTATTTGCTAAAGCAAATAACTTCTTCTTAAAACCATTTTTTCTTTTTATGTCTTTCAACTCGTTTTATTAAAGATGAATTTCTGTATTTCTCTTCCTTTTGAGTAATATTTTCTTTTTCATTAAATTTCAAATTCAAGATTTCACTTTTTAATAATATTATAGTTTCATCCTTTTTAAAAATATCTAATTTCAAAAAATCTCTTTCTTTTTGAATATTAAAAACTTCTTTTTTTAAAATCATTATTTCATTCTCATATTCAAGCGTATTTTTATATTCTATTTTTTCTATATCAATTGCTTCTAAAAGTTTCCTGATACCTTCTTCTTTTATATATGTTATTCCCTTTGCCTCATATTTATAATCTGCAAAATCTTCTTCTTGTATCTCTTTATTTATAATCAAACTACTAATATTTAATTCTTCACTTACTTCAAATATAGAATATCCCATTAAGTACTACCCCTTATAAAAATTTGTTTTATACTTATTAATTCTACTAAAGCAATTTAAAATCCTTTAAATTTTTACTTTTTTTCTATTTATCATTATAATTCTTATTGCTGCAATAAAAGATATCACAAATATATCTATTACCCTATCAAAACTCTTCTCTCTATACTTACAATTTATATATGTTATTATAAATGCTAACATTATACCACTTGCAATTATAACTCCATACCACCTTACATCGAAATTACCTATACTAAATGCTACTGGATTCAAAAAAACGCCCCCCTTAATTTCTATAAGTCAATTTTAATATGGAATTGTCGAGATTACATGTGATTTTTATTAACAAAAATAAACTAGTTAATAATTAACCAGTTTACCTTGAACTATATATAAATTAGTAAGGAAGCTTATCTAAAAGCTTTACCTTTATTTCATCTTGATACTTTTCTATATGCTCACAAATATCAAGGAATCCACCCATACACAGGTTTAATCTCCCAAGTTCCTGTTCTAACATATCTAAATGATCCATTTCTTTATATTCGTTATACATACGCTCTAAATACATTTTTGTATTTTTTGCATATTCAACAGATAACATAATCATCTGCCCTTCTGATAATTCAAAGTTTATAAAATCTATAACTTCTTCAATTTTTTTTATTGGAATATCTTTAGTAACTTTTGAGAGTTTATTATAAATATTAGCACATTTTTTCACAAGACTCTCATCTGCCCCATATGACTTTAACTGTTCTAAAAAAATGTTTGAATCCTCTATAGTAATAACTAATTGTCCATTATCCTGAGTTAATATAGATATAGCTGTTGATGGAATTATAACATTTTTTATAAAACTTAAAACATCTGTTATACTATCAAAATTATAAAACTCTGAAAAAACAAACTCACTATCATTATTAATGAGTGAAAATCTTAAAAGTTCTCTCTCTACACTAAAATTTGTTTCATTTAATTCTAAAATATCTTTTAATCTTAATAATTCTTTATCCAAATTTTTCTCCTTCTTAAAAAAAAATAAAAGGGGTCAAAAACCCCTTTTCACTTAAAGTTTAACACTTAATAATAAGTGATCTAATGCATAACCTTTTAGATTATCATTTTTAAACATTTCAACCATTTTAAAAACAGTCATTCTAATATCAAAATCTTTATCTTTACCATATTCGTTTGATAAAAATGTATATATATACTTCAACATTTTATGACCTGATTTTTTATAATCTTCTTTTTCAAGTTCATAAGTTAACTTGATTTTCTCTGTTTCTTTATCTGTAATATATGATCCTGTAACTGTTTTTAAAGTTTCTGAAAACTCTCTATTTATAGCTATTCTAAAATCTTTATTGCACTCACTATTTAGTTTTCTATCTAATAACCCAACTAAATAACCGTAACTTTCTCCCATAAAACTATTATATCTTGCATTTAATATTGAATCGTCATTTCCTACTAATTTATATTTCATTAATGTCTCCCTTTATGTCTACTATATTTTTTACTGTTTATAAAGTTTTATGTTACTATTTAGTCTTGTTTTTTTCGTGTTACTTATCTGTTAGTTACCCATTTCTTCTAAAATACTTAGTTTTGTTGTATAAGTTTTAAAAGCATGACCATTATCATATTGATCTAATATGTTTTTACATTTGATAATAAGAAGTTTTATTTCCTCTTCTTCAAGTGGTTTTATGTCTTCCTTAAATTGTTCAAAATCATCATGACTTTCCATTAAAATTGCTGTAAGCTTTGCATCAACTTTTGCTTCATCGAATTTTTTTTCTTTCTTTTGAAGTATATCCATGCATTCCTTGACCGACTTAACCTTTAGTCCCCAAGTACTATTTATCTCTTCAGCAAGTTTTCTTACTTCCCTATAAAGTATTAACCACTTATCATTTACATTTATCTCACTAAGTTTTATACCACTCTCTAATACTTTACCTTTGAACTCTTTTATTATTATGACCATAGCTTTTATAAGTCTTTGAAGATCCTCATTTTTGTAAACTTTTAAATCTTCAGCACTTGTAGCTGAGCATACCCATTCAATAAAATCTTTCTTTGATAAAATAATAGAATATAATTTTTCTCTTTTTATCTCTATTCTATAAGCTATTTCACTAAGCTCACTTTCGATATTTTTCTCTTCAGAGAAGAATATATCTTTTATTAACTTCGCATCAGCTAATGATTTAGTTTTAGTTGTATCATTAATTTCTTTTTTGTTCATTAATACAAGATACGTATCAGTTAATGAAAATTTCTTTTTGCTAGAAAGTTTCTCTCTTGAATACTGAACATCAAAATTTGAAGTTCTATCAAGATTCATGATAACTCGTTCTCTAGCAATACTAGAATAATAACTTATGTCCTTTAAAAGATTTATTATATAGTTAATTTTTTTGTCTAATCTACCTCTTAATATTCTTTTAGCTCCAGTTAAAAGATCCTTTGAATATCTTGAATAAATATATATTCTCTTTATATCACTTTTTTTAAGATAAGTATAAAGATTTTTTATACTCTCCTCAAGTGATGTCCCATTATTATCTACTTCCCTCTGTGTTATCCCCGTATATTCCACAATTTCTTTTGTTAAAAAAGTATTTATACTTGGTTTAACAAGACAAGTAAACTTATCATCTTTCTGATCTTTAAATTTATAACTCGAAACCAAAAATCCATCATCATTCAATTTATAACTATCCTCAATTGGGGCAGTTATACATGAAATCTCAATTATTTCATTTACAAAACTTGTATCGTAGGGTTTTCTAGTAAACTCTAAATCTAAAAAAGCAATCTTCATTGTTATCTCCTTTCACAATCAATATATCTTATAGTATTCACAAATTTCGTAATTTAAATTTATAAATTTAAAGAATATAGAGATTAATTTTCTAAAGATATATTTCCGTAAGTCTTCTTACTCTTAATTCAGCCTCATAAAAATCGTAACTGCCTGTCCCGAAATAACTATTGTAAAGTTCTTTACATTTAGCCTTTAAATTTTTATTTGCTTCACCAAGTGCAAGTATCATATTAAGAAATTCCTCTTTATCAAACTTATCAAGTCTTAAACTTCTTATAGTATCGAAACTCAATATGTCATTAAGCAGTACACTACTTAAAGCTATGCTATCTTTCCCCATATCTTGTCACCTCCATCTTTTGTAAAAATAAATATATTTTATTATTTAGCCTGTACTTTTATAATAAAATTTTTCATTATTCTAATTCTAACACATTTTTAATACAATATTCCAAGTTTTTTTTTCAAATGTGCTTATATTTGATACCAACTAAAAATTATCGTCAAAAATTTTGTGCAATAAATAATAAATTATACAGAAAATTCTATTTTTTTTGATTTTATAATAAATTTTAAACTATTTTTTTATTATCAAACATATCTATCTCATTTAAAATTGTTATAAGATTAATTTCTACTCCTAGACAAAGATATTATTAAGACTTATATTAGTACTTGTCTAAGGATTACAGCAATTATTTTTAAGTTTCATAAAATCCGTAAAGATATATTACATTTGAAAGGATGATTCTATGGAATGAATCATCCTTTTATTTTTAATCTCTATAATTATAACTACCATCCTCGCACTCTGTAAAAACTCCTTCCCCTGTAGAAGTGAAAATTATATCTCCACATTCATCAGATCTATGAACCTCTATATTTCGCTCATTTAATTTATCCATAGTGACTTTATTAGGGTGTTTATATCTATTCCCCTCCCCAACAGTAATAACCGCATATTCTGGTAAAACAATATCTAATAGCTCATCACTTGTACTAGTTTTTGAACCATGATGACCAACCTTTAATACATCTACATCTTCTAATAAATCTAATATTTCAATCTCTGTTTCACTATGTGCATCACCTGTAAAAAGAAATTTATCCTCTCCATTCACAAAAAGTGTAACTAAAGATTCATCATTAATATCATGGCCACCATTTGTATTATATATTCGCATATATGAAAAATCGCCCAATTTAATTTCATCATTTTCTAGAGGAACTTCCGTTAGCATATTTTTATTTTTTATACTTTCGATTAAATCATTATATGTTTTTGTTTCATGAACTCTGCTTGGCATATATATTTTTTTTACATTAATTTCATCTATAACATTATCTAACCCACCTATATGATCTGCATGAGGATGCGTTACTATTATATAATCTAGAGTATCTATATTTTCATTTTTTATATAACTAACCAAAAATTCTTCATCATTATTATCCCCTCCATCTATCAATATATTTTTTTCTCCAAGTATTAAAATTGCATCACTATTTCCAGTATCAATAAAATGAATTTCTGCTTTTGAATTGCTAATACTAGGAATTGTTTCATTTATAATTACTGTTCCACCTGCTAAACATGTAATTCCAATCCCTACAGCTATCTTTTTAATACTCTTTTTTGTTAATTTCATGTTATCACCTTACTATAAAATTTCTTACTATAGTATATTAATAATCAAAAAAAAAGACACTTATAAATAAGCATCCTTTTTAAATATTCTAAACTTTAATATTCATCTTCTTCATAACTAGATGAATATTCATCCTCTTCCTCGTCTTCTCGATAGCTATCATAACCATCTTCTTCTTGAAAATCATCATATTCTCTTGTATTATATGAAACATCCATCTCATCATACATATTCTCTGAACCTTTGTAAGATGCTTTTATATTAAATAAATATTTATCCAAGAAATTCAAAAGCTCTATAGTATCATCTTCTCTATCTTCTATAACCTCAATTTCTTCATCTAGTTCAAGTCCATTGCACTCATATATCATTATTGTATCTTTTAATAATACCTCTATGCTACTACCTAAAACATATTTAACTGAATTTGCTTTAGGATCACCAATATTTATTACCTGTCCTATAGTGCCCTCTTTGCCTGGATTAAGATCTACTGCAAGATATGTATTCATATTATTATATGCAAAAGGTATCCATTTTTCATCAAAACCTATAGTTTTAACCTTGCCATCCTCTGAAGATTTAAATTCTATGTTATCTAATTGACCTGCTTCTAAAATCTTCTTATTTGACTTCCATTCAGTTAACATATCTTCTAATGAAATAAGTTCAAATCCTAAAATAGCACCCAGTCCAACAGTTCCGTTGTTAGATAAATATAAAGCTTTCAATTCACTTGGAAACTTTATATTCATAACATCTTCAACTTCTTCTATCTTTGTAATTCTAACACCTCTATCTAATGAGTCTATTGAGAATGTTTTTATATTTTCTTCCATTATTTCTAAAATTTCTTCCCATAATGATTTAACTATCTTCATTGCAATTCTCCTTTGTCAAAACGCCTAAATTCATCAAAACCATTCAGAGTTTTTGTCGTTTTATTTGTTTTTTATTTTGTTACTTTTAATTATAATAAAAAATCTGCTCGAATTCTACATATTTTTCAAAAAAAGAAGAAGAAAAAGCATCTTGCTTTTTTTCTTCTTCTTTTCTTTATGACTGACTATTATTTGTATTTTGTGCACCTGCAAGAACATTTTCAGCATCTGAAATAGCTCTCATTGCATTTTGATAATTCTCTACTGTTTGACCTGGATTTTTATCATACCCATTAGTTGCTATTTCATTAGCATCTGTTATTACTTGTTTATAAGATGGTTGTACTTTAGATTCTAAGACAGTTTTTATCTGAGTATATCTATCTTGACCAATATCACTTTTCACACTGTCTAAATCAGTAATCATTCCTGTGAATAATGAATCTTGACTTCCACCAATTTGTTTAATTTGGCTTTTTAATTGTGCTATATCAGTTGTTTCTTCATCTTTATACAGGTTTGTTGTAAGTTCCTGCAACTGATTTAATTTTTGAACCTGTGTTTGAGAATAAGTAGATGGGTCTACATTACTAGTAGATGTTTTAGGTTTTGTAAAAACACCTGCTATAAGTATACCAATTCCAAGTATAATCGCTATTATAATTCCTATTTTTTTACCTTTTGTCATTTGTTAAAGTCTCCTAAAAGTAAGTTTTTTTTGTTATTTCAAATATAGTCTCATAATTCCTCTTAATTCTATCACAACTTAATTTTTTTATAAACCTTTTAGTTAATTTCAAATGTTTCTACTAATTTTTCTATCTTTAGTTTAGTTTCTAAAATTTCCTTTTCTTTTATTGATGCTTCTTCATATTTTTCTTTTGTATTCTTAATAATATATTCCTCACACAAGCCTATATAATCTCTAACTAAAGTATTAAATATAGTTACCTCATTTCTAAATAAATCTAAATTCAAAAATTCTTTTTTATCTTTTACAGCTTCTAACTTATCATTTAACTGAGCTATTTCAACTAAATTCATTTTCACTCTAGAACTATCTTTTTGAGCCTCAATTTCTGTTTTTAATGTACTTATATCTACAGATATAGTATTTATCTCTTTTACTATATATTCTACAAACCCACCGCCTTTTTTGCTTATTATAGCCGTTGTTTCTATAACTATAGCCTCTTCCTTATGATTAGATATATACTCCTCTACGCTAGACTTAGCCACTAAAATAACATTCGTTCCCCAAAATACTGCTACAGCTAAAAGTAATAATTTTAATATTTTTTTCATTATTAACTACTCCTAAATTTTTTTTCAAATCATTTTATTTATTATATGATTCATTATACATAATTAGTATAATTTTACATCATTTAACAGTCAATTGTTTGTCGAACGACTTTTATCTTTTTTGTAATAATTTAGTAATACTTAAATTGTAAATAAATTTTTGAAAAGTTTTATAATTTAAGTATTACTAAACATAAAAAATTTAAGAGATAAGAAGAAAGGGTCTAGCAAATGAAAAAATCACTTATAACTATCGGACTTGCAACTACATTAATAGTTGGTGGCACAGCAATTTATTCTGTAAATCAAAATCCTTTAAAAAATAAAAATATATCTTATACACAAACTTTAAAGACCTCCCAAACACAAAAAAATATACTCACAAATAATTCAACCATTACTAACATTGCAAACTTATCAAAAAAAACCACGACCTCGTCTTCACTTAATAATTCTGAAACTTATGCTAGACTTCAAGAAATAGTTAATAAAACCTCAGATAAAAATACTGCTTTTATTACAAATCTAGATGATTATAAAATTATAAATGGGCATAAATATTATAATGTTTATGAATATTATATAGGTGAAAAATCTAAAGATTGGATTTGTAATGGAAACTATAGTAACTTTATAGGTGCAAGATATTTAGATGTAGATGGTCATGGACTCAATAAACAATTCAATCAAAGTTTTCCAAATAAATCATTAGCTCAAAAAAAAGAATACCTAGAAATGCTTGCAAAACAATTTTCTAAGTATATTCCTAATAATTCTTCAAAGATTTCAATAGACATGAATAAAAAAATCGACTTTGAAGGTTATCAGTGTTACTTTGTCACTATAGGTTCTAAAAGTTTTTATATGACACCAGCAGGATTTATATATATAAATAAACAGCAATCATTTTATTAAAACTAAAAAACAGTACCCTAAAAGTAGTGTTTTATTTTACTTTTTTACTTTTTCTTAAACAATTAGTAATATATATGGCTATATTACTAAATTAAAAAACTATATATTTGTATTAGTAAATATATAGAGAACAAAAGGGGATAACAAATGAAAAAGATATTAATCTGGATTTGTATACTAGCCTTTGCAGGTATTATAGATACTTGTTTTTATGTGATTAAATCTAGTGAAAGTATTGAAAATATGCATAATACTACTGTAGCACAAACTACTGCAACTGGAATGCAAACACCAACACATGCAAAACCTAAAGAAAGTGTCGTAGGCGCTTTATTTTCAAGTGATGGACCTTCACATTCTAAGCTTGTATCAGAAAATGCAAAATATAATTTAACAAATTCTGAAATGGAACTTTATAATAACTCTGCAACATTTTCAGCAGCAGCAACTACTTTATATACTAAATTAGAAGAAAGTGTATATACCTCTTATAACGTAGATAAATTAGGGTATAGAACAGTTGTTAACTTAAATAATTTTGTTACTTATGAAGGAATTCGATACTATAGAGTTTATAATTATTATTCAATGCCAATGGAAGGTACTTTAGCTAATCCAGAAGGATTAACAAATCCTAACGGAACTATCTATAATTATACTGGCCTTTTAAGTACATATTACATTTGTGCATCAGGACAGCAATTAAATGTTAAAGAAGCTCAATCTGATGGGACACAAAACCCACTAAATTCTGGTCTTTCACAAACTCAAACTGAAAATCAAATAAAAAAAGTCATGACTGAGTATGTAAAAGGTAAAACCTCTATGCCAGGTGTAACTGCTTCTGTGTATTTAAATTCAAATACTATAGTTTCAGGTAAAACTTATTATCAGACTACTCTAACATGCCCAAGTGGAAAACAAAACGAATTCCAACTTAGAGGTTCAGAACATGAAGCAATAATGTTTGCAGATCCAAGCGGAAGAATATGGCAAACAAAAGATCAGGCATATTTATATTCTGGATATTACTATGAAGGTTTAAGATTTGATGGACAAACATTCTTCTATAACGCTTTTAATAAAAAGTGGGGTAAATAAAAAAACAAACCAGCATTTTCTAAATGCTGGTTTGTTTTTATTTTAATTTATTTTTAGCATAAGATAATGCATTCTCTAAATTACCATTATCTTTACCTGCACCTTGTGCTAAATAATGACCTCCGCCACCTTTTCCATCTATTAATGTTATACAATCTTTAAGCATAGAACCCACATTAATATTTTTAATATTCTTAGATGCTGCAAATACTATATTTACTCTACTCTCATTTTTAACTGCAAATAAAATAACTATATTTTCTTCTTCTGTAAGTTTTGTAGCAAGTCTACTTATATACTTAATATCTTCATTTTCATATATTTTTTCTATAAGCGCAATACCTTGAATATTTTCTGCACCCTCAAGCATTTCTTTCATTTCATACTTTGCGATATCTTGTTCTACTTTTAATTTTGATGATAATGCTTCTGAAAGCTTTTCATGTATATTTTTTATACTATTTATTGCTTCTTTTTCATTACTACTTAAATATTTACAAATTTCTCTTGCAAACTCATCTTTACTTAATGCATCATCAATAGCTCTTGTTCCTGCAAGATATTCTATTCTTGTATTTCCTTTATTTTTCTCAAACTTTTTAATCTTTATATGTCTAAGTTCAATAGTTGATGCGGGGTGTAAACCACAACAAGCATTTATATCTAAATCACCAATTTTTAAAATTCTTATTTCATCCTCAGTGTTTGGAAGTGCTCTTCTTATTTTTAATTTTTTAAGTTCTTTTTTTGTAGGTGTTAAAAACTCAACTTTAATAGCCTCGCTAATTTTTTCATTTGCAAGCTTCTCTACATCTCTAATTTGCTCCTCTGTAAGTATTCCTTCAATATCAACTGTACTAATTTTTTCACCTAAATGAATACTTACTGTATTTACATTAAATAAAGTATAAAAGCATCCTGATAAAACATGTTGCCCAAAATGCTGCTGCATTCCATCAAATCTTCTATTCCAATCAATTTCACATTTTACTCTATGTATCTTTATAGGTTTTTTTTCTGTTACATGATAAACTACTCCATCTTTTTCATAAATATCTATAACTTCATGATTATCTATTTTACCTCTATCTGCAGATTGTCCACCGCCACCTGGGAAGAATGCTGTTTTATCTAAAATAACATGAAATCTTCCATTCTCTTCTTTTACTTCTTCTACCTCAGCTACAAATTCTTTTATGTACTGATCTTCATAATAAAGTTTTTCCATTTGTATATCCTCCAAACAATTTATATATAGTTTATTATATCAGATAAAATAAACTATATATAAATTTTTAGATTATTTACTACTCACTCTAAGTAGTTTTTAAAATAAGAATACTATTTCTTATTTTAGTTTTTCTTTTTTTGTATAAGTTCCTTGTTTAATATACTTTCAATTTTTTATGATATATATCTTCATTTACGAGTATTTCTTTTACGATTAAATAAAGTTACTGAAATCCAAAAGAAAAAACAATAATCTTAATTTTCAATTTCCCCCATAAATATAAGCAATCATAAAATATTTATATTTCCTAAAAGTCAAATTACAAATATTTCTTTTTTTAGTTTTATTCTTGTTACTTTGAAGATTTAATACTTTTTTTCTTTATAAATTGAAAATTTTACCTATTTATTTTCAATTAACCTATGTTTTATTAAATTTTGTTTCTTTTTCGTAAAATTTTTTTTATTGATATGTAAAAATAGTTAGTGTACTATTGAATAGTAATGCAAAATAAAATTTAGTTATTTACAGGAGATAAGAATGAATTCGAAAGATTTAGACAAAAATAAACTCACTGAATTCTTGAAAAAGGAAATAATATTAATCATAGCCGTAATATTAGCTATAATTTCGTCGTTTATATCTATGCCAAAGCTTAGTTATATAAACTTTAAAGATTTAATACTTTTATTTAACTTAATGGTTGTTATAACTGGTCTTAAAGAATTTAAACTTCTAGACTTTATAGGAACAAAACTTCTACATAGGGATAAGAGCTTAAAGAGAATATATGCTGTAATGATATTTTTAACTTTCTTTAGTTCAATGCTTATAACAGATGATGTTGCTCTTATAACATTTGTACCGCTTAGTTTAGTTTTAGCTAAAAAAGCTAACTTTAACCCTGTAAAGCTTATAGTATTCCAAACAATAGCTGCAATCACAGGTTGTTCTTTAACACCTATGGGTAGCTCACAG
The DNA here is from genome assembly GCF_947039605.1 of uncultured Clostridium sp. Taxonomy (GTDB): domain Bacteria; phylum Bacillota; class Clostridia; order Clostridiales; family Clostridiaceae; genus Sarcina. The sequence continues at coordinate 13,711 of NZ_CAMQZG010000034.1, forward strand.
AATCTATATATCTTTACACACTTTAATCTTACAAGTTCAGAATTTTTTGCAGTAACACTTCCAATAACAATAGTATCCTTTTTACTTTTAGTTGGATTTGTTATGTTCCAAAAAAATAAAACTTTAGATGTAAGTCTTGATGAAGTTGTAATTAATCAAAAGAAATTAATAGTTGTTTACTTAATATTATTTTTATGTGTATTAGCATCTGTATTTCATTTAGTAAATTATAGATATGCTTTTGCAGCCGTAATAATTATTACTCTTATAATAGATAAAAAACTATTCCTTAGAGTTGATTATTCACTATTATTAACATTCACAGCATTTTTCGTATTTATTGGTAATGTATCTGCAATACCAGTAGTTAAAACTGTGATTTCAGGTCTTTTAGTAAATAATGTTCATACTTACTTTATAGGACTTGGAATAAGTCAGGTTATTAGTAACGTTCCTACAACATTACTACTTTCACCATTTACACATAATTATCGTGCATTACTTCTTGGTGTAAATAATGGAGGCCTATTCTCACTTATTGGTTCTATGGCTAGTATAATTTCTTACAAATTTGCTATATCAGGAACAAAGACAACTCCTGGAAAATATATAGGAACATTTGCAATATACAGCTTGATAAGTCTTGCGGTATTAGTACCTGCATCATATATCATAATTAAATTCCTTTAGAATTTAGGGCTATTCATTAATGATATTTAGGATTTAACTTAATCATTTATGAAATGGTCTTTTTTATTAAAATTACATAATTAGAAGGGACTTTTATAAAACTGATTAGCAGTATTATAGTCCCTTTTACCATATACAAAAATATTTTAACTAATAATAAGGAGAAATTTATGGCGCTTACAAATTATATGCTTACAAATATAAGCCTTCAATTTGACTTTGTACTAAGGCTTATTCTTGCTGCGTTCCTTGGAGGGCTCATTGGATATGAGAGAAATATACGTTCAAAAGAAGCTGGACTTAGAACTCATATGCTTGTATCTCTTAGTTCTGCACTGCTAATGCTTGTATCTCAATATGGTTTTTTTGAAGTCATTCAAAAATATGTAGAAGTTGATCCTAGTCGTATTGCTGCTCAAGTTGTTTCTGGAATGGGATTTCTTGGTGCTGGTGTTATTTTTAAAGAAAGAGGTTCAATAAAAGGTTTATCGACAGCTGCTGGACTTTGGGGTGTTGCTGCCATTGGACTTGCCGTTGGCTCTGGTCTTTATATTCTTGGAATTGCCGCTACTATTTTGATTTTACTTGCTTTTGAAGTTGTAAATAAAGTTTCTAAAAAATCTTATACTTTAAGTATTGAATTACAAGTTGTAGCAACAGATTTATCATACTTAGAACTTAAAGATAATATTAAAAAAAATTATAATAACATTATGTCTTATAGAGTTGAACACCAAGAATTTGGTGAGGTTGTAAACTTAAAATTCAGAGTTAAAAGTGAAGAGGATTTTAAAATTATATTAGATGATATTCATTCTATTAAAAATTTAACACTAGATTACTATGAAATAATCTAAAAAATAGACAAGTATTTTATTTATACTTGTCTATTTTATTTAAAGACCATTTCTACACCATCTAACAAAACTATCACAATTATTTATTGCAAGATTATATCTATTTTCCCCAAGCCTACTATAAGCCCTCTTAATTGCATCTCTTTTCCTATGATGTCTTGGACTCTGACTTTCATTTTTTATAAATATCTTTTCTCCACATGCAAAATCTAAAAGTGAAGTTTCAGATACCTTTTCTTTTAAATAATGTACTACTTTCCCTTTACCTACATATATTCCATGATGTGTATAAAAACATCTTTGGACATATAAATGCTCACCTATACTATAACAAAACTCTTCATTATTCATATGTCTTGTAAGTCCATATATTGTAGCTTCTGTTCCATTTTTAGCTGTATCAACAAAATTATTAACTTTACTTATAACATCTCCATAAGCAGGGTTTATAGCTATACATTTCCTCTCTATCCCTCTTCTATTTTCCTTACTAATATTTTTCACCTTATTTATTACTGGTTTAGCCCCATTCCCTACTTTTTCTAAGAATTCACCAATATTCTTTTTTGAAAATTTCATTTAAACTCCCCCTGTCATCTCTCATATGTCTTAATATTATTATAAGATAAAATTATAAATTTTTTTTAACCTACGAATTAATTATTTATAAACAATATATGATATATCTATTCAGTCAATTTCATGTTAAACTATAATAATGGAAACGAAGATTAAAAGACATTTACTATTTAGTAAGATGTTGAAAGGATTGTTATAATGACAAATGCACCAAAGGCAATAAGATTAGAAGGCATGAAAAATTTATCAGGTAAGAAGGAAGATAAAGATAATATTTACTTCTACCTAGATTTTAGATTTAATTTACATAAGATGGGTGATTCAGCTAGTGGAGTTTCACTATATAGAATTACACCTATTAACTTTGATAATATGCTATTAAAAACTTTTAGTAAAAAAACATTTCCTGCTAAAGGATTTTCAACAATAGAAAGTACTAATGTAAAAAAAAGACTTAAAGATATCTTTGATCAATTAGTAGCAGTTAAAGCTAAAAAAGATACTGCAAGAAAAGCTTATGAAAAAGCTAAAAGAGAAGGAACTCTTCCTGAAGAAGAACCTGTACTAGCTAAAGAAGATAAACCAGTAAGAAAAGGACAACATCTTGAAAGAAGTGAATTCAGAAGAAAACTTGCTGAAAAGAAGAATCCCAAAGTTGCTGCAGACTCTTATAGAACTTACCCATCAAAGGTAAAATCAGAATCTACTGAACCAGCTAAACCTGCTAAAGCAACTGGACATAGTTTTGATAAAGCTTTCGGAAAAGCTAGACATATCAAAAAGAATGAAGATTTTAAAAGAGATAGAAACTTTGAAAAGAATGAATCATTTAACTTTGATAAAGAAAAAAAGGTAGCTACTGATAAACCTTATAGCAAAGATAAATCATTTAGTAAGGATAAATCTTATAGCAAAGATAAATCATTTAGTAAGGATAAACCTTATAGCAAAGATAATTCATTTAGTAAGGATAAATCTTATAGCAAAAATAAACCTGCTGGTAAATTTGATTCAAGAGATAATCAAAAATCTTTTAATAGAGAAGATTCATCTGCTGCTGGAATGAATAAATTCAACAAAAATAGCAGAGAATTTAGCAAAGACTCTAAAGATTCTAAATTTGATAATGAAAGTAAATTTAATAGAAGTTCAAAGCCTGCAAGTAAAAATAAACCTGCTGGTAAATCTTTTAGTGGTTCAAATCCATTTAAAGGTAAAGGTTCTAGACCTACATCAAGTAGAAATAACTACTAATTAAATTATATCTAACGAAGGGCTACTTAATTGATTTTAAGTAGCCCTTCGTTAGATACTATATTAAAAAACTTTAAAATAAGGGAGATTTATTTATGAAAAATGATTATATGCTTGATTTAGTAGAATCTTTTGGAAAAGGACTTGCAGATGTCCTTTTTGATGTAGAAACTGAAATTGAACCAATTATTATAGAAGATATGTCTGATAAAGATATGGTCTATCTAATTATTAAACGAATGCTTTCTACTAGTAAATATAACGAAGCCGAAGATTTTTTATTTAGCTATGCAACTGCTAACGCTGATAAAGATATTTTAGATATCGCAAAATATTTTTATGCTGAGTTATCTAAAACATCTGATGCCACTTTAACCCAAAATAGTTTTTCTAGAGAAGAAATTTCTCAAGGACTTACTGATTTTAAAAACAAATTTAGTTTATAATTCCTTAACTAAAATTCCATTTTAAGGTAATTTATTAGTGTTAAAATCTTCTTTTAATATATTATACAAAAGGAGATTCTCATGAGTAAAATTAAAAAGCCATTACTTACACTTGGTGCTATTGGAGCTACTTTCTTTCTTGTAAATACCTCATTAAACAAATTTGATGAAGTTCTTGCTAGGTCTAATATAAACACAGAACTTGAAACATCTAATATTGAATTATCACTTAATCAAAAAAAAGATAGTTTAAATCAGAAAATCATTCCTTTAAACAAAATAGTTGGGGATGACACTATAAAAATAATATTTGAAGATTATATGATAGATGGAGATAATATACTTATTGGAATTTCAGAGATACAAAATTTAGAACCTTCAGACTATAAAGTTCAAAGTCCAGATGACTATAAAGAATACTTAACCTTCCTTAAATCTGAGTTTTTAAAAAATAAAGATAATCTTAATAAATTTGGACAAGTTGTAGATTCTATGAAAATTGATATTTTTGATGGAAAAGAAATTGATATAGAGGCTTTTAATCTACCAGAAGATATAGATTTTTTAGAAATGCTTCTTAAAAAGCTTGAAAAAGCTTATGATTGGGGATTATCTGATGAAGGTTTTTATACTACTCTAGAGGAGCAAATGTTTCATGTAGGATTTGAACCTTTTGCTACAGGAGAATTATCAGTTTTGGTTAATAATCAAAAAGTTGAATTAAATCTTTTTGATTCTCCTGTTTCTCTTAATGAAGATTATTTAGATAAGCTCAACTTCAATATTTCTAAAACTAAGAATACTACTTTAAAGCATCTAGACTCAATGAAAAATAAAACTGAGCAAAATTTTAATATTAAAGAATATACTATTGGCTTTAGAATACCTGAAGAATTTAAAAAAACGACAGATTTAAACATCTCAATATCTTTTAATAACTTTAAAATTTCTGAATATTATCCTGTTACATATGATAAAGAATTTAAAACTAATTTTACTATAGATACAAATGATTTAGATGAAAACTTTAAAGTAATAAAACTTACTACTGATGCTTCACTAAAAAAAGATAATATAGAATTCCTTGAATATAGAGAAACAGATTATACGAGTGAATTTATTTATGAAATTAAAGGCTCTAGCATAGGTCCTGAACTGCTAACTTATACACCACTAACTTTTAGTGCTGTTACTGATGAATATTCAAAAGATAGAACTGTTCGTTCTATTAAATTTAATAAAATCACTGCTGAATCTGTAGATGTTAACCTTGCGAAAAGTCATGATGATGCTAGAATTATAAATATTAAGTTAAATTAATTATATGAAAAGAGGGATAAAAGTATATTAATGCTTTTACCCCTCTTTTATCTAACTATATAACATTCTAATATTCTCTCTCTAAAAGTTGTTGTGTAACCTCTTTTAGTATATCTCTATATTCATTCTCTGGAAGCTTACTTATATTTTTAAATGCCTTTGAAGTATACTTTAGTGCTAATGCTTTGGCCTCTTCTACAGCACTACTATCTCGTACAATATTCATTATAAGTTCTATATCCTTATCACTATACTCTTTTTTATCTAAAATATCATTTAATTCTTTTATATTCTTTTTTTGCGCCATTAAAAGAGGTAATGTGTATACTCCATCTTTTAAATCATTAGAACAGTCTTTTCCTGTTTTAAAACTATCTACTGAATAATCTAATATATCATCTATTATCTGAAAAGCCATCCCTATATTATGCCCTATCTCCCAGAACAATCTACAAGTTTTTTTACTACATTTGCTCTCTGCTGCACCAAGATATAAACTTAAAGAAAATAACTTTGCTGTCTTTCCTGATATTCTCTTTAAATATTCCTTTACAGTTACATTTCTATCATACCTTGAATTTAGTTGTTCTACCTCTCCAAGACATATATCAGTCATAACCTTTGTATCAAGTTCTATCCCTCTTTCTATTGAGGATGTTGTAGCTAATATTTTAAAACATAAACAGAATAAGTAATCCCCTATATACACCGCATAATTTTTCCCATGCTTTGCCTGAACAGTTTCTTTCCCACGACGAAGCATTGCATCATCAATTACATCATCATGCACAAGTGTTGCCATATGAAACATTTCTATAACTGCTGATATCGCTACTGTTCGCTCCTCATTATACTCACCAAATTTTGATGCGATTATAACAAAGGCTGGTCTTAACATTTTCCCACCCGCTTCTAACATTTCTATAATACTCTCTTGTATTACTTTATCTTTACATTTTGAATTTTTTCTTATCTGATTTCTAACTTCATCTAATTGTTTATCAATTATAGGATAATCATTCCAAAAATTATTCATTTTATCCCCTCATCTTTTCTGTTAAATTTGTTATTTTACGTATGCTATACTACTATTCTAATATAAAACACTATACTTTGGTGATTAACTTTTTCAAAATTTTTTCTATAAAAATTATCTTTCTGTTTATAATTTTGAGATAAATATCCAAAAAGGAGCTATTTTACTAGCTCCCTTTTATGATTATCTTATTTTAAGTTTGTTGTTTTCCCATGAATATCATACATAGGCTCTCTTTTTCCCATCCAGAAGTTACCTGTAAACTTACTTATCATAGGCATTACATAATAATCTAAACCAAATGTTCTTCCTGCACCTTGCATTAGAGCTATACTTCCAAATGTAAACCATAAGATTTCCCATCCTGCCATAGCTGATAATATAAAGTTAACAGTCATAAATGCTGATGCTGCACTTGCAAGGAATGTAAATAATCCAGCAATTAATGCAAGACCAATTGCAATTTCTGTAATTACAACTATTCTTTGGAACCATACTGCAATTTCTGGTGTTGGCATCATAAATTCCATCATGCTCTCATAAATACCTGGCATTTCTTTAAATATAGGAGCTGGCATATTTGTTGTAGCCTCTGCAGCCACGCTTGCTCCTGTAACTCCATCTTGAAGCCATGTAAATGGCATTTTAACATTTCCCATCTTCATCCAACTATCCCATCCAATAGTTAAGTTTGATGCTAATACTTCAAAATATTCAAATATTCCATCTGCCTGTCCAGCTTTTTCTAAAGCTTTCTTAAATGTTTCTTCACCTATAAGCTTTTTAAACCCTTCAAGGAACCAAAGTGCTCCTATATAAAGTCTTAAAGGTATTAGCCATAGTCTATTTCCTTTTGAAGCTAAATGTCCTCTTAAAATACATCTTCTCTCTTTCATAGCAAAGAATTCATGTTGAAGGTAATTATATACCGCATGTACATCATTAACTTGAACTAAATAAAACATATTGATAATATGCTTCATAACCATTGCAAAGAATCCTGAAAGTTTAAAGCCCATAAGATCTGCTACTGCATATCTTCCACCAATTGAAACCATAAATCCATGATAATTAGGTTTAAACTCCACTTTTTCTTTTTTCTCTATATCTGCAATTATATTTTTAGCCGCTGTTATTGCTGTTTGTTCTGCTGCCTCAACAATTTGTGGGTTTCCTTTACCCTCTTCAACTTCTATATATGCTATATCACCTACAACATAAACATTTTCCTTTCCGATTGCTTCCATATACTTGTTAGTAGCAAATCTTCCAGCTCTTGCTTTTTTAATTTCTAAAGACTCTAAATCTTTATTTGCTTGAATACCACAAGTCCATATTAGAGTTTCAGTTGGAATTACCTCTCCACTTTTAAGTTTTATATTTTCTTTTTTAACTTCTACTATTGGCGATTCTTTTAAAATTTCAACTTTATGCTTTATCATATACTTTTCAGCTTTATCAGCTTGTTTTCTATCAAGCATATTAAGTATTGTAGACATAGCCTCAACAACTAATATTCTAATTTCATTTACATCCACTCTATACTCTCTAGCAAGTGTTTCTTTCCACTCTAAAAGTTCTCCTGCCATTTCTATACCAGTAAATCCTGAACCTGCTACCACAAAAGTAAGCATTCTTTTTCTTATTTTTTCATTTCTTTCAAATGAAGCTTTCTTTACTCTATCTTTAATATGAGCTTTAATTTTTAAAGCATCCTCTAAAGACCATAATGTAAATGCATTTTCTTTTACCCCCGGAACGCCAAAAAATGCTGGCTCACTTCCAGTTCCAATTATTAAGTAATCATAACTAAAACTTCCATTGGTTGTTTTAACTATTTTTTTCTCACTATCAACATTCTCTATAAGGTCAACTACTACATCAACTTTTGTTCTGTGAAATATTCTTGATAACTCAATTTTAACAGACTCCTTTGGAACTCTTCCCCCAGCAACTTCATGAAGTTCTGTCATAAGAGTATGATAAGGATTTTTATCTATTAACGTAATAGTTACATCCTTATTCTTTTTATATTTTCTTGCAAGCTTTTTTGCTGCATGAACTCCAGCATAACCAGCTCCTAAAACAACTATATTTTTTGTCATATTTCCCCCTATTTATCCTATTATGTATTTCACTAATATTCTAGCTACATTAACAAAGCTTGTCTATCTACTATAAACTCCCAATTAATAGTTAGTATCTATCATTTCATATTTGTTATCGCCTATAATTAGCCATTCAAAAGAGGTTATGGTATCTTTTATGCACTTTTAGTTATTCAAATTATCTATGAACCATAACTTTTTTCAATAACTAACCTACACTTTTAATTTCATTTAAAAATATTCTGTCTTGATTACATTCTTTTAAAATAAGTTCTATTTCTTTAGAAAATTTAGTTATTTTTCTTTTTATTGATACATCTAAGCTTTTTTTATAAATTACAAACAAATCATATTTCAAATTATATTTTTCTATATTTAGCTCATAAAAATCCGAAGATTTTAACTCTTCTAAAACTGCAATTCTTGGCACTACCGCAGCTGTATTATCACCATCCAAATAATTTTTTACAGTTGACAACGAATTTGTTATAAATTTTACATTTCTTTCTTTTATATCATTAAGGCACTCTGTCCCATCATCTAATAATGCAACATTTAATTTTTTAATTGAACTTATACTAATTTTCTTTCTACTTATTAAAATAAATTCATCACTACCAATATTTTTTGATATAATATCAGAATCTTCTATTTTTTTTGTTCCAACTATTACATCTGTATTATTATTTATAATAGATGAATGCCAATCTTTATCTATCTGAGTGCTAAGCTTTAAATCTAAATCACCAAAGATATTAAACATCTTGCTTGAAATATTAGAAACTAAAAACTTACTTGATATGCTTGATATATTTATTCTTACATCATTTTTTAACTTTGTAGAAATTTCCATATCCTGAAAAAGTCTTTCATAACCTGATAAAATATTCTTTGCATGCTTATAAAGTATCTCTCCCTGTGCTGTTATCTCAACACCTCTATTACTTCTTTCAAATAAACTTGCACCAAGCTCTAATTCAAGCTTTGATAGCTGCTGACTAAGAGCTGGTTGTGATATATGTGACTTACTTGCTACTTTTGTTATACTTTTTAGTTCTGCTACCTGAACAAAATATTTTAAACTATCTATTTGCAATCTAGATTCCCCCTTAATTCATAACTTTAAAGTCTTCATTTAAAAGATTAAAACTATCTTTTATTCCTACACTTTTATAAATTTCTTTACTATTTGATACAAAAATTGCTTCTACACCATCAATACTTTCAATAAACTCTAGTCCCTCATCAATTCCCTTAGTAAAAACTAAAGTAGATAAAGAATCTGCATCTATTGATTTATCGGCTATTATAGTCACACCTGCAATTTCAGTTTCATAAGGATATCCTGTTTTAGGATCTAGCACATGGTGATATTTTGCATCTCCATCTTCTATATATCTCTCATATACACCTGTTGTAACTATTGATTTATCAGATAAAAGTATACTTCCTATTGCACTCCCTCTATCAGCAAAAGGATTTTGAACTCCTATTTTCCATTTTTGATTTTTAGCCTTTTCACCCATAACATAAATATTTCCCCCAAGGTCTATTACAGCTTTTTCTACCCCCTCATTTTCAAGTACTTCAACTACCTCATCAGCTGCATATCCTTTTGCAATACTTCCAAGGTCTAAAATCATTTCTTTCTCTTCAAGAAATACCTCCTCATCATTAATTTTCACTTTACTATAATCTATATTTTCTAAAACTTCCTTAATTTCGTTCTCTGTTGGAACTTTTGCCTCTGGAAGTCCTATACTCCAAAGTTTAACAAGTGGCCCAATGCTTATGTCATAACTTCCTTTAGATAAATTAGAATAATGAAGTCCTTTTTCAATTATCTCAATACTATCTTTACTAAGTTTTACAGGTCTTACCCCTGCATTTTTATTTAGCTCCCCAATCTCTGTTCCCTCTTTATTTATAGAAACTGTATCCTCAATTTCTTTTATTCTCTCAAATGCCTTGTTTATAGATTCTTCATTTTCATGATTATATAAAGTTATCTTTACAGATGTCCCCATAAATAACTCTGTTCTACTCATCGCTTCTACTTCATTATCTGAGCCCCCCTTAGAACATGCAGATAAAGTTAACCCCATTGTAATTATTAAAAAAAAGATGCTTTTTCTAAGCATAATTTCACCTCGCAAAACTCACTTTTTGTATTTTTTTGTCATTACCTGATTATACAGTACTTTTAATAAATTTATTTTAAATGCACTATTATTTAATTCTTTATTTACAGAGTGTCTATTTGTAAATAAAAAAAGCCATATTGATAATTCAATATGGCTCTATATCTATTTAATTTTTAAATTTTCAAATTCTTACTTAACTTCTACTAATTCTTTTTCTGTATTTCCTTCATTTGCATTAGTTATAGCTTCACTAATTAAAGTTTTAGCTTTAGCTGATGAACTTGTAGCACCACTAACCGCATCAAATTCAGCTGATTGCTTAGCCATAACAGCCTCTTCAATTGCAACTTCATACTTAGCTGGACTTGTTCCTGCTTTTTCTTGCATCATTTCATTATACCCAGCATCTTCTCTTTTATCACCTTTTTCTGTGAACTCATTGTATTTAACCTCTACAATCTTTCCACCTTCAAATTTAACACTTGCTCTAGCTTTTCCACCATTCTCATCAGCATCTTTAGTTTCAACTTCATATAACCCATTAGTGATAGCACCCTCAGTTGTCTCTGTAGATGTTCCTTCAGTTTTTGCTTCTTCATCTCCACCACATGCAGCAAATGTTAATGCAGCCATTGGTAATAATAACATAGCTAATATTTTCTTTTTCATAATTCTAGTCCCCCTATTTTTAATGAATTAAATTTCAAGTCAAATTTTGGACTTAAAATTCCTTATGTCTGATTATATAACCAATTAACTATTTTTAGTTAATAAGAAAATTTTATACTACATTCATTTTTCCTATTACTACTATTTTTCGTTCTCTTTTAAAATGATATTATACTTTATTAAGTAAATTTTAAAATAAGGTGGCTATACAAGTGAAAATTCTAAAAAAACTAGATATAGTAGTTATCCTTTTTCTTATTATAATATCTTTTACTCCACATATAATTTTAGCTAGGTCTTTAAATAAGGATTATGATACAAAATATGTGGAAATTAAAGTGGATAATAAAGAATATAAGTCTATTAATATATCTAATATAGCAAGTACACAAAAATTTGAAATTAAAACTGATAAATCACTTAATATAATACATATAGAAAAGGCTACAGTTAAAATTATACACGCTAACTGCAAAGACTCATTATGTGTAAAACAAAAATCTATTTCTAAAGTTGGACAAAGTATTATTTGCCTACCAAATAAAGTCGTAGTAGAAATTAAAGGAGATATGAATAATACTTCAGATGAAGATATTATTCTTTCACATTAAATATGCAAAATATAAAAAAACTAAAAGATACTAGAAAATTAGTCTATTTATCACTTTTAACATCACTTGCTTTAATATTATTTATCTTTGAATCAATGATTCCTATGCCAGTTATAACACCTGGTGCAAAACTTGGGCTTGCAAATCTTATAATAATGGTATCCATATACACCCTTGATTCATATAAAGATGCGCTAAAAGTCCTTTTACTTAGAATTTTTATTGTTTCATTATTTTTTGGAACACCATCCATGATTATATATAGCCTTAGTGGTGGCCTTTTAAGTTTTGGAATAATGATTTTTCTAAAGAAATTCTTTGGAAAACATCTTTCACTTATAGGAATAAGTGTAAGTGGTGCTGTCTTTCATAATATAGGACAACTCTTTGCAGCTTGTCTTATACTAGAAAATTTTGGAGTAATGCTATATTTACCAGTATTATCACTTGCAGGAATCGGAACAGGTGTATTTGTTGGTATTTCAGCTGATTTTATGATAAAACATCTTAACAAATTACTATATAAATAGTAATTTGTTTTCTTTATAAAAGTTGAAAAACACTTAGATATAAAAGAAAAAAGATGTAAAAAAAAGAAAGAAGGTGCTATATCATTGTGATATAGCACCTTCTTCACTATCATAAATTTATCTAACATTATTTAAAATTATCTTTGTTGTCTCACCAATATCTCTTATAAAATCTAAACTTTCAAGTCTCATACTATATATATCAAGCTCTCTTAACCCATGTAACTGCCCAAGTGATTTTGTATTTTCTATAATAACATTACGTAATTTTAATTTATGAAGTCTTTTAAGTTCTATAAATGCAACTACATCATTTAAATTTATATCCTCTAATGTTAACTCTAAAAGATATCTTATATACTTGAAATTTTCTATTTCTTCATCACTTAATGCATAACCTGATATTTCAAGTTCTCTTAAATCCTTTAAGTTTGAAAGGTATGAAAGACCTTCTATTTCTCTTGCTACAATTCTAAGTCTTCTTAAATTTTTCATGTATCTTACTATTTCAAGGGATATAGTATCAAGTGCTCCAAATAACCCTTTTGATAAACTTAATATTTTTACCCTCTCAAGGTTTGCAAGGGATATTTCACCATTTGATATTTTTGTTTTTTGGAATACTACAAGATTATTAAAGATTATCTCCCACTGCTTATCAATCTTTATCATAATTACTTCTCTCTTACCTGTAGAAAGCTCAACTCCATATACATAAGCATTTCCCTTATTCCATGACACAACACTTATATTTTCTATTTCTTTAACTTCTAATATGCCATTACTTAATTTATCTAAAACTAAATCTAAAAAATCATCAAAACTATCAGCAATTAAATATGCTTCATTCTTTTCTGTATTAATAACTATAACCTGTCCATACTGTCCATTTACATCTGGATTTAAATCAAGTGCTAAATACTTTCCCTGAAAATCTTCCGCAAAAGGAATCCACTCTTTTTTATATTCACCAACTTTGAGTATTCTCATATTATCATCTTTTATATTTATTTTTTTCTCTTTTATTTGTTCAATCTGACTATTTATGCTATCTATGTCCATCCACTTCATCCCAAGCATACTTCCATACATCTTACCTTCTGCTTCTCCATTATATAGAAGATATAAGTTTTTAAACTCTTTAGGTAAATTTGTTCCTGCAACCTCTTCTAAACCCTCTAACATTGCCTCTGTTGCTGGAATATTTAATAATTCATGTATACTCTCTATGTAATTACTTAATTCGTCGATAAATTTACATTTCCCTAAATTTTCTTTTACTTCCAAAATAAAATCCTCCACCTTTAAACATATTCTCTAATCAAACTACTTATTAACATAATTTTACCATATTTATGGCAATTGTAAAAATTATTTTATCATACAAAAAAAGACAAACTTTAACGTTTGTCTTTTTAAAATTACAATATTAGATTAAACTTCTGTCGTACCACTTACTTTGAGCATCATACATTGTCTTATATTGTCCATTAATGCTTAAAAGTTCTTCATGAGTACCTATTTGTAATATCTCTCCTTTGTCTAAAACAACCACTCTATCAGCTATTTTGACAGTTCCCATCCTATGAGTTACTATAATTGCTGTTTTGTCCTTTGAGAGTTCTTTAAATTTATTAAAAATCTTCCCTTCTTCGACAGGATCTATAGCTGCTGTTGGTTCATCAAGAACGATAAAATTATTAAATTTGTATAGACTTCTTGCAATAGCAACTCTCTGCCACTGTCCACCAGATAAATCAGTTCCTCCAAATTCCTTAGATAAAAGTGTATCAAGTCCATTTTCAAAACTTCTACTATTCACCTCAATATCTGTTTCATCAAGCACATCTAAAACTTTTTCATCTTTGCTATTATTAATATCACTAATTGTAATATTTTCTCTTAAATCAAATTTATATCTTTCAAATTTTTGGAATACTGCTGAAGTATTTTTAAATATAGATTCATTAGATATATTCTTCATATCATAACCATTAATTAAAACTTCTCCTTTTGTTGCTGGATATAACCCAATCAACACTCTCATAAGAGTGCTTTTCCCTGCTCCATTAGAACCAACAATTGCAATAGTTTCTTTTGCATCAATCTTTAAATTTATATCTTTAAGAATTAAAGTATCACTCTGTGGATATGAAAATGATATATTTTTAAGTTCTAAACTTGGAGCATTAGTAAACTCAATTTCTTTTCCACCCTTTTCAGGAATCTCTAAAAATCTAACAAGATTTTTAACACTTCCAAGTTCTTGTGCTAAGCCTCCTATTTGAGAACAAATAAGTTCTTCTGCCATTCCAAATATCATTTCAATTGATGTTAAAACTGCTGTAAATGCCCCTACTGTTATTTTTCCATCCATCAAACTTCTAAATAATAAATATAATGTTAGTCCATAACCTACAATGGTAAAAGACTTCATTAATATCTCTAATGTATTAGACTTTTTTTCTGCCTTCCATATCTTTTCATTTAAACTTTCTAATGAATTTTCATATCTTTTATTAAAATATTTAAATCCACCAAGTAGTCTTGTTTCTTTAAAAAACTCTCTATCTATAAGATATTTTTCATTATACTCAAATTCTCTTCTAAGAGGTGCACTCTCATCTTCAAGCTTTGCAAATATCTTAATCCTAATAACCTGATTTATAATAACTGGAATAAAGGCACATAATATTACTAAGCTTAAAATTGGATTAAGCTTATATAAATAAATGCTCATAAAAATAAAATAAGATAAATATCCTGTTAATATTAATATCCCTGTAAATACAAGATGAACTACACCATATGCACCATTATTAGCTTTATTTATATCATTTAACCTACTTGTATCCTCAAATTCTATAGTTTGAATTCTAGATACTTTTTTATTAACTATATTAGTAATGTAACCTGCTGCTTTACCTGAAAGTATTGTTGCCTGTGCATTTAAAACTGCATTTATCAAATGACCTACTAAAAGTGCTACTCCAAGCATTATTCCAAATAATACTGCTTTTTCTATACTGCTTTCTCCATTAACCAAGATACTTGCTTGATCAAAAAACTTCTCTGTAAAATACGTAATAGAAAACCATGATATGCTTATCAAAAAACCTACTACTATACAAATAATCATCCCTGATTTACTTGCTTTTACCATCATAGGTATCACTGTCTTAATTACTTTTAAAATCGAAATATCATTATCTTTTTTTAACATGCATACCACTCCTTTTGACTTTCATACATATTTGCATATACACCATCAAGTGATATAAGCTGCTCATGTGAACCTTCTTCTGCAAGCATCCCATCATTTATAACAAATATCTTATCACATATTTTAGTAGACCCAAGCCTATGACTTATAAATATAGTAGTTTTCCCCTTGCTTATATCCTCAAAACTTTCATATACTTTACTCTCACTTATAGGATCAAGTGCTGATGTAGGCTCATCAAGTATTCTAAGACTTGCATCACTAACCATAGCTCTTGCCATTGCAATTCTTTGCCACTGACCACCTGATAAATCAATAGAATCTTCCTTAACTTTTCCAAGTTCTGTTGCTATACCGTCATCAAGTGATGCAATAAAATCTTTTAAACCTATAATATCTATAGCATTTTCAATTTCTTCTAAATGAGTTGTATCTACTAATTTATTAATATTTCCAACCTCTATATTTTCCTTTATACTCATATAATACTTAGCAAAATCTTGATAAACTAGGGCTGTAAGTGATTTAATTTGTCCACTCGTATATTCTTTAATACTTTTATCATTAATTAAAATATCTCCTTCAAAATTACTATATAATCCTGTTATAAGCTTTGTAATAGTAGTTTTTCCACATCCATTAGCTCCAACTATAGAATAATGCTTTCCATTTTCAATTTTTAAGGATAAGTTTTTAAATATATAATTCTCACATCCATCATACTTAAATGATACATTCCTAAACTCTAAAGTTTTAAAATCTAAACTCTCTTCTCTTAAATCTAATGAACCCTTTTCTTCTTCAAGCCCTGCCATTTCTCTTAAATCTTTAAAATACTCCATATCAAAAGCAACATTTTTTATAAATGAAGATAATGTCCATGACATATCATTTATAAGTCCCATAGTTCCATTTCCAATAGCTACAAAATTCCCTATTGAAATTCCTCCACTTGCAAGAGGGAATAGAAAAACAATGATAGTTAATATAACAGCAATAGATGTAATAATACTTCCAAGCTTTGCTCTATAAATCCACTTTACATTAACATCTGCTTCCTTTTTCCTAACATGTTCATAAATACTTTGCCACTTATCACTTAAAGTATTTCCATACGAAAATAAATTTCTTTCATAAGCAGCTTCTCTACTTGTCAGTGTTGCTCCTATATAATCAGACTTTCTTCGCTCCTTCGCTACTTCTTTTTCAACCTCGTATGCCTTATTACCACTTTTTACTGATAAAATAAAGAATGGTACACATACCGCAAACATAATAATTACTGAAGTTATAGAATAAGTTAAAAGTACAACTAAAACTCCTGTAATCTTTAATATTAATGAAATTAAGTTAAGTAAATTAAGATAAGCATCTCTAAGTCTTATCTCTATATCTTTAGTAGTTCTCTCTATAAGATTCCAAGTGTCCTCTGACTCAATATAAGAATATTTAAGACTAGCCACCTTCCTTGTAATCTCTACCCTATAACCTTTTTTAATCTTTAGTGACATGCTTGTACTAGCAAATAAGATAACCTTTGCAAAAAGCCAATCAATTGCTACTACACTTACTAGCATAAAAATTGATAAATAAATTTTATCCACACCCATCTTGCCATTAAGTATTGCAACTGCCTTATTAACAAAATCAGTTACTAAAAACATTTGAATCATAGGTACAAATCCACTAAATAATCTTTGTACCAAAATAATAAATGCTTCAAATTTTGCATACCTAAAAGGTATTCCTATAACATCTTTAAAATATAACTTCATATACCCCTCCATATAAAACCTATATTTAACATATTAACCTTTTTTTGTAGAATAGAAGTGCATTTCATAAATTTTTTTTAATATTCAAATTTTTTTAAGAAAATATCCAATAAACCTGTATTTTATTCAAAAAAAATAGCTATACCATTATGATATAACTATTTTATATTCTTTCATTTACTTACTACATAAAGTACCTTTTTTTCTTTTAATAATATCTTCAAATATTTTTATTTTCCTTAAATTCACACTTGTCCAATATCCTAAAATATCTTTTTCTATAAACCCTCTTTTTTCATACATATGATAAGCAATTTTATTCTTCTTTATCACTACAATTTCTATCTTATCTATACCCCTACTTTTTATAAAAGATATAGCCGTTTCAAGAATTTCTTTCCCAAAACCAGCACCTCTGTAACCTTTGATAAGTCCAATATCAAAAGTTCCTTTACATGCATCAATTTCAATATTTATAAACCCTATAAAATTATTATTTTTCTTTACTAAAAAATAATAATTTTCATCTTTTTCATTATTTAAATATTCTTCTACATCCGCTCTAGAATGATACATTCCATGTGGCATATCACAAAAAGCACTATTAATTGTACTTAAATATATTTCTTTATTTTCTTCTACTAAAGGTATAAGTTCTAAATTTATCTCTCCCTGCACAAATTCATCTAACACCATACTTGTAGCATAATAATCATACTTATATCCAAGTATATCAAAAATCCCTAGAAGCCCTGTACTAAGACATAAATAAACTTCCTGTGCCCCATACTCTTTTGATATTCTAATTCCCGTCGCAATTAAATCTTTAACAGCAAGTGCCTTATTTAAATACCCCTCACAAACATCAATTTTATAAATATATGTAGTTTTAAGTTCTTTACATGATTCTAGAACTACCTGTGCTGTTCCTATAACTTTTCCATTTGAAAAATATATAAAACTACCTCTTCCATAATCATTTATCTTCTTTTTGAAAATATTATCTAGATCCTCTATACTTTTTCTTGTTGTTATTTTTCTAAAAATAAATCTCTTAACCCGCTCTTTTTCTGTATTATCTAAATCTAAATAGCCTTTTATCACAAAATTCTTCCCCCAATTTCTTATCTAAAATTTTCTAAATACTCAGATTTACTTTAACCCTTTAATCCCTTCTTCTAATATCTTCATTTGAAGTAAAGTTTGTTTATCAGTTATAGTTTTTTCTTTCTTTTCAATTATAGCTTTATATAAATCATCATAAACTCTTCCATAATCGCCATTTACAGATTTAACTTTCTCCTCATGTACAATTCCTTCTCTATCTATATAAGTTAATATTCCATAATGTTTTTCTTCATCAACACCAAAATCTTTATTACTCGGCATATAAAAATCTTTCAAGTTTTCTTCCTGTCTATCCTTAGTGTGCTTTACAAAGCATCCTTTCTTTCCATACACTACAAAGCTAGGTCTTTCTTTTATTCTAAAATAGCTAGATTTAACTGAAACTTTTAAAATTCCATAATATAAATCTAAATCAAAGTAATCATTCATTCTTCCATTACCTAAAAGCTGTCTTACATCATAATTAATTTTATCTGGCTCACCAAAATAACTTATAACCTGATCTAAAGTATGACAAGCGTGTCCATATAAATATGACTCACCTATACTAAATCTATTTATTCCCTCTGGAGTTTCTGGTCTATAGTAATCAAAATGCATTTCTATTTCTAATAAGTCACCAAGTTTCCCTTCCTCAATAACCTTTTGAACTGTTAAAAAATCACTGTCAAATCTTCTATTTTGATATGCTTGCACTATCAGATTTTTACTCTTTGCAATCTCAAAAATCTCTTTAGATTCCTCTAAAGTTTCCATAAAAGGCTTTTCTACTAAACAATGTTTTCCACTTTCTAAAACAAGTTTTGCATATTCAAAATGGCTATTTAACCCAGTACAAACTACAACCATATCAATCTGTGTATCACTAAGTAGCTCATTTATATCTGATGTATATTTGACATTGTCAATTCTATCCCAAACTTCATTTTTAGGATTTCTTTGATAAATCATTTTTATCTTTATATTCTCTCTCTCAAGCACAAATGGACTATGATATCTATTCGTACTCTTACCATTTCCTATGTAACCTATTGTAATCATATTATCACTCCTACTTTATATTCTTTCTTCTATTATATAACAAATTACAAACTTCTTAAATTTTTCTCTTAAATAATAACTTAATAATTTCTTAATCATTAAGAAGAAATTTATGGAATAATAATAACTATAGTATATATAAACTCAAAGGAGAGTATTTATGAGAAAAATAGTAATTATATCTAAAACTGTAACAGGTGCAAAACCAATACCTGTTGGAGATGAACTTGGAATTAACATACTTAATCCTTTCAAAAAAAGCTTTGCTAGACTCTTAAAGGATAAATTATCAAAAGAAATCAAAGAAAACAATCTGGATTATACCATTGAAATGGACCAAAGTTATGATGACCTAAAGGTCTTACTAGATAATGATGCTCACTTACTTTTAATTTCTCCACTTATAGCAAAATTTGTTGATGTAGATGATATAAACGAATTTGAATTTTATCAATTAACTGAAAATGAATACTACAATACAAATACAGAAAATGTTCTTGCTTACCTAAAAGCATTTTAATAAAGACGCCTCTTCTATAAATTTTAGAAGACGTTTCTTTCTCTATAAATTATTTGCTAAATCTCCTAATTTGTCTTTATATTAATCTTTTTTAAAAATATTTATTATGATCATCTAAGAAAAGAAAAAAAGTATGATACAAATAATAATATAAATATTGAAGATATTATTATTGACTTTAAAACCCCTGAATTTATCCTAAATGAAAATGAAGAAAACATCGTGCTTTATAAGGAAATTGACGCTTTAGATGAACCTGGTAAAAGTGTTTTAATACTTCACTTACTTCATGGTATCTCTCTTAAAAACATCTCAAAACTATATAAAAAAGGTGAAAGATGGGGGCGTGTAACTTTTTATCGAGCAAAGATTAAACTCAAAGAAAGGATTGTAAGTAATGAAAAATGATTGTGATATTATAAATGACCTATTACCAAATTATGTTGAAGATATTTGTAATGATACTACTAATGCATATATACAGGAACATCTATCTACCTGTACAAATTGTAATGCTATATATGAAGCTATGAAAATGCCTAACACCTTAGATATAACGCAAATAAGTGAAAAAAAGGCCTTTTCTAAAATAAAAAATAAACATAGAAACCAATTAATTAGTGGAATATTTATTTCTCTTATACTCTCACTATTACTTGGAACTACTCTAGTTTCTAACTTTACAAAATTTAGATTTAATGCTTATTTAAAATCACACTATCCACAATATAACCTAGAATTATCAAATTTTAGATATGAAGATTTGCAAACTTTAGGTTTCGGTACTGGTGGTTCCTATATAGCCGATGTTTATGCTAAAGATGAAGAAGCTAACCCTGACTTAAAATTTTCTATATCGACTCATGGCTTTTTATTAAAAATAACAGATAACTACCACTATCAAATTGAGCAAACTAAAATACCAACTAAAGACAGACTTCTTGATGCTTATATAAAAGATGTTAAATATACTCTAATTCATAAATTCCCCGAATTAAAATTAGACTATATCAATGCAACACTTGATTATAATCAACCAGATAACTTAACCCTTAATAATCCATATAATAAATCAATAGATAGTGAAATTCCAATTCAATTATCTATAGCTTTTTATAGCGATACTTATAATTCAAATGAATTATCCCAAACTATAGATTCTATTATCAAAATACTAAAAGAAAATGGTTTTAATCCTGAACTATACAATTTTGATATTTTAAATTCACAAAACGAATCTACTTTTATTGATAATATCTATCCAAACTATAAAACTACAAATGACTTAGAAAATATTATAAAGCAATACTTAAAATCATCTGATATAAAATAATTATAAATATAAGAAGCTATCTCAAAGTTTAATCATCTACAATATATTATTGTACAATGACTTAACTTTTGAGATAGCTTCTTACTTTTAAGCTTTATATTCTAAAATAAATCTTAGAACTCCACTATATTTAATTTAGAAAATTGTATTTTTCAAAAATACTTACTTATTAAACTCAGGTGTATTAAATGTAAATACATCATTAGAATCATATAGATAACTTAATTTGTTTATATAATATGCAATATTACTTGCATAGTCTATCTCTGTTGCATATTGATGCCACATGTTATCTACTGAACTATTTATATATCTAAGTTCATATGGTGTAGCTTGTTTTATCTGATTTCTTATATACTGTGTTGATAAGAATTTAGCTGCTCCATCTATAGCCTTAGGAATGCTTGTCCATCCATGATTATATGCATAACTTGTTGCTCCAACTGTTGGATCATTATCATATGCACCAATTCCAAATAAATTATAAACCTTAACTGGTTTATCTAATTTTTTCATTACATAAATTTTATTTCCATTTTTCCCATAAACTAATTTATTATCTTTATATTCTGGAACTAATGCCTCAGTTATAGTAATACCTTTTGCAAAATTACTACTTCCTTTACCTGTTTCAAGCATTGACTGAGATATAAAGTATAATGGATCTATATTATAAAGTTTTGCTGCATTTATAAAGTTTTGTGCTTGTCCACTAAGCATCCCTTTACCATTTAATTCTTTAGCAAGCCCTTGCTCATTTACATCTCTATAACTCGCTACATTTAAAAATTGGTATACAGATTTTGAATCATTTGGATTTATATGACTTTTAAGATTAGTAACTTGTTCTTTGCTTAAATTTTTCCCCATTGATGCCTTATACTCTTTAATTTCTCCTGCAACATACTTATCCATAGTCATGTTATAATGAACTTTAGTATATTTACTTGCTATAACCGTAACTTTTTCTATTATAGTTGTTGTTAACCCCTGTGGGCTTGTTGCTATAATCTTAACTATATACTGCCCAGGTGCATTAGTATTTACATTACCACTATAACTTATACTAGCCCCCTCATTTACTGTTGCATTTAACATTGAATTATTATACATAGCACCTTGATTTATAGTTTTAGAATTTGCGTCTATTATTGGTGCTGTAAGCACTCCTCCTATCATTACCCCTTGATTATTAAACTTATAAATTTTATTATCTATTGTTTGTAATCCCCTTACTTGTTGTCCATTATTTGCAAAGTAATAGTTTACTCCCCACTCATGAACCCATCCTGTTATCATTATGCCTTGGTCATTAAATTTATAAACATGATTATCTATTGTTTGCCATCCTGTTTGCATTATTCCATGATTATTAAAATTATAAACTTTATTACCTATTGTTTGTAATCCTCTTACTTGTTGTCCATTGTTTGCAAAGTAATAGTTTACTCCCCACTCATGAACCCATCCTGTTATCATTATGC
>NZ_CAMQZG010000035.1 GCF_947039605.1 uncultured Clostridium sp.
TCTACACAGGCGAAGACACTCTTTCCCTACACGACGCTCTTCCGATCTAAGCTGGAATTGAAGATGTTGGTGGTGGTGCATTATTTGGGCTTGCTGATTATAGGTTTGAAGTATTAGGTCTTATGATGCACAATAATTATCTTGAAGATACTTATGGAGTTGGCTTCCACACAATTTCAGTTCCAAGACTTAGAAAAGCTAAGGGTGTATCTATGGAAAATTACCCAAATCTTTTAACAGATGAGCTGTTTAAAAGAGTTGTAGCAGTTCTTAGAATAGCAGTGCCTTATGTGGGTTTAATACTTTCAACAAGAGAAACTAAAGAGATGAGAAGAGAAGTTTTAAGATATGGTGTTTCACAGGTATCGGCTGGTTCAAGTACAGGTGTTGGTGGATATAAGGATAGAGAAGAAAAAGGTCATGATGATAAGCAATTTGAAACATCAGATGAGAGAAGTCCACTTCAAGTTATAAAAGGACTTTTAGATGATGGATATATCCCAAGTTATTGCACAGCTTGTTATAGAACAGGAAGAACTGGTGATAGATTTATGGAACTTGCTAAAAGTGGTGAGATTCAAAATGTTTGTGAGCCTAATGCTATTACAACTTTAGTTGAGTATGCACTTGATTATGGTGATGATGAGTTTAAAGAGAAAGCAATGAGAGTAGCACTTGAAGTTACAGCTAATATTAAGAATGAAAGAACAAAGAAAATAGTAGAGAAAAATATTGAAAAATTAAAAAGTGGTGTAAGAGATTTATTCTTATAATTTCTATGGGAGGATATTAATTTGAATAATGTTACAAATGGAAATAGAAAACACATAGCTATTTTTGGTAATGTCAATGTAGGTAAGTCATCTTTAATGAATTACCTTACAGGGCAGGAAGTTTCTATAGTTTCAAGTAAGAGGGGAACTACAACAGATTCTGTAAAAAAGGCTATGGAAATTTTAGGAACAGGGGCAATACTATTAACAGATACAGCTGGGATTAATGATAATACTGTGCTTGGTATAAAAAGAGTTGAAAAAGCAATAGAGACTCTTAAAAGTACAGACCTTGCTATATATGTTATAGATTCAAGCGATTTAGATTTAGAATCGTTTGCGAAATGGAGAATAGAGGCTAAAAAGTATAATGTTAAATTTAAAGTAGTTATAAGCAAAAGTGATTTATTAAATGAGGAAGATAAAAAGCAGATAGAGAAAAATATCAAAGGTAGTATATTTATTTCAGTTAAGAATAAAAGTGGAATTGAGGATTTACTTGATGAAATAAATAAGGCTTTAAAAGAGGATGAAGATAAAAGTCTTATAGGTGATTTATTAGAACAAGGATCAACAGTTGTTTTAGTAGTGCCAATAGACTCAGAGGCTCCAAAGGGAAGATTAATACTTCCACAGGTTCAGCTTATAAGAGATTGTCTTGATAATGGAATTAAGAGTTATGTAGTAAGAGATACAGAACTAGAAGAGGCACTTACTGACCTTAAAAAAGTTGATTTAGTAGTAACTGATTCACAGGCTTTTAAAAAGGTTAGTCAGATAGTGCCAAAAGATATAAAGCTTACAAGCTTTTCTATACTTTTTGCAAGACAAAAAGGTGATTTAGATAAATTTATAGAGGGTGCTAGTGCACTTAAAAACCTTAAAGTAGGAAGTAAGGTTTTGATTGCAGAGAGTTGTACGCATAATAGTTCTCATGAGGATATAGGTAAAGTTAAAATTCCTAGAATGTTAGAAAAATATGTTGGTGGAAAATTGAATTTTAGTTTTTCAATGGGGAATGATTTTAAAGATAACATAGAAGATTTTGATTTAGTTATCCATTGTGGTGCTTGTATGATAAATAGAAAAACTGTTATAAATAGAATTAATTTATGCGATGAAAAAAGTGTACCTATAACGAACTATGGAATTGTTATAGCATTTTTAACAGGAATCTTAGATAGAGCTGTTAAAAGTTTATAATTTATGCTAATAGGGAGGCCGGAAATAATGCAAAAGATGATAATAAATGATAGACAAGTAGAATTTGAAGAGGGAAAAACTATACTTGAAGTAGCGAGAAGTATAGGGGTGGAAATTCCAACACTTTGTGCTTTAAAAGATGATGTATGTAATCTTGGTAGATGTGGAATTTGTGTTGTTGAAGTTGAAGGGATGAAAATGCTACCTAGAGCTTGTATTATTAAAGCTAAAGATGGAATGGTAGTAAATACACAGAGCGAGGCTACAATTGCAAAAAGAAATGAAATGCTTCAAAATACATTAGATACACATGAATTTAAGTGTGGACCATGCTCAAGAAGACTTAATTGTGAGTTATTAGATATTTCAAAGCAATTTAAAATATTTCCAAAGAAAAAGTTCGAAACCAATGATAGACAAGCTTTAATAGATGATAGAAGTGAATCTCTTGTTATTGATAGGGCTAAATGTATTAAATGTAATAGATGCGTTAGTGCATGTAAAGTTAGAACTACAACTGAATCAATAGTTTTTGAAAAAAATGAAGCTGGGGAAAGAATTATCTCACCTAAAGGTGGAAAATGCTTTGATCATTTAGGGTGTCTTTTATGTGGTCAATGTTTAATAGCATGTCCTGTTAATTGTCTTCAAGAAAAAAGTCATATAGATAAAGTAAAAGAAGCGTTGGCTGATGAAAGTAAACATGTTATAGTTGCAATGGCACCTGCTGCAAGAACTTCTATGGGTGAATTATTTGGAATGGGTTATGGAGTTGATACAACTGGAAAGCTTTATAGTGCATTTAGAAAACTTGGATTTGATAAAGTATTTGATATGAATTTTGGTGCAGATATGACAATAATGGAAGAAACAACAGAGTTTCTAAAAAGGGTTGATAATAATGGACCATTTCCAATGATGACTTCATGTTGTCCAAGTTGGGTAAGACTTGTAGAAAATCATCATCCAGAATTTATAAATAATTTATCAAGTGCAAAATCACCACAACAAGAATTTGGAGCAGCAAGTAAAACTTATTATCCAAAACTTGTAGGCCTTAATCCAAAAGATATTTTCACAGTAACTATAATGCCTTGTATTTCTAAAAAATATGAAGCTAGTAGAGATGAGATGGAAAGTGACGGAATAAGAGACATAGATGCAGTTTTAACAGTTAGAGAACTTGCAAGTCTCATAAAAGCAGAGAAAATAGATTTTGTAAATCTTGAAGATGGAATTTCAGACCCAGCTATGGGTGAATATACAGGGGCAGGGGCTATATTTGGAGCAACGGGTGGAGTTATGGAAGCAGCGCTTAGGACTGCTAAAGATTTTGTAGAGAGAAAAGACCTTGAAAATATAGAATATAAAGCTTTAAGAGGAACTGCGGATATTAAAGAGGCTATTGTAAATATTGGTAATATAGATTATAAAATCGCTGTAATAAATGGAGCATCCTCATTCTTTAAATTTGTGCAAGAGGGTAAAATGAATGAGGGTTATCACTTTATAGAGGTAATGTCTTGTACAGGTGGGTGTGTAAATGGTGGTGGACAGCCACATGTTAAGGCAAAAGATAGAGAAAAGATGGATATAAGAAAAATTAGAGCATCTGTTTTATATAATCAAGACCTTAAAAAGCTACCTAAAAGAAAATCACATCAAAACAAATCATTACAAAAAATGTATGTAAACTTTATGGGAGTTCCAGGTGGGGAACTTGCAGAGAAACTTCTTCATACAAGTTATATAGATAGAAAAAATAAATAATCTTATAGTAGAGCTAAGAAATTAAATTTCTTAGTTCTTTTTATCTTTATTTGATTAATAGAAAAAAGAACTAAGAAAATAATGATGATAAGAATGGCAAAAAAATAGGAGATTCATATTATAAATGAGAAGTTATAAACGGAGGGATAAAATTGGTAGCAAAAGCAGAAATTATTTTAACAGGGAGTAATGAATGGTGGCAAAATCAAGATCAATTTTTTGTAATTGAACGTCCAGATGGAAGCTTTTATAAAGTAGATAATAAGAGTGGAAATAGAAATATTATTAAGTTGCCTAATTTAGATCAGGTTGGATTATATAAAACCCACCATGTTGTAAACGATCCAGGAGATGTAGAGGATTTAGCATATAAACTTCCAAGTAAGTATCCTATACCAATAGATGTAGCGGTAGCAACATCACCAAGGATAAGAACTTTTTTTGTGAAACAATTTGATATAAATACTCATGTAAAATTAAACCTTGGACAATATTCATTTTCACAAAGACCTATAGTGAAAATTAATTCTACAATTATTCAGGATGATAGTTATTTTATTAATAGTTTTATACCAAATCAAACAGCGAATATAATTAATGGAGAAAATGGTAAAACAGGTTTAAGAACAACATCAAAATTAACAACACCATTTGCGGGAGGTGTTACTTTTGAACCAATAAATGGACTTTTACTAGGAGTTAAAAAAGGAGGCAGTGGACATATAAGTGCAATTGATGCTAGTAACAAAGGTGATTCAAGCCATTCTTTTAGTCTTGTAGATTCAAATGGAATAAATAATGGTGTAGGATATGGGATAACAAATGATAATAAAGGGTTTGTTTATGTGAAAAATGCTTCAACAAATGGGGCAATATTAACAAAATATGATTTTAGAGACCAAACAAGTCCTAACTGGCTAAAACCTGTTAAAAACTTAGATTCCAATAAATTATTAAATTCAGGTTTTGGAGTAGCATTAGAAATTTATCAAAATGATGTAGCTGCCGATATGGATTATTACAAGGGTTTTATATATCACCATGGACTAAATCGTATTTATAAGATAAATCCAAGTACAGGAGAGTCACAGATGCTTAGTTATAGAACATCTTATACAACTTATTTAAGTGAATCTTTAGTTATAAGAGATGGAATAGCATATGTCAAAGCAAGAATATTTCCTGCAAATAATAAAGCAGCCTATTATGCAGTGCCTATTGAACCATTTATTGATAAAAGTGTAATTGATGCTATTTTAATTGATAATGACACTAATATACATCATAGTGGCGACTTTTATGAGGCTGGGAGAATATCAGATAGTGAATTACTTAAAAATACAGATAGATTAAGTGCTAATAATGATGAAGAAATAAAATATAATATAAATTTGAAAAATACATCAGTAGATGAGATGTTGGATATTAGTGTGCAAGAAAAAATACTGATGGGGACTTCTTTTCGTCAAAATAGTTTGTATGTAAATGGGATAGTTAATAATGGAGATTTAACACAAGGAATAAATATTCCGAGTTTAGAGAGAGGGAGAACACTTGGAATACAATTTAGTCTTAATGCTAATAGACCATTAACAGAAGAGGAATTAGTTGGTGAGACTAATATAAAATATAGTCTGAGAGGAAGAATAGGAAGTGTAAGTAATATTTTAGTAGAACCTAGCTTTAAAAATGGTGGGCTAATACAAGAAGTAGATAAAGAAGTAGTATTTATAGAACAATCTATTTTGTATACAACTAAAATAACTAATACTGGGAATGTAGAAGCAGTTGATATAATATTTATAGATACGTTTCAAAAAGAATTAGAATTTGTAAGTGGAACATTAAAAATTGATGACCATGAGGTAGTAGATGGAGATTTGAAAAAGGGTATTTTAATTGAAAGCATAGGAGTTAATCAAAGTAAAGTAGTTACTTTTGAATTATTAGTTAAAGCTATGCCAAGTAGTGGGATGATAGTTGGAAAATCAGTAATAAGATATAATTATATAAAAAGTACAGAAAAAATAACGGAAAGAAAAATATCTAATATCACTAATGTGGTTGTAATGGAAGCTACAAATGATGCTAGTTTAATTGCTTCAACTAAAAGTATTAATAATGCTAATCCATTAGTTGGAAGTAATTTAAGTTGCAGTGTGATTTTGCAAAATAATGGAAAAATAAAAGCAACTGATATTATGGTTAAAGATATTTTACGAGAAGGACTTGAGTATATTCAAAATAGTGCAAAGTTAGATGATATTTTAATAGATGGTGATATAATAAATGGTTTCCAAGTTGGTGAAATTGAACCTTTAAGTAATAAGGTCTTAATATTTGAATTCTTAGTAGTAAAAATACCAAAAACTAATCCATTTGAAAATATAGTTACTTTAACTTATAAGAGTGAGATGGCTAGTAAAACAAATAAAATTATTGGAGAGGTTTTAATGATAGAAGTACAAGGGGAGGCGGTGGCAATGACTAGAATTTTTGATCGCTGGCATAAAATTAATAGAAATTAAATTTGCAAATTATAACCCCATGTAGTATGAACTTTTTTATGGAATAGGTTATCCTACATGGGGTTTATTGTAATAAAATAGAAACTTATATTAATAAGTTTGGTGGTATATTTGATACATAAATATCGATAATCGATATACAAAGTTTACCAAAAAAAGGTGGTGAGTTTTTTGGCTAGAGAACAACTTCAAAATCTTACAGAGCCAATGTATTATATCCTATTGTGTCTTACACAAGAAATGTGTGGTGTGGATATTATGCAAGGAGTGAAATTTGTTTCTAAGGGAAGAATTAAGGTAGGGCCAGGGACACTTTATGCTCTTCTTGGAAGATTTGAAAAAGATGGAATTATAGTTGAAACTAAGGTTGTCTTAAGAAAAAAGAGTTATATTATAACAGATAAAGGTAAAGAAATTTTAAAAGAAGAATTTGAAAGGTTACAAAGGCTTATAGTAGATGGAAATGACATTTTAGGAGGACTTTAGATGAGAATAGGGAAATATAAATTTGTTTTATATCAATTTGTACCATATGAATATAAGACATTTGAGGATTATTTATCAAAAATGGCATCAAAGGGATGGCTTTTAGTATCTTTCAACACTTTATATGTAAAGTTTAAAAAGATAGAACCAATGAAACTTAAATATAATGTTGATATAATGGAAAGTCATAAAGGTTTTGATGCAAGGGAATATAAAGATTTTTGCAAAGCAAGTGGTTGGAATCATGTTTGTACTAGCAATAAGATACAGGTTTATTCAAATACAGATATGGATGCAACAGAAATTGAAACAGATGATGAAACTAAGTTTAAAAAAATTAATAAGCCTAGTTTTAAACAGACAATTCTTGTAACTCTTATATTAGCTTTTGGACTTTGGATGGTTCTTGGGATAAATGCAGACTCAGGAAATGCTGCTTATCTTTCAGAAGTACCAATGTTAGTAGGCATTACAGTAGTAGGTTTAATTGTTATAAGTTATGCAATTTTATCTTGTACATATTTAATTTGGTTGATTTCATCTAAAAAATGCCTTAAACTTGGGATACCTATAAATTATGCAAGTATGCCATATACAAAGTTTAGAATAGTAATTACTAATATTACATATATTTTAGTAGTTTTAAGTATAATAATTTTACTATTCAATAAAAATATAGCACAGAGAAATATGTATTTAATACTATTAACTGAAATGATATGTATAAATATAATTACATATAAATTAAAAAATAGAAAAAGCATAAAGAGAAAGAAAATTATGATTACAGTTGGTATTTTAGCGATTATTATGATTATTATAGTTGTGGGATATGTATCTACTATAGCAAGTTTTAATAGTAGAACACCTACAAAGAAAATGATTAATATGCAGCCATTAAATATAAGTGATTTTAAAAATGCAAATATAAATCCTAATGAGGTAGACATTGTTAACACAAGTAGCCCAGTTGCAGAATATACACTTTATATTGATAATAATTTTATGTATGAATTATTTGAAAGTAAGTATAAATGGGCTGTGAATTACAATATGAAAAAGATAATGGATACTGCAAAAAAATATCATCAAGCAATTTCTAAAATAAATTTAGGAGTGCCAAGTCAAGTACAAGTTTACTTTAATCATAAGCAAGGAAGTTATATATTTGAATCAAAAGATAAAGTATTAGAAATTCAGGGTATTTCAGGTATATCAGCTCAAAAACTTGCAAGTGTTGTTTATAATAAGGTATTTAAAGCAAGTTAGAAAAGGTATAAAATATAGAATATTATTTAAAATTAACAAAATTAATATTCCATTAAAATACTCATTTAAAAAATAGAATAATTAGGATAAACAAAGGAATCCCCTTTTCAATTTAATGTACAAATTGAAAAGGGGATTTTTTACATATCTTTGATATAAGAAAAGGTTATTAAGCATAAGTTTTTCTTATTAGCAGTTTTATATATATTACTTTAATATGATTATTGAAGCTAGATGAAAAGAGGTGTTTAAGTGGGGAAATATGTTGAGTTTTTGGATGTTAGCAAGAAGTTTGGTGAAGCGTTAATTTTAGATACTATAAATTTTTCTATTGATAAGGGAGAGTTTATAGTTGTGTTAGGTCCTAGTGGAAGTGGAAAATCTACTCTTTTAGAGATTCTTTGTGGTTTTGAAAAAGAAACTTCTGGTGATATTAAACTTGATGGGGAGTTTTTAGGGAATAAACCATCAAAAGATAGAAACATTTCAATGGTTTTTCAAAGTTATGCACTTATGCCACATTTGAGTGTTTTTGATAATGTAGCTTTTGGTATGAAAATTAGAAAAGAAAGTAAAAGCTTAATTGAAGAAAAGGTTTCTGTAGCCTTAAAGATTTTAGAGTTAACAGAACATAAAAATAAAAAGCCTAAAGAATTATCAGGTGGGCAAAGGCAAAGAGTTGCAATTGCTAGGGCTATTGTTCGGGAACCTAAAATTTTTTTAATGGACGAGCCATTATCAAATCTTGATTATAAGCTTAGAATGAGTTCTGCAAGAGAAATTGTAAGTCTTAATAAAAAACTTAATGCTACTACAATATATGTAACACATGATGAGGAAGAGGCTCTTACTATGGCTAATAGAATAGTAATTTTAGATAAGGGTAAAATTCAGCAAATAGGAACACCAAAGGATATATACATAAATCCTAAAAGTATTTTTGTAGCAGAATTTATAGGAAAGCCTAAAATTAATATTTTTACTGCAAAGCTTAATAATAAAGCATTATATTTTGGATTTAGTTTTAAGCTAAATCTTGATGATAAATTTAAAGATTTAAAAGATGATGATTATTACATAGGTATTAGACCAGAAAATATAAAAATAGATGAGAATGGTGATATAGAAGGTATTATTAAGTCTATTGAGTATATAGCTGGTGAATATATTTTAGAGATTGAAGTTAAATCAACTATTCTAAAATTAAAGACATATGAAAATGAAAGATACAATATTGAAGATAAGATAAGCTTTGATATTGATTTAAATAAGATAAATATATTTGATAAAAAAACTAAGATGAACATGGGGGAAAACTAAATGAAAAAAAGATTAATTAGTGTATTAATTTTAGCACCAATATTATTTGTAGGTTGTGGGGCAGATGCAAAAGCACCAGAAGTAGTACAAAATAAAGAAAGTGAAGTTTCAGGAACTATTACAGTAGTTACAGATAGAACGGATAAAGAGGCAGAAATTCTTTTTGATGAGATGGAAGAAAAGTTTAAAGCTAAGTATCCAGAGGTTGAGGATATAGTTTTTGAATCATCAAATGATTATGATGAGCATATTAGAACAAGAATGAACACTAAAGATTATGGTGATGTTCTGATGGTACCATTTAGTATGAATGCAAATTCTGCTGATTATGTAGATTATTTTGAGCCAATCGGTAATATTGATGAGCTTGAAGAAAAATATATGGATGTGACAGAGGCAGACCATGATGGTATTGCTTATGGGATACCAGTAGCGCTTAATTCTCTTGGAATTATATATAATGAAAGAGTATTTAAAGAAGCTGGAATTGAAAAAATGCCTATAAATCAAGATGAGTTTATAGCTGCATGTAAAAAGATTAAAGAAAAGACAAAAGCAGTACCATTTTACACAAATTATAACAGCACAGTTGGAGTGTGGGGTGGTGCATTAAGTTCATATGGTGGAGAAGATTTTAAAGAAGATACTTTAGAAGTTGGAACTGCATTTAAAGATGGACAACCAATTAAGGAAGTTTTAGATTTATTCTATGATTTATCAAAAAATGGATTGATAGAAGAAGACCCTATAACAGGTGATTATGGTAAATCACTTCAAATGATAGGTAGTGGTGAGGCTGCAATGATTATGATGGGTTCACAAGAACTTGCACAGATTAGAGAAACAGTGACTAATGGTGATGAAATTAATATAGCATCATTCCCAGTTCAGTATGAAGGAGAAACAAGCATAGCTTTTGGAGCACCAGCAGTTCTTGGGATAAATAAAAATAGTGAAAATAAGGCTACTGCAAAGGCATTTATGGAGCTTATGCTTTCAAAAGAAAGTGGGTATGCACAGGATTTAGCAGGATTATCACCAGTTCTTTCTGACCTTACAGAGGAAGAAAAGAAAATATTTGATGATAATAATGTTATCTTAACAGCACCAGAAACAGATCCAAAAGTAGAAAAGCTTTATGGTGAAATTGCAAATGAAGTTGGAGTTGCAAGACTTAATACAGCTATTCAAAAAGTAATTAACATAGGTATGTATCCAGACCAACATGAGAGTTATGATGAATATATAGTTAGTTTAGAGAGCAACTGGGCTAAGGCTGTTAAAGAATATGATAAATAGAAGTTACTTTAAGGAAAGGAAGATAATATTTATCTTCCTTTTTGTTCCTATAATATTATTATTTTTGTTTGGAATTTTACCAATGATAGCACTTTTTTCATATAGTTTTACTTCATGGAATGGAATTTCTACTACAAAAGAATTTATAGGATTTGATAATTATATAAAAATTTTAACTGATGAAAAATATATAGAAGTTTTTAAAAACTGTATTTATTATTTTGCCTCAGGAATATTTCAAATGCTACTAGGGTTTACTCTTGCTTGTATTTTATCATTTAAAACTAAATTTAAAGGTATATTTAAGTCTATTATAATATTACCGATACTTATAAGTGGTGTAGCCATATCTCTTATGTTTAGAGTCTTTTTTGCCCCAAATGGAACATTAGATTTTATTTTTACGTTATTTGGAATGGAAGAACATATAAGATATTGGATTGGGGATCCTAGAATAGTTAATTTTAGCTTAGCATTTATTTCTCTTTGGAGGTTTACTGCAATGAGTTTTATATTGTATTTTACAGCTATTCAATCTATTCCAAGAGATTATTTTAAAGCTGCTATGATAGAGGGTTCGGGAAGTTTTGATATTGTTAGGTATGTAATAATTCCAAGTATAGGGAAGGTTATAAAGCTAAATTCTACAATGCTTATAATTGGTGCTATATCAGTATTTGATATTCCTATGATAATGACTGATGGCTCTAATGGGACAAGTACATTTTTAGTGGAAACTATGAAAACTGCATTTGAGAGTAAAAGAATAGGACTTGCAGCTAGTATGGCTATTATTGTGAGTATAGTTATTATAATTGCAACAGTTATTCAAAGAAAGATGCAAAAGGAGGAATAGAACTATGAAATTTAAAGGTAATAGTAAAAAGTTTTTTAAATATTTTTTATTAATTAGTTGGTGTATTATAGTTTTTCTTCCTCTTATAACAGTTTTAATAGGCTCATTTAAAACTTATGAAGAATTTAATAGTACGCATGGAATGGCTATGCCAAGTAATTTTAGTTTTGAAAATTATAAAGCTGCTTTTATAGATGGAAAGATGTTACAAGGTTTTTTTAATACTTTTATTTTAATTTTATTTGGAGTTACAGGTAGCGTAATAGTTGGTTCAATGGTTGCTTTTATACTTAGTAGATTTAATTTTAAGTTTAAAAAAATTATAATGATATGCTATCTTTTAGTATCTATAATTCCAATGGAAGTATCACAAGTTGCAACATTTAAGATAATAAATAATTTAGGCTTATATAATACTAGACTTTCAGCTATTATTTTATATATTTCAGCTGATATTGTTATGATTTATATTTATCTTCAAATGCTTGATAAGATTCCAAAGGAAATAGATAAAGCTGTTATTTTAGAAGGAGGAAGTGCTTTTTATTTATATAGGAAAGTTATATTTCCTCTTTTAAAACCAGCAACAGCAACAGTTATAATGCTAAAAACTATAAGTATATATAATGATTTTTACATTCCATTTTTATATATGCCAGATAAAAAGTTAAATACAGTAGCAACAACCTTATTTAACTTTTCAGGACCAGCTAAAATTGAATGGAATATAATATGTGCAGCAATTATTATTAGCATGATTCCAATGATAATTTTATTTGTATTTTTGCAAAAGAAAATTGTAAGCGGAATAACAGATGCAGCTATAAAGGGGTGATTAAATGAATTTTCTTAAAAGAATATATACAGTTATGGAAATAAGGACAGGCTTTGCAACAGGGCTACCAGTTCTTAGTGCAGGACTATTTGGAGCATATATAAATGGTAGTTTAAATATAGTGTTACTTATTTTAATGTTTATATCAGGTTTTAGCTTTAACATAGCAAGTAATGTTGCGGCAGAAATAAAAGGCTTTTTAAAAAATGAAGATACAGATGAAGTATTGACAGGACATAAAGGAAGCGAAGGGCTTGCAAGAGGGGATGCATCAATTGGGGATGCAATAATAGCACTTATGTTAAGTTTCATTTTAGGAACTATTTCAGGAGTTGTAATAGTTATTTTAACTCAAAGAGTAGAAATCCTTTTAATAGGAATACTAAGTGCTATTGCAGCCATAGCTTATTCACTTGGGCCAAAGCCATATTCTAATTATCCAGTGGGAGAAGTGATTTCAGGTCTTTTTGTTGGTGGGGTATCAAGTATTGTATCAGCATATATTCAGATAGGGAAATTAGATATAGGTATTATTTTATATTCAGTTATAACTATTATGATGACTGTATTTTTAATGTCAGTGAATAATACAACGGATTATAATAAAGATATGGGGAAAAGAGTTACACTACCTCATATTATAGGGTTTAGAAAATCAATAGAAATAATAATACCAGAGGCTCTATTAATGATAGTAGCATTTATGGGATTATATTATTTAGGATATATAAAAATTTATATGTTAATTATAGGGTTAGTTATTTTTTATCATTCATTTTATTTAAAATGGTATAAAAATTACTATAAAGTGAAAGAACATTATCCTTTAATGGGGAAAGACTTTGGACCAAAGCCACTTATATTAATTTATAATTTTAATTTAATAATGGCAGTAGTATTCTTAATTAATATTTAGGTTAGGAGAGATAAAATGAAGTTACATATTATAAAGAAAAATCCACTTTCAGTTTCGGTTATAATGGCAGATAAACTTGGGATATTTAAAAAAAATGGTATAAATGTTGACTTAACAGTTCAAGAAGATTTTAAGTTTGCAGGAGAAAATCCTTATATAAGTGGAAAGTCAGATGCAATAATGGGTGATTTAACATTTTTCTTTTATTTTTTAGAAAAAGGAAAAAAATCAGTATTAACATCAAATCTTACAAGAACAATACATCTTATAGCAAGAAAAGGACTCTCACAAAAAAGAGATGGTTTAGTAGTAGGAGCAAGTAGAGCGGGAATGCTTAAATTATTTTTAGAGAATGACTTAAAAGATGTTTTAATTAATACAAAAATAGTTTGGATTAATAACACTTACGATAGAATAGAAGCTTTTAATAAAGGTGAAATAGATGCACTTGTTGCAATAGAACCTTTTATAGATGAGCTTAAAGAACAAGGTGGAGAAATAATTTATAGTACTAGAGAGAGTAAAGAAAAGATGGTTATGTGGTGCTTTGATGAAAAGTTTTATAATGAAAATGAAGAAAAGGTTAGACTTTTTCATAAATCATTAGAAGAAGCACAGAAGCTATTTAATAATATGACTGAAGAGGGGAAATATAATGTTGGAAAGGATATTATAAAGTATGATGAAATATCAGCTCAAAGATTAAAAAAATTTGTATTTGAAAAATCTAGCAGTGTTAGGAAAGAAGATTTTGATAAATGCGTGAAGTGGATGAATAAGAATAGAGAAATAACTAAACTATATGATAGTGATAAGTTGATCAAAGAAATATTTTAAGGAAAAAGCATCTAAGTAATTAGGTGCTTTTTTTATGAAAAGTGTGAAAGATAATTGGTGATTAAAAATAAGGTAATAGTGGGTTAAAAGAACTAAGAGTGTGAAGTTTTCGTTATTTTTTTTGTTAATGTATTTTATATAATAAAGATTATGATACAATAAAAGGGAAACTTAGGTAATATAACTTTAAAAGGAATATAACATCTATTTTTTGATAGACAAAATTAAGATAGAGGGGGGAGTCAGATATGGCACTTTTAGAAATGCATCATTATGACCACCATACAACAGAACTTCTAGCAAGGACTAAAGGTATCAAAAGAAGTGAGTTAAAACCAACACATAAGATACTTGTAGAGCTTCCTAGTCAGGTTTATGGACAAGATGGATTTGAAATAGTAGAAGGGTACTTAAAATTAGAGTGTAGACTTGATATATCATGTTTTGATGATATAAAAAAAGTTATAATTGATATATTAAAGTACAATGAAACAGCAAAAAAATATAAAATAGCATTTGTAACTGATACAATTGTTGAAAGAGCAAAGAATAGATAATTCTTTAGGTGGAGATAGCAAAGAGCTATCTCCATTTTTTATATAAAGAAATTATTAAGTATTGTTAATTATTTATTACTAAATATAGATATTAGGAAAGTTCATGATACTATTAAAGTATATTTAAAGTAAAGTATAAATTTCTCATTATTTATACTTTATAGAAATGAAACAAGGGGGATAATCAGATGAAATTAATAATAAATGCAGATGATTTTGGATTAACTAAGGGAGTAAATAAAGCGATAGTAGATGCTTATAAAAAAGGGGCGTTAAAATCAACTACGTTAATGGTGAATATGAAAGAGGTAGAAGAGGCAGTAAAACTTGCAAAGGAAAATAAAGGACTAGGGGTAGGACTTCATTTAACGGCTACGGCAGGAGAACCAGTTAGAAAAGATTTAAAAAGTTTAGTTGGAGAAAATGGTAAGTTCCATAATTATTATGAGCTTTTAGACGGAGTACAAAATTGTGATGATGAAGAATTATATTTAGAGTGGGAAGCACAACTTAATAAATTTGTAGACCTTATAGGGGAAATGCCAACACATTTAGATAGTCATCATTTTGCGCATCTTATAGAAAGATATAAGCATGTAGCAATAAGACTTGCAGAAAAATATAATCTTCCAATGAGAACTTTAGAAACAAATATAGAGAACAAAGAAGTTAAGTATACAATGGGATTCTATGATGATAGAGTATCATATGAATTCTTTGAAAAAGATGAGGCAAATATTTTAGATGAAGAGATAATAGATTTAATGTGTCATCCAGCATACAATGATGAAGTACTAGAAGGTTTAAGCAGATATACAAAAACAAGAGAGATAGAATTTGAAATACTTACAAGTGAGCGTATAAAAAATTGGGTGGAAAAAAATAATGTAGAGATAGTAAACTATAAAATACTTAAATAAATATAAAAAGGCATCTAAAATCTAAATTTTAGATGCCTTTAATCTATGAAATTATAACCCGAACCATTCTTATACTATGTTTATTAGATTCTATAATAGCTTCTTATTCGCTAACATCAACAATAGTTAAAATAATAATTTGAATACTAAAAGAATATCAAATAAAATTAAGAAAATCTTACAATTGTAAATATGTAGTGAATCTTCACAATATAAACAGATATAAATCTGAAAATAAACTTAACAATTTAATAAGGGGGACAAATTTTTGGAAGAGTTATTTTCAGTCACAAATTTTAATTTTGTGCTTGTATTTTTAGAGGGAATTGTATCATTCTTTTCACCATGCATATTACCATTATTACCATTATATATAAGTTACCTTGCAGGTAATGCAAAAATAATAGGAGAGGATGGAAGTGTGACTTATAAAAGAGGAAAGGTATTCTTGCATACATTATTTTTTGTATTAGGAATTTCTTTTGCATTCTTTATACTAGGGTTGTCATTTTCAACTCTTGGGTCATTCTTTAATTCTAATAAAGCTATTTTTACAAAGATAGGTGGAATATTTATATTTGTAATGGGACTTATACAGCTTGGAGTTATTGAGTTTAATTTTATGAAAAAAGAAAGAAGGCTTGCACTAGACATAGGTTTGAGTAAAATGAATTTTTTAAAAGCATTTATTTTAGGATTTACATTTAGCTTTGCTTGGACACCATGCGTTGGACCAGCACTTGCATCAGTTCTTGTACTTGCTTCAGGTGCACAGACTGCCTTAACAGGAAATTTACTAGTTTTAGTATATTCATTAGGATTTGTATTACCATTCCTATTTGTAGGAATATTTACAACAAGTATATTAAACTTTATAAAGAAAAATCAAAAACTATTAAATGGAATGATAAAGGTTGGTGGAGTTATTTTAGTAGTACTTGGTATTATGACATTTACAGGATGGATAAATAATGTTTCAGGTTATTTAAATACAATCTCACCAAACTCTACAGTTAATACTACTCAAGATGAAAATAAGCCAAGTAGTAGTAATGATAAAGTGGAGGGAAGTAGTTCAACTTCAAATGAAAGTACAGAAAATGGTATTGAATCAGAAAAACAACTAGCACCAGACTTTGACCTTGTAGACCAGTATGGAGATAGGCATAAATTATCAGATTATAAGGGCAAGGTAGTATTACTTAATTTCTGGGCAACATGGTGTCCACCTTGTAAAGAGGAAATGCCAGATATAGAAGAACTTTATAAGGAATATAATCTTAATAAAGATGAAGTTGTAATTCTTGGAGTTGCAAGACCTGGGGGAAGAGAACCAGATAAAGAGGGGATTTCAAAGTTCTTAAAAGATAATAATTATACTTTCCCGACTGTATTTGATGAAAGTGGAGAACTTACAAATAACTACTTTATAAATGCATTCCCAACAACATATATGATAGATAAAGATAGTAATATATTTGGATATGTTCCAGGGATGCTTAGCAAAAGCCAAATGAAGAGTATAATAGAACAAACTATAGCAGGAAAACAAAATTAAAAAGAGAAAGACTATCGTATTTTAAAATCTACGATAGTCTTTTCTGTTTATATAATTAACTTATAATATTTCCTTCTTGGATATAAAATTGATCTATAAATAAATCTTTACATTCATCTAAGAATGATTGAAGTGACATACCAACTTCATTTTCAAAAGATTTTTCAAAACCTAATTTACCAGAATTTATTATAATATTTTCAAGTGATTTAACACTAGTCTTTTGAACTAAATAACAAATAGTATAATGACTTTGCGCATAAGGATTATATCCTTCTTTAAGAGTTTGATTCCAGTCATCATATTCATCGAGTTTACCATAATCAAAAAACTCAAGCATAATATTAGAAAAATCATCTCCATAGGCAAAAAACTCTGATACACCCTCATCAAACCAGCCTGGGAGAGCATTTGTATCAACTTTATTTGTGACTCTAAGTCTATCAATTAGATAGTGATTATATTCATGTATAAATACACTTTCAAATATTTCATCAACTATTGAATCTTCAAAAAATGGCATGTTTAAAGTTTTATCAAATGTATTAAAATATCCATCAGCATAGTTACCCTCATTAGATAATAAATATTTTTCTAAATGAGGATGCAGTATAAAGTTAAGTTTTTCATGGCTTAGGTCAGTATAAATCTCAGGTGACCTATCTATTGCCTTATCTATACAAGATTCAATATATTTTAAGTTTTTTGCATCTATACCATCATGATAAATAATTACATTTTTATATTCATATTTATCAAGACTTTCTTTATAAGCCATAGCATCCTCATCTAAAAAAACATGAAGAAACTTTAAATTTGTATCTTTATCAATATAATAGTCTTTTACCGCATCTTGCATTACACCAAAGAATAATATACAAACTAGGTTTAATATAAGAAAATATACTTTAGGTCTTTTTTTATTTTTAATAGCGATAATAGCTTTTATAATACTAATTAATGTAAGGATAGCTAAAGTGAAAATTATAAGTGAAGAAAATATCTTTATATTTTTTAGATTTAAAAAGAAGAACATTGATATAAATAAAATGCTTACTATTACATATAGAAATAATGTGAAAAGATTATTTACAAGAGTTCCTAGTAATTTTTTTGTTTTTGTTAGAGTCATAAGGGCCCCCTTTATTTTATGAACTTTTTACCTGCTTTTAAGTAAGTGTATCATTAAAATAAAGGTAAAATAGCCATTTAATAGTAATATAAATATTTGGTAACTTAAACTTTAAAAAGTTTATATAACCTACATCATTTTTAATTTTAAGAGTATAATAAATAATTATATATTAATTTGAATTGGAGTGAGATTATTATGTCAAAAGGGATTTTTAAAGAGTTTTCATTAAAGAATTTAAATTTCAGAAATAGAGTAGTTATGGCACCTATGTGTTTATATGTAGCAAAGGATGATGGACTTGTTAATGATTTTCATTATGTACACTATACAAATAGAAGTATTGGTGGCGTAGGGGCTATTATACTTGAAGCAACAGCAGTTGAAAGAAGAGGTAGAATTAGTGATAAAGACCTTGGTATTTGGGATGATAGTCAAATAGAAGGGCTTAAAAAAGTAGTGGATGGAATAAAAAGATATGGTGCACTAGCAGGGATTCAACTTGGTCATGCAGGCAGAAAGTGTTCTATAGAAAGTGAAGAGATTATAGCACCATCAGCTATGGAATTTAGTGATGAATATCAAAAGCCTACAGAAATGACTAAAAAAGAAATAGAAGAAGTTAAAATTGCCTTTAGAGAAGGTGCAAAAAGAGCAAATGCAGCTGGGTTTGATTTTATAGAAATTCATGGGGCACATGGATATTTAATTTCAGAGTTTTTATCACCTTTATCAAATAAAAGAGAAGATGAGTATGGTGGAAGTCTTGAGAAGAGAACAAAGTTTGCGGTAGAAGTAATAAACGAAATTAAAAAAGTTTGGCCAAAAGAGAAAGTACTTGCAATAAGAGTTTCCGCAAAAGATTATGTAGATGGTGGAAATACTAAAGTTGAAATGGCACAAATAATAAATATATTAAAAAAAGAGGGTATTGATTTAGTAAATGTCAGTACTGGTGCAGTAGTATCAGAAGCAGTTATAAATGTTTACCCAGGGTACCAAGTTCCAGAGGCTCAGTATATTAAAGAAAACTGTGGTATTACAGTAATTGCAGGTGGACTTATAGCAACTGGGGACCAAGGTACAGAAATTATAGAAAATGATAGAGCGCAGCTTATATTCCTTGGTAGAGTTTTACTTAGAGAACCATACTGGGTATTAAATGAAGCTAAAAAAAGAGGAATTGAACTTGATTATTTACCAAAGGCATATAGCAGAGGTATCTAAAAGTTGGAGATAAAAGTAGTGATTTTTGATATGGATGGAGTAATATTTGATACAGAAAGATTATATCTAGAAGTATGGCAAGAAATTTTTAAAGAATATGGGTATGTATTAGAAAAAGAAGATTATCTTTCTTGTATGGGCAGAGGCAGAGAAAAAGTTAAAGAAATTTATATCTCTAAGTTTGGAGTAAAACTTCCAATTGATGAAATGTATAGATTAAAAGATGAAAGATTAGATTATAGAATTGAAAATGAAGCGAATTTATTAAAGGAAGGAGTGATAGAAACATTAGAATACTTAAAAGATAATAATTACAAGGTGGGGCTAGCAACATCAGCTAGAAGGAATAGAGTAAAAAGAGATTTAAGTAAATTTAATATAAAAAAATACTTTGATTATATTATTACAGGTGAAGAGGTTAAAAAGGGAAAGCCTAATCCTGAAATATTTTTAAAAGCAATGGAAATGTTAAGTGAAAATAAGGAAAATACTTTAATAATTGAAGATTCAAAATCAGGGATAGAGGCAGCGATAAAATCAGGGGCTAAAGTGCTACACATTAGAGATTTAATTAAATTAGATAATAAGGAAATAAAATACGTTGAGAATTTAGGTGAAGTAATCAAATACTTGAGTTTGAGTGTTAAAACTATACTTTAAATTATGAAGTATAGTTTTTTATTTTATAAAAAATTAAATATGAAGAGTATTATATATTAAACCAATAGAGTATGGATATTTTATGAAGAAATTATTGAGATTAGAATAGTTTCTTAAAGATGTAAAAAGTATATGTTTTGTTATTTAAATTTAATTTGACCTTTGATACCTTTTGGTTGTAAACTATACGAAATAGATAAGTAAGAATCATTATTGATATCTTATTTTACTAAAAGTTTGGAGGAAGTTACATGAAATATAACTTTGATTTTATAGTATTAGGGGCTGGAAGTGCAGGCCTTACAGTAGCCTCATCGTGTTTTGGATTAGGAGCGTCGGTATTACTTATTGAAAAATATAAAATGGGTGGAGATTGTTTAAATACAGGTTGTGTTCCAAGTAAAGCCTTTTTAAGAATATCCCATGCGGTTAAAAATAATACGGATTTATCTGAAATGGGTATTAATACGACAACTGAAGAAATTGATTTAAAAGTAGTTATGGACTATGTACAAAAATCAATAGAAAAGATTGAACCTAAAGACTCTAAAGAACGGTTTGAGAGTTTTGGAATTAAAGTTTTACTTGGTGATGCAAAGTTACTTTCTAATCATGAAGTTGAAATAAATGGTCAGGTTTATACTAGTAAGAATATTGTTATTTCGACTGGTTCTAGACCTTTCATTCCAGATATAAAAGGGTTAGAAGATATAGACTATCTTACTTCTGAAAATATATTTAAATTAACAACGTTACCTAAGAAACTTTTAGTAATAGGTGCGGGGCCAATCG
This sequence comes from uncultured Clostridium sp., assembly GCF_947039605.1. Taxonomy (GTDB): domain Bacteria; phylum Bacillota; class Clostridia; order Clostridiales; family Clostridiaceae; genus Sarcina. The sequence goes on from NZ_CAMQZG010000035.1 coordinate 20,939, forward strand.
CGCTTGAGCTTGGACAAGGTTTTTCAAATTTAGGGTCTAATGTACATATTATAAATAAATATAAGAGGATTTTTACTAGTGATGATGAGGAAGTTGGAGAGTATATGTTAGAGAGATTGAGCAAGGACTTAACTTTCCATATGAACACTGAGGTATTAAGTATAACTAAAGTTGGAAATGAGTATGATGTGCTTATTAGAGAAAATAATAATAAAGAAACTATAAGAGTAAATAAAATTTTACTGTCAACTGGTAGAATTCCTAATTCAGAAAATTTAGGGCTAGAGAACTTAGGCATAGCTATGAATGATAAAAAACATATAAATGTTGATTTGAAAATGAAAACTAACATAAAGAATATTTATGCATGTGGTGATGTAACTGGAAAGTTTGCTTTTACTCATATGGCTGGTTATGAGGCGAGTATAGTTACAAAAAATGCAGTGCTGAAAATTCCAATTAAAGCTAACTATAAAAAGGTTGCATGGACTATATTTACGATTCCATCAGTTACACATACTGGGTTAACTGAAGAAATGGCTAAAAAAGAAGGCTTATTTTCAAAAAAAATATTAGTGAATTTTGATAATACAGATAGATTCATGATTGATAATGAAGAGGGGTTTATAAAAATAATTTTAGATAAAAAAGAAAGAGTTATAGGAGCAACTATTATTAGTTCTGCAGCAGATGAATTAATTCATTCTTTAAGTATATTGATTGAAATGAAACTTAAAATAACTAAATTTTTGAGTATTATGACACCATATCCAATGCGTGGTAATGTTTTGAAAGAAATTGCAGTAATGAAATATAGAGAATCATTTACTCCATTTAGTAGAGGGATAATAAAGAATTTCTTGCTTAAAATTTAATGGCTTGATACAGGCTATCTGTTAATATTCAACTTTAATAAGAATAAAGAGTATCTAGAAAAGAAATATAATATGGAAAATAAAAATATATTTGAAGTAATGGTTTAATTATAAAAAAGGCAATGTTAAATTAATTTTTAACATTGCCTTTTAAGTATAAAATTTTAGCCAGCTTCTCTAATATTTCCTTTGATATCAACTCTATATATCATTCCATTCGGTGGATCATTTTTTCCACTTGATGAAATGTATATCTGCTTTATACCATTGAAACTATCTTCTTGGAAGAATTCAAAATTATAGTCATTAGCTTTTGAACCTAGACAGTTATGTAAATAGCCAAGTGCAACATCATAAGTAAATGATTCATTACTATGCTCTGGTTTAATTTGAGAATTAGCAAGCTTTTGAAGTTCTGATATTTCACAAAGTTGGTTAAGAAGAGGTATTTCACAGTTTAATAATTCATCAAGTGCTTTTTTTGATTCTGCATATTGACCGTTATCATATAATGCTTGTGCACTATCTAATTTTTTCTGATTTGCAACACTTAGATCAATGTGTCTTTTTAGTTCGTTACTCTCATTTAGATATTCTTGATTAGTAATTTTTTTATAATCATTCATTGCATCTGTAAAATTACCATGATTTAACTAAATTTGAGAGAATTCTCACATCCTCAACCGTAGGTAGGTGGTGAGATGAATCGACGTAGCTTTAGCTAAACGTTAAGCATTCCCATGTATTTATAGCCTGAATTTTGTTATAATATAGTTATAGGTTTCCAAACGCAAGTCTTAAGCTTGCAGTACCGTAGGTTATACGGGAAGGGTTTTCCTAAAAAAACCCATAGCGTTGGAAACTGATAGTCTGTAAAATAATTACCTTAATGGTTAGACAGGATTATACGAAGCCCCGACTTCAAGCCTTTAGGCTAAGTGGTGGGTATTTCACGTGAGCAATATAGTGTTCTTCAGGTTGTTTTAAAACCAGAAGCATTTAAAAAATTACAAACTGAACAAACATCATGGATAGCAAATAAAGATAAGGTGGCAACTGAAGCTAAGAAAAATTCAGATACTGAAATAGGTAAAGAACTAGCTTATTATAGTATGTCAGGCAAAGAAACTTATCTTAGAGTAAATGAATTAAACAATATATATTTACAAGGATTATAATATAAAAATAGCACTTACAATTATAGATGATTATAAAAATCTATAAATTGTAAGTGCTATTTTTTATATGATTTTATTACTTAGACAAAAGTTTTAGTAAACCATGAGTTAAATATTCTCCCCATGATAAATAGTCATGTCCACTTTTAAATTCTTGACAAGTTACTTTGAATTTATTTTTTCTAAGGATAGCATAAATCTTTTTATTACTATTAATAACCTTTTCCTTATTTTCTAATGCTCCAAAGTTTAAATAAATATTAGGTTTCTTTTTGCAATCTAAAATTAACTTTTTTATTTTAGTCATTTCAAAGAAATATGAACCAGATTGAGAAAGTATGTTAGAGAAAATATCAGGGTGTTTTAAACTTAAATATCCAGCAGTAAGTCCACCAAGACTAAATCCAGATATTAAATTATCTTTTGGATTTTCTGATATTTTATACTTTTCTTTTATAAAAGGAATAAGTTCTTTTATAACAAAACTTTCAAAGTTTTTATCACATCTAAGTTCAATAGAACGCTCCATATTAGAATCTACAAATAGACCTATCATGGGTTTTATTTTATCTTGTGATATTAAGTTATCTAGGATTATATTTGCAGATAAAAGTTCTATATGCTCATCGCCATCAGTAAATAAAGCTAGACCATATTCAGTATTTTCATCAAATAAAGGTGGAAGATATGTAGTTATAGTAATATTTTTATTTAAGTAGCAGCTATAGATCTCTTCATTAATTAACTGACCTATAGGAGTTTTATCCATCTTATCTAAAGGATTCTCTTTGCAATTTGGCATAGTTAGATAAGAAAGTTTAGTTTCTCCATTAAATATTAGAAAATTGGGGTTAAGAGTATCAAGTGAAAGTTCATTTAAGTTTCTAGGCTTTCTAACATCAAGAGAATCATTAACAGAGAAGTAATATAAAAACTTTATATCATTTCTAGCTATATATTTTTTATACCAGATATTTGTACCATCTATATTAATCATAAGATTTTTAGAAAGTTTTTTACCCCCGATAGGCAAAACTAAAAGAATATTTTCAACTTCTGCTTCAGGTTTATAAATAAAAGTTACTTCTACAAATTTATCATTATTAGCTATTTTTTCTGTAAGAGGAAAAGTTCCCTCTTCATTTTTATTTATTAATTCAAGTAGATTATTTTCAAGTTTATTTAAATTCATAATTTAGCTCCTTTAAGTGTAAGATAGAAATATTTTATATTTTAACGTTAATAAGTATATTTAATGCTCTTTTGATTTTACAGAAATATTAAGAAATAGTCTATGGTTAGAAATATTATTGGGAGATAAGAGGTTATTTAAATTTTTTGTAGAATATAATTAAAATAAACTCCCCAAAAGTCATCTTTGGGGAGTTATTTTTACTTTAATTCACCTATTTACAATTGTATTATGATTAATTGAAGTTGATGATTTAATAATAAAGGTTATTAGGCTTTTTTCTTGTATCCGAATATACATATAATTAGTAATTATTTATTACAAGAATTTAAACTTAGAATAAATCATAAAAACAAATAATAAAATAAATATGGACAAATATACAAAAGATAACAAAGTGAATTTGTTAGAAAGTGGGGATAATTGTGAGAGGGAAAAATTATGAGAATAATTAAAAAGTTTTTTAGTTTTATAGGAACTAGTATAGTAATACTATTGCTAGTTATAATGTCAGTTGTGGTAGTGGGTGGTGTTATATGTTTGCAAAATAAAGATAAAATAGCAACTACGATAGAGAATGGACTTCAAAAAGCAATGAACATTGATGAGTCTAAGTTTAATAATAGGTATAATACAATGATTTTAGATAAAAATGGAGAACTTATTTTTGAGCATAAAACAGCGGAATATGAGTATAAAGAATACGAGGAAATTAATCCTAATGTTATGAAGGCTTTTATTTCTATAGAAGATAAAAGATACTATGAACATGATGGGGTTGATTTTAAGTCTTTAATGAGAGCTGGTGTTAGAATGCTGCAAGGTGGAGATATTCAAGGCGGAAGTACTATTACGCAACAGCTAGTGAAAAATGTATTTTTAACTCAAGATCAGGTAATATGGAGAAAGCTTGAGGAGATGGTAATAGCAAGAGAACTTGAAAAGATATATAGCAAGGAAGATATAATGGAGTTTTATTTAAATAATATATACTTTGGTTATGGGTGCTATGGAATAGAGAGTGCATCTAAGTATTATTATCAGAAGAGTACAACAGAACTTTCTATTTCTCAGATTGCGGTGCTTACAGGAGTAACTAATAACCCAACATTTTATGATCCTATCAAAAATCCTGAAAATGCAATTCAAAGAAAAAATATAGTCTTAAATTATATGTTTACAAATGGATATATTACACAGGAGGAGTTAAATGCTGAATTAGAAAAAGGTGTTGAACTTGATGTATCTGAAGTTGTTTATGATAATACTATAACTGATTATGCTATAAGTTTTGCTGTTAAAGAGGCAACTGAAAAATTTATGGAGTACAATGGATTTGAATTTAAATATACTTTTGATAGTATAGAGGAAGAAGAGAAGTATAGAAACTCTTATAATGACATATATAAAGAAAATTATGAAAAATTAATGTTTGGAGGATACAAAATAGAAACTTGTATTGATACAAAGATGCAAGAGGATATGCAGGCAATTTTGAATAAGCATATGGCTGGGTATACTCAAACAACGGAGTCTGGAATTTATTCAAAACAAGCTGCTGCAACTCTTATAAATAATTTGACAGGAGAAGTTGTTGGGATAATTGGGGGAAGAAATGAAGAGAGCAATTATTTTAATAGAGCAAGCACTGGTGCAAGGCAAATAGGATCTACTTCAAAACCTATTTTAGTTTATACACCAGCTTTTGAAAGAGGATATTATCCTGAGTCTATTATAGAAGATAGATACATACCTGGTGGACCAAGTAATTGGTATGGTGGATATAAGGGAGATGTATCAATTCGTTATGCTACAGAGATTTCAATTAATACAATACCTTGGAGATTAATACAAGAAATAGGTGAGAAGAATGCATTAGAGTATCTTGGGAAAATGCAATTTGATTATCTTTCTACAAAGGATGAATACCCACCTTTAGCACTTGGCGGGATGTCAAGAGGAGCTACAACAACAGAAATGGCTTCTGCTTATGCAACTATTGCTAATAGTGGAGATTTTAAAGAACCTACCAATATTATAAAAATACAAAAAAGAGGTACTGATGAAGTTATATATGAAAATGATTATGAAATTACAGAGGTATATAATCCTGAAGCATCTCGTTTAATGATAGATACGTTAAAGGGGGTTATGAATAAACCTCATGGAACAGGTAAGGGGGCAAGAATGAATAATTATAACTATCAGATAGGAAAAACAGGGACTACAGATGGTAATACAGATGTATGGTTTGTTGGTGCAACTCCTTACTATACAATGGCTGTTTGGACTGGAGAAGATATTCCAAAGCCACAACATTTAAGCGGTGGTGGACCACCAACTAAGATTTGGAAAGAAACTATGGAGAGTATTCATGTGGGTTTAGAGCAAAAAGATTTTGGTCAATAGATATGATTTATCTATTAATTTGAGAAGTTATTTTATTAAATATGACAAAAGACCACAAGAATTTAAAATTCTAGTGGTCTTTTTTGTAATGAATTATTTAAATGAATTAGTGATAAATCTTATTATTATGAATAGCGATACTGATAAAATACTAGTAGCAATTGCTACTTCAAATAAATTAGAGTTTATATTAATCACCTCATGATTAATATATTCAATATGGAAATATTTTATACAGAAGCAGATTTCCAGTGAATGACGCTATCGGTTATTTTACCGATAAATGTAGGATTAGTAACTTTAAAATTAGAGTTTATATTACCTAGTTTTAAAGTATCACCTGATGAATTCACAAATTCAATAGATTTAGATCCATCTATTAAAGTGAAGTATTTATATTTATTATTTTTAATTACAGTATTGTAGAATAAAATAATATCTCTGTTATCCGTTTTAGTAGAATCATAAGTTGTTGTAGCATACATAATATTTGGATTTTCTTTATTATATATTTTTATGTTTGTATTAATAGCACCATAGGCTATTTTTTCTACTGGCAGAATATTTTGATTAGTTATAATTTTAGGTGGTGAAATAATTGTTTTAGGGATTTCTCCTTTAGGTTTAACAAGATTATAAAGACTAATACCTATAATTAAAACTATAATAATTAAACCTAAAATTCCTTTTGATTTCTGAAACAGTTTCAAATTTATCATCTCCTTAGCATCAGTTGTATTATAGATTAATAATTTGATTTTCACCAAGACAATAGAAGTTTTTATTTGAAAATATGTTAATAAATTAATGATGAAATAAAGGTAAAGATAGCAAAGTATTAAGAAATAGTAAAATAATTATTTTTTTAGCAATAAAAAGTTAAGTTTGATATAAATAAAGAAAAAATGTTTTGAGGTTAAATATGTTTGTGTGTGGATAATTATGGTAAAATATATTTGAGAATAAAGTAGGTGAGGTAAGGAAGTTGTAGAGTATAGGAGAAACAGCAGGATTTTTAGGACTTTTAAGAGATACTTTAAAATTTTATGAGGCGAAGGGATTAGTTAGCACAAAAAAGGATAATAAAAATGGTTATAGAAAGTATAATATGATTAATATTAAGACACTTCAAAGTTTAAATAGAAATGAAGAACTTAGTAAAAGAGATAACAATAAATATGATATAGCAATGTTATATTTAGATATATATTTAAAGGAATAAGTTTATAAATAGTTTTTAAATTAAGCATACAAAATTCAGATGCAATGTAAAAATTCTAGAAAGATAGGATTAGATATATCTATTGATATAGTAGTTTAGTAAAATATTTGAAGATAGGTGAAAAGTTAATAATTTTAAGGAGGAAAATCTAGTGTTTAGTAGAAATGTAGACATGTTAAAGGGAAATATTCTAAAGACGCTTATTATATTTGCGATTCCGATTTTAATATCTAGTTTATTTCAACAATTGTACAATACTATAGATATAATGATAGTTGGTCATTATTTAGGGGAAACATCCCTTGCAGCAATAGGTTCTAGTGGGGCAATATATGAGCTTTTGGTAGGATTTGCATTAGGTGTTGGTAATGGTCTTAGTATAGTTACTTCAAGGGCTTATGGGTCTGATAATAAAAAGCTTGTTAAAAAATCAGTTGCAGCATCACTTGTTATAGGTGTGGGTCTTACTATAGTAATGATGATAATAGGACAAGTTTTCTTATATCCATTATTAGAACTTGTAAATACACCAGTAGATATTATAAAAGAGTCATATTCATATATTTATGTAATATCAATGTCAGTTGGAGTTATGTTTTTATATAATCTTGCAGCGGGGCTTTTAAGGTCTATAGGGAATAGTATGATGCCACTTATATTTCTTATAATATCATCAGTAATAAATATAATATTAGATATAGTATTTATTACAAGTTTTGATATGGGTATAAAAGGTGCGGCCTTGGCTACAGTCGTAGCACAAGGAATATCAGGTGTTTTATGTATACTTTATATTCTTAAAAAGACAGAGGTTTTAATGCCAGGGAAAGAACATTTTGTATTTGATAAGGCTTTATATAAAGATTTACTAGGACAAGGTTTATCAATGGGAGTAATGTTGCTTATAGTATCAGTTGGGACTGTAGTTCTTCAAACAAGTATTAATGGATTTGGACATATAATAATAGCAGGACATACAGCCGCGCGTAAGGTTGGAGGATTTGCTATGATGCCAATAATTGCTTTGTCAATGAGTCTTGCAACTTTTGTATCTCAAAATAAGGGAGCAAATCAAGGAAAGAGGATTAGGAAAGCTATATTTTTAACTAATATAGCAGAACTGAGTTTAGGGGTTATAGTTACTATTATTTCGCTTATTTTTGCACCAATATTAATGAGAGTAATTTCAGGTTCAAGTGATGTAGAGCTTATAAGTATTGGTTCAAAATACATGATGGTTAATGCAGCTTTTTATGCAGTACTTGGAATTCTTTTAAATTATAGAAATGGACTTCAAGGAATAGGAGAGAAAGTATTACCCTTATTTTCTAGTGTTATAGAGTTTATAGTGAAAATATTATTTGTACTTTTAGTTATTCCAAAGCTAGGCTATTTTGGTGTTATAATATGTGAACCAATTATTTGGTGTCTTATGCTCATACAGCTTGCGATAGCATTTTATAGAAATAGTTATATAAGAGAATCAAAAGTAAGTTTAAAAGAAATTTTACAAGCGGAATAAATTTATTTCAAACTATGCTAGCAATAGAGAATATAAAATATTTTATGGATTAAAAGGTAAAAAACTTAGAGAATTGGACATAACAGTTATTTGGAAAGTTATATTAAATATGGTTCTTATTTTTTGATTTTTAAATTTATCTTAAAGTTAAGAGGAATATAATTAGGTGATTTAAGAATAAAATAAGTTGAGAATAGTTTTAAGGATGGCAGTATGGATAGATTAGAATGTTTAAATGAAAAGATGAAAAAATCAATAAGTACAAATATTGTTAAAAAGAAAAAGAAGTTTATAAAATTATTTGATGGAGATAAAAATTATTTCACCTTTTTACTAGATAATATGACTTGGCTTGAAAATGAAAGAGAAGCACTTGAAATTATGGATACAGAGTTTGTTAGTTCTAAGCTTTTAAAAATAACATATCTTGCATATGGTGAGTTTGAAGTGGTTGAAATGAGTAGTGGAAGTGGAGGTTGGACTAAGTTTTTTAATAATAATATTTATTCGGATTTTAAGGGGGCTTTAAGTGTTTATGATATTGATTCAAATAGGTATAGGCTAGAGTTTACAGCTTATACAGATCAGTATAAAAAGCAAGAACTTTTAGGTGAGGGTGATGTTCATTATTTAATTGATAAACTTGTTGAATTTAGATGTATAGTACCATATAGAGATTTATTGCTTGGAAAATAAGGAGTTTTGCTAAAGTAGCATAGCTCCTTATTTTTGTTTGATAGATTGTCAAGTTAACTGCAACACTTCCTCAAAGAATGCTTGAATAGGACTT
>NZ_CAMQZG010000036.1 GCF_947039605.1 uncultured Clostridium sp.
TAATCGAAAAACAAAAAAAAGGACATCGACATTGTAGTTTGTCGACGTCCTGAGGTTGTCCTTTCGGACAACCTTTTAATTTTATGATTATAAAATTCTTCTAGCAGAAGTTACATTTTTTAAGTTCCATGATGAAATATCAACATTAGAACCAGGCTTAGGAGCTTGAATATACTCCCCACCCCCTATGTAAATAGCTACATGATAAGGTGAATCTCCACCCCAGAAGATTAAATCACCAGCTTGTAATTGATTTAAAGGAACAGAAGTACCTTGATCAATTTGAGCGTAAGTATTATCTCCTATTTGGTATCCAAAGTGAGCATATACATAGTGAGTTAAACCTGAACAATCAAAAGCATTTGGTCCAAGTGCTCCCCATACATAAGGTCTTCCAAGGAAATTCATAGCATATGAGACAATAGCTTGTCCGCTAGCTGATCCTGGGTTAACAGAAGGTGTAGGTGCTGGTTTTGGAGTAGGTTTCACATCAGGTTTAACTGGTGTAGGCGCTGGCTTCACATCAGGTTTAACTGGTGTAGGCGCTGGCTTCACATCAGGTTTAACTGGTGTAGGTGCTAGCTTCACATCAGGTTTAACTGGTGTAATAACTTTATGCTGTTTAATGTCATTAATTTTAGTCTGACTAGTATTAATAGCATTAGTAACTTGTGTTTTAATAGCAGCAGAATCAGTTGTGCTTGCTATATGTTGTAAAACTGTAACTGCATTAGTTGCTTGATGTACAGTTGTTGCTTTTTGAAGTAATTCAATAGAAGCAGCAGCTGTTGCCTTAGCTTGTTCAAGTTTTTGTGATTGATAAGCTGAGTTACTTTGCATTTTCTTTAATAAAGTCTGTGCAGATGTTTTATTAGTATTTAATGATGCAAGTTTAGATTCGTTTGATGATTTTAAATCATTAAGTTTTTTCTGCGTTGTATCCATTGAATTTTTAGCAGCTTGAGTTTTTTCAACTGATTGATGATCTAAAGTCATAAGTTTATTTATTGCATAAAATCTTGAAATAACTTGACCAAGGTTTTTTGATGAAAGCATTAATGATAAGAAACCATTGTTATTATCATTTTGGTATATTGATTTAATTCTTGATGCCTCCATTTGTAAATCTTTCTGGTATTCAGCTGTAAAGATTTTTAATTGTTTTTCATTATTAGTTATTTGCACGTTATTATTATTGATTTGTCTGCTTAAATTAGAAATTTCGTTACTAATTTGCTCTAAGTTAGTTTGAGCTGTTTCTAATTGAGCCTGCGCATCATTATAAGCTTTTTGTTGAACCTCAACATTAGCTTTTGCTGTAGTACTATTTGGTAACGCTGGAGCTGCCATAGCAACTGTGCTAACGCCCCCTAACATACTTACTGTTAGTAAGCAAGTGATTGCTGTTTTCTTCATAGTAAATTATTATAAATAGATTAATCTATTTATATTTCCTCCTTATTGTTTAGTATATTTAAAGCCTCTATAAAACTTTATTAATATTTTTAAACATTTGTGTATATATGATATAACTTTTATAATTATACACAGAATTATATGTAAAGTCTACTTTAGGAAGGATAATATGAATGGAAAGTTAACGCTGTGACTTAAATTCGTAATAAAAATTCATAAATCTGGAAGTAACTTTTATAAATTTAGTAATTAAATTCATAAATACAGAAGTCAATCATTAGATAATAATTGATAATATAATAAAAATTAATCTTATTTATAGAAAAATGAGTTTAACAATCAATATTAAAGTGATTAAAAAAAGGCATATGTGATATAATAAAAATATATATCTATATAGTAATAGCTATAATCGAAATGACAGGAGGACAAAATTATGTCAGGTATATTGAATTTACAAAAAAATGATATTTTAGACTTAACAAAAAGAGATCCTTCATTAGATAGGATAGAACTAGGTGCAGGATGGGACGTTGCGAAGAAAGGCTTTTTTGGATTTGGACAAAAAGATTTTGATTTAGATCTAATTGCAATATTGTTAGACTCTTCAAATAAATTAATATCAAAGGATAGTTTAATTTATTATAGTAATATGAGACAAAAAGGGATAATATTACATGGAGATAACAGAACTGGTGCTGGTGATGGGGATGATGAAACAATTTCAGTATCTTTAAATAATCTTGATGCTAATTGTCACAAAGTAGTTTTTGCAGTTACAATTTATGATGGAATTGGAAGAAAGCAAAATTTTGATCAAGTAAAAAATGCATATATTAGATTGCTTGATGAAGATAAAGGGAAAAATGAAATTTGTAGGTTTAACTTATCAAGTAGTGCTGGTGAGAAAACAACATTAGTATTTGCAGAACTTTATAGAGAAGGTTCAAATTGGCAGTTTAAAGCTGTTGGAGAACTTTTAGACACAGATATAAAAGGGCTTACTCAAAAATTTATATAGAGGTGATTAATGATGGGAATTAATTTAGGTGGAAACTTTTCAGGAATGGGGAATGGAGAAAATACAGGTGCATCAGCACCAATACTAAATCTTCAGAAGAATGATATTTTAGATTTAACTAAAAGAAATCCAGGACTTAAAAAAGTAACTCTTGGAGCCGGTTGGGATATAGCAGCTGGTGGATCAGATTTTGATTTAGATATAGCAGCATTCTTATTAGATGCAAATAATAAATTTACGGATGTATCAAATGTTATATTCTTTAATAATAAAATGGGAAAAGGAATTCAACTTGGTGGAGATAATAGAACAGGTGCTGGTAATGGTGATGATGAAATTATTAAAATTAATTTAGAAGAAATAGACCCAAGTAGACAAAAGGTGATATTTGTAGTTACGATACATGGTGCACAACAAAAAAGACAAACATTTGGTATGATAAATAATTCATATGTTAGACTTTTAGATGATGCAAATACAGGAAAAGAAATTTGTAGATTTAATTTAAAAGAAGATGGTTCTACAGCAACATCAGTTGTATTTGCAGAGCTTTATAGAACAGGGATGGATTGGCAGTTTAAAGCTTTAGGCGAGGGTAAACTTGCTGATTTAAATGGCGTACTTGGACTATATCAATAAAAGAATCAAAAGCATGGCGAAAGCCATGCTTTTTTAATTTGAATCAGAACTAGAAATGATTTTATGTGAAATTACTTTGTTTTCTGAAATTGTAATTTTAAGATATTCGTTATTCATTGAGAGTGAGTTTTTTAAATCCCAATAATAGCTAGTGCTATCATAATTTTCTGTTTCATAATTTTCAGGTCCTAAAAGATTAAATAAATCAGTGCTAGACATACCATTAAGATGATAATTTTTTAATAAATTATTTACTGATTCAAATCTCAAATTAGGCACATTTTCCCAGTTTTCACTGCTAAATGTGCTTACATATACATTACTCTCAGCTGCTAGAAAAGGCATAATACTTATAGATGTACCAAATAAAACTATAAGAGAAAAACAGATTTTAATAATCATATTTTTCCTTTTTAGAAAAATAAATTCTATAAAAATTATGATTATAGCTAAAATTAATGGAGAAAATGCAATAATATAAAGTGTATGTGCAAACAACCAATTAGCACCACTGACTCCATTTTTTAAAAAAGCGGTAGTAGATGTGTTATAGGAAGGAAATTCCCAGTATGTAAGTAAAAACCAAAAAATAGCCATGATGCAAAGTAAGATGAAACTAATTATTGATAAGCTAGTAGTAATAGTTTTATTAAATTCCTTCATAATAGTCCTTTCAAATATGCAATATTATATTTTATATGATAGTACATATTATACAACTTATTAAATATTAATAAAAAGTTAATAATATAGTTAAAATATCGTAATTAGAGTATATTATTATTAAAATTACAAAAAAAGTATATTTTAATGAGTAAATTTATAATAAAAGGTATTTTATTTAGAAAAATAAAAAAAACACAAATAATTGTGTTTTTAATTTAAAGTAAGTATTTAGTTGGTATCTTCAACCATAGAATTTTCTTCTAATAAGTTTATTAAATCACCATTTTTATCTATAACAAATTTTTTTAAAATATTCCCATTTTCATTAATTTTAGTACAGATAATAACATTATAACCATTCGAAGTTACCGGTTCTGAGGTATAAATATATCTTTTTCCATTTTCAAAAAGTTCTAAAGAGCCATCCCATGTAGGAAAGTTTGGTGCTTCCTTAGAAAAAGTTTTATTCTCTAAAATAGGAAGAGATTCTTTAATTATATGATTTTTAATTGGAATATCTCTATTGATAAAAGTAAGGTATTCAGCTGCTTGTTCTAATTGCATTTTTTCAATATCACTATAAAGATTCGTATCATTTAAAGCGGTTTCATGATATTTTTCTGGAAATAATTCTAAAACATTAGTATGAAAATCTTTGATATTTGTAGGTTCTTTATATTCAATTTCTGTATATCTATCATTTTCAGGGTTAACATCAAAAGATATTACCGTTGGGGTAACACTAGTACCACTAACACAAGTTAGAGTTTCATTTTGTATACCATAATTACTTACAGAGGCAATTACATAGACAGTAACTATATTTTCTTCTATTTCAGAACCGAGAACAACATGTCCTTGTGTACTTAATTCTGAATCATCTAATCTTTCTGCTGTTGTAAGAATAGACTTACTAATAGCCTTATTTAGAGCCACGTCATTTATATCATTAATATTAATATGTTCTATTTTAGTTGGTACTGCTTCTTCTTTAGTAATAGCAGTACCACAAGCCATAAGCATAGAGGCAAGTAATATGACAGAAAAAATTAATGTAAGCGTTTTATTTTTCATATGAAAACCCCCTAATCACCAAATTATAGCATTATTATACACGTTGATTATGTTAATAGTCTTTGATATTAAAGAATCTTAATTTAAACGTAATATTTATTAATAATATTTAAAAAATGCATATAATTTGTAAGGTTTTCTATAATCTGCTTACAAAACTATTGTAATAATATGGTAAAATGTTAAGTGGTATTTTAGTTTGTATAAGGGGGAATATTATGTTTAAGAAAAATAAAGAAAAGAAAGTTAAGGTTAAAAAAGAAAAAAAGGGGTTTTTTAGAAGAAAAAAAGAAGAAAAAAATTTACACTCACAAAATGAAGATTTAAATATAGATATTCAAATTTTGAAAGCAGAAATTAAAAATGAGTTAATAAAGGAAATAATTGCACAAATTAATGTATCAGTATTAGAAAAAATTAAAAAAGATTTAAAAGAGAGTATAAAAAGGGAGATAAGATCAGAATTAAAAGAAGAAATAGCAAAAGATATATTGCTTGAAATTAAGGTGAAGGAGGTAAGAGAAAAAAAATTAAGAGAGAAACTTGCTATGAATAAAAAAAAGTATGTTAATGATATTAAAAATGTAGAGCGAAGTATAAAAGTAAGTGATGAAGAGTGTATAAGGCATTTTTTGACCTCTGAAGAATTTAAGAATGTTGTTAGTAAAGATAAACATAAAAATTCACTAATACTTGAAATAAAAAAAGAAAATCCTATAGTTAGTGTACAAAAAGAGAGTAAGGTCAATATATCTCAAAACGAAATAAATAAAACAGAAATAATGAGTGATGATAGAACTATGAAGCTTGAACTTGATAGAACGGAATTTGACTTAGGAAGTTCCTCTGATACAAATAATGATGAAATGTTTTTTGAGGAAGAGTCTAATACAGAGATTGCTATAGGTAGTGGAGAAGAGAGCTTTGCACAAAGTATAAAAAGTTTTGCAAAAGAGCAGGGGGAAAATATAAAGAAAGTAGGAAGTGATGTTAAAGTTATTAGTCGAAAAGGATATGAATTGAGTAAAGAAGAGATTGAAAAGATAAGAAATAGTGATGCATTTAAAAATTATGTGGAAAAAATTAAGAGTTTAAAAAATAAAATATAGAGTTACTACTTATAACAAAAAATAAAGGTATTATATTTTTAGCTGATATTATGAGAGTTGGGAGTTATTTGGCTAGAAAAGTAGCGCTCCTATTAATGGTATAAAACATAAAAATTATGTTAATGAAAAAAAAGTTGTATTATATAAAAACTTATGATATACTAACGTAGTCGCAAGACTTAATAAAAAAAATTTAGGTTAGTAGTTCTTTTATATTTTTTAAAAGTTATTTACCAACGCTAAACTTTTTAAATTTTAGGAGGATTATTATGCAAGATAAAACAATAGTATGTAGAGATTGTAACGAAGAATTCATATTCACTTCAGGTGAGCAAGAGTTCTACAAAGAAAAAGGTTTCGATAACGAGCCTACAAGATGTGCTTCATGCAGAAGAGCAAGAAAAGCACAAAACAACAGATACTAATTTGAAGTTTTAGAAGTTAGTTTAGGCTAACTTCTTTTTTTATATAAATTTATAAAAATATACATAACTAGCAGTATTAATCCAAGTGATTAGTGCTTTTTTTGAGTTGTTTGTAAAATAAAGTGAAAGGGCTATTATCTAATATGTTGTAAACAACAATACATTTGATAATAGCCTTTTTATTAATTAAAGTTTATATGGCAGTAACCATTCGGATTTTTTTGTAAATATTTTTGGTGAGAATCTTCTGCTCTATAATATTTGTCTAAAGGTTTTACTTCAGTAACTATTTTTTTTATGTGATTTTTTTGTTCTTTCTCTAAACTAAGTTCAATAGTTGTAATATCAATAGGATCAAAATAATAAATTCCTGTTCTATATTGACTTCCAATATCATTTCCTTGCTTATTTAAAGATGTTGGTGTAATTATAGACCAAAAATTATCAAGAAGCACTTCAAAAGTTATAATATCTTCATTAAAAATTATTCTGCAAGCTTCAGCATAATTAGTATTTCCACCGCAAATTAACTCATATGTTGGATTATCTATTTTCCCATTTACATAACAAACCTCTGTTTCACTAACACCATCAAGTCTTCTAAAGAATTCTTCAACTCCCCAAAAACAACCACCTGCTAAAATTATCTCTTTCATAAATTATGACTCCTTTTCTAAAAAAATAAATATGTTTATATAATTTATTATAGCTTAAAATTTAAAAAGTATTAAATAATATTGAAATCTAAAGTTTATCTGTAGTTTAAGTGAAGAATATTTCAAATTTATTACGAATAGACCAAAAATATTACTTTTAACTTGTAAAAAGATTTAATTTAATCTTATATACAGTATTAAATAACTTTTTATACTGTTCTAGGAGTATATAATAAAATGCTTATAAAACCTTTATTTAAAAGGGTTTAGGGCTTATAAAAATTAAAAAAATTTAGAAAAAAAATGAATTAGAAGTGTAGTAAGTAGATATACTAAGAGAATACGAGAATTATAAAGATAATTTGATTAGAATATCTTTAATTGATTAAATTTAGACTTTTAATCAGATTTTTATTGTATGTGAAGTTCTATATAATTAAAGTATAGCAAGAGGGAGTAAAATCTCAATTATTAAATTTAAGGAGTGAATGACATGAGTAAAGGGGCCTTTAAGAATTTTAAGTTTAAAAACTTAAGCTTCAAAAATAAAGTTGTTATGGCACCAGAGTCAAGTAACTGTGCAAATTCACAAGGATTTGCAACAGAGTTTCATTTTAATCACTATGATAGTAAAGCACTTAATGGTGTAGGAACAGTTGTTGTTGAGGCAACTGCGGTTGATAAAGAAGGTAGAGAAACACAAAAAGATCTTGGAATCTGGAGTGATAAACATATAAAAGGACTAAAAAAAATAGCGAGTTCAATAAAGAAGAAAGAATCAGTAGCTGGAATACAGTTATTTCATTTTGGAAAAAATGGACAGGTAAACTTAGAAGAAGATAATCTAGAGAAAAAAGAATTTTCAATCAAAGATATAAAGAATATAATTAAAGCCTTTAAGAAGGCAACAAAAAGAGCTTTAAAAGCTGGTTTTGATTTTGTGGAAATAAATGGAGAGTTAATAACGGGATTTTTATCAAGTGATTTAAATAAAAGAACAGATTCTTATGGTGGAAAATTTGAAAATAGAGCAAGACTGTTAAAAGAAATAGTTATAGGCATAAGAGAAGTACTGCCAAGTGAAAAAGTATTAGCTGTAAGGTTAGCAGCCGATTTATACGTAACAGATAAAGAGAAGCAAGAACTTAAAAGACTAATAGAAATACTTAGAAAAGAGGGGGTAGACCTTGTTAATTTAAGTACAGAAAATGAAAAAGAGATAGAAAGTGCTACTTTAGTAGAAGTGAAAAATAAAGAAATAGAAAAAGAGTTACCAGTAGTTGAAGGTGGCTTGATAAATATAGCATTTGAAGATGCTGACATATTAAATACAAAGCATGGATTAGCATTTTTAGGACAAGCTATACTAAGAGATAGTTATTGGATAATTAATGAGATGAAAAGCTTTGTAGAAGCAACTAGATATTCAGTATTACAATAAAAGTAGAAGTAACGTCTAATATAGGCGTTATTTTTTTTGCAAAGAAAAAGAGTACTATAAAAGTACCCAACCCTCTTGACCTTGAACTGTAACAAGATACATATATTTATTTTTTGAAACTTTTAACATAGATGTTGCAGTAGTTTCAATAGGAGTGTTTGTTGAAACAATTTCCTTTGAATATTGTGATGGATAAAAATAAAGTTTAGTGTTTGCAGGTAAATATACTTTTTGATTAGTTTTTTCAAGTTTAGTTGATTTTAAAGTATATTTTACTGTAGATGCACCCGCGTTTATAAATCCAGTATCAGTCACACCATCTGAATCTATGATTGAATAGATATAAGGTGCAGGTTTAGTTTCTGAATCTTCATTATAAGGTTCTGTTGAAACTCCTTGGTTCGCAATGATAGAAGTATTTATATCAGGAGTTGAATTACAAAGACCCAAACCATTTACAAGGAATTGTATATAAGTTTGATTATTTTTTGTTATAGTAAGATAACTAGAGCCAGCAGGAATGCTGTAGTGACTATTTGCTATTGTACTATTAGTTTTCTGATATGAATTCATGCTTTCAATAGGAATATTACTCCGTACATTACAACTATAATTAAGACTTTTCTGTGTATATGAATAATAGTTACTTTCAGTAATTTTCGCACTATAGAAAATTTCCATCTTCCAGTTATTCATTTTGACCGAGTCAATAGTTATATCTACAACAAAGTTTGTTGGGTATTGTGATTTTATAAAAGGTAAAACACTTGCTTTATATTTCATAAAGTAAGGGAAATCTTTTTCATTTAAGAAGTGTATTCCATAGTCAAGAAGAGGTTTTATTTTTTTTACCTTTGGTTTTATAGTAACTATTTTATGAACTTCTATAATTTTTTTTGGTTTTGGTTCATTTTGTTTCTTCATATATATTAAAGTGCCTGCAATACCAACAAGTAAAGCAGCAGCAATTATTCCTATAATTATATTTTTTTTCATGTTTTTTCTCCTATGAAATTCGTTATATTACCATAAATAATTATACTTCGATATAGAAAAGTAAAGTAGGAGAAAAGGATTCAAGAGTATTACAAAAAATATATTGAAAGGGCTTGTTAACTAAAATTTAAAAATATATTAGACATTCATTTACACTATGTTGGAGATAAGTTAATTTTTTATTGATATTATGAAACTAACAATAAAAAAGACTGAATATTAGTGAAATGAAGGTGGATTATAAATGGTGAAAATGTTGATTATAGGTGGGACAAGTTTTATAGGAAGTTTTATGACGAAACAATTGATTAAGCTAGGTTATAGTGTAGATATGATTGTAGAAACAAAAGAGTCAGTTTCCTTTGTGGGATATAATAAAATTTTAGTTTGTGATAGAAGTAAAGAGGATAATTTAAAAGAATTACTAATAGATACAAGATATGATTATATTGTAGATATAGATAATCATATAAAAAAAGATGTCATGAATCTTTTAAATATATCTAGTGAAAAAAATATTGGTAAGTATATTCTTTGTTCAAGTAATGAGATGTGTAATGATTTTATAACCTATATAGCTAAATAGTATTAAAGCAAAAAATATAAAGTATATATAGTGAATGAACTAAAGTATTAGTTTATTCACTTTTTTCTATGATTTTAGTGATATAATTGGAATTCAAAGTTTATAAAATAAAAAAATATATTTACAAAAGATAAAGAAAGAAGGAAAACAATGAAAAAAGCTTTTAAACTTTTTCTAATATTCCTAAAAATAGGCGTATCTATTCATGGTGGTGGGTATGTAATGATTGGGGTTATGGAAAGAGAGCTCGTAGAAAAAAGAAAGATGATAGATGAAGATAGTTATATGGAAATTATAGCGGTATGTCAGAGCCTGCCAGGGCCTATTGCAGTTACGTCTGCTACATTTGTAGGTTATAGGTTGAATAAACTGGTAGGTGCTATTGTATGCCTTGCAGGGATAATAATACCTGCATTTATCACAGTAATTTTAGTTGCTAGTGTGCTTTTGAATTTTCATAATGTAGTTTATGTAAAACATGCATTACTTGGAATAAGGGCAGCAGTACCTATACTTGTATTATCAGCAGTTTTAAAGTTTTGGAAAAAACTTGATAAAACAATTCATAACATAGCATTTGGTCTTATAGCACTTATAGCACTTGACTATTTTGGACTAAATGCAGCAATACTAATAGTCTTTTCTGCAATTTATGGAATAGTTGCTTATAGAACTTTCCTTAAGAAAAAGGAGGGTAAATAGATGTTGCTTAGTATATATTTAGCATTTTTAAAGATTGGTGCATTTGCCTTTGGTGGTGGATATGCTATGCTGCCTTTTATAAAACAAGTTTTAGTTAGTGAACATGGATGGATTACAGCAACTCAGCTTAGTTCATATATTGGGATAGTTCAAATCGCATCAGGTCCTGTTACTGTAAATTTATCTACATATGTAGGATTTAAAGTCGCGGGATTTTGGGGGGCATTTGTAGCTGTTGTAGGGATTTCTACAATTCCATTTATTTTAGTTTTAGTAGCATGTGTTGTTTTTGAAAAGTTAAAAAATTCAAAAACATGGAAAGATGCGCTTCTAGGGATGAAACCTGCACTTATAGCACTTATATTTAGTGCTTTCATAACAATGTCTAGTATTTATAAATTAGATATAAGAGAAGTTGTTATTGGGGCGATTGCAGCAGTATTAGTTTTATATAGAAAGATGTCAGCGCTTTTTGTAATAATAATATGTGCAGTAGCGGGAATAATTTTATATTGGTAAAGTTTACAGGTAAGTATAAATAAAAGTTTATGCTTACTTTTTTTATATTATTAAGAATATTTTTCAAAAATTTCCAAAAAAAGTATTTACAAAAAAATATATAAAAGATATAATTTAACAAAGCCGAGAATTATTACTTGGTTAATTTTTTACACAGATATGTATTCGTATGAGATACAAGTGTTTTTGTTAGTTATTGGGGAATAAAGAAAAAGGGGGAATTAAATTGGCAAAATACATACTTAAAAGAGTATTAATAAGTCTTGTAACAATATGGGCAGTTATTACTGTAACATTTTTTTTAATAAGACTTATGCCAGGTGGACCATTTGATGGAGAGAAGGTAACACCTGAAGTAAAGGCACAACTTAATGAAAAATATGGGTTGGACAAGCCATTATCGGAACAATATTTTATATATATGAAGAACCTTGCAAAAGGTGATATGGGAGAATCTATGGTCTTCGTTGGAAGAAGTGTAAATGAAAATATAGAATATTCATTCCCAACATCAGCTAAGCTTGGTGGAGTTTCAATTCTGTTTTCACTTATAGTAGGTGTTTTATTTGGAATTATAGCAGCATTAAAAGCGGGGAGATGGCCGGATAAATTATGTATGATACTGGCCACAATAGGAATGACCATTCCAAGTTTTGTAATAGGGTCAGTCTTAATATTTGTGTTTGCAGTAAAGCTTGGAGTGCTTCCAGCGATAGGATTCACAGAACCTGCGAATTATATAATGCCAGTTATAGCATTATCAGGTAGTGCAATGGCATTTATAACAAGACTTACAAGAACAAGACTTGCAGATGTTTTAAAATCAGATTATATAAGAACAGCAAAAGCTAAGGGTCTTAGTAATAGAGTAATTATCATAAAGCATGCTCTTAGAAATTCACTTATTCCAGTTATAACTTATCTTGGGCCACTTACAGCAGGGGTTCTAACAGGAAGTTTTGTAGTAGAGCAGATGTTTGCAATACCAGGCCTTGGAAATGAGTTTGTTTTATCTGTTGGTAATAGAGATTATACAGCATTACTTGGAATTACAGTATTCTATTGTACATTAATAGTAGTTTGTAATTTAATAGTTGATGTTTTATATGGAATTATAGATCCAAGAATTAAATTAGAGGGGTAGGGTATTTATGGAAATTAAAGAAGAATTATATCAGGATTTAAAGTTAGATAAAGATGCCTTTACACCACTTTCAAATGATGAGAAAAAGGTTGAGGCAGTAGTAAGACCAAGTGTTGGTTATTGGAAAGATGCATGGAGAAGACTTAAAGAAAATAAACTTGCGTTATTCTCTCTTGTAGCAATTATATTAATTATACTTGCAGCAGTATTTTATCCTATGATATCACCATTTGCATATAATGAGAATAATCTTGAACTTGCAAATCAAGCTCCTAATGGGGTGCATTTCTTTGGAACAGATCATCTTGGTAGAGATATTTTAGTTAGAGTTATGTATGGTGCTAGATATTCCCTTATGATAGGGATATCAGCAGCAGTTATAAATATTATTATCGGAGTTATTTATGGAGGAATCTCAGGTTTCATAGGTGGAAAAGTTGATAACTTTATGATGAGAATAGTTGATGTATTATACTCAATTCCACTTACAATTTACGTTATTATTTTTATGGCAGTTTTTTCTACACCAGGTGAAGATAATGGTAGTGGTATAGGAACTATAATTCTTGCATTATGTATATCTTATTGGATTAATATGGCAAGAATAGTTAGAGGGGAAGTACTTCAGCTTAAACAACAAGAGTTTGTACTTGCAGCAAAAGCGCTAGGAGCTTCAAAAGCAAGGATTTTATTTAGACACCTTATACCAAATTGTGTAGGGTCAATAATTGTAACAATGACACTTTTAATTCCACAAGCTATATTTACAGAGGCATTCCTTGCGTTTATAGGGCTTGGGATAAACCCACCACTAGCATCACTTGGAACACTTGCAAATGAAGCACAAAAAGTTATAAGTATTTATCCATATCAATTATTATTCCCAGCTCTTATGATATGTATGATAATACTTGCATTTAACTTATTCGGGGATGGTCTTACAGAGGCTTTAGACCCTAAAAACAGAGTTTAGGAGGAAGTTATGGAAAAATTATTAGAAGTCAAAAATTTAAAAACTCACTTTGAAACTCATGTTGGAAATGTCCAAGCTGTAAGAGGTGTCACTTTTGACCTTGGATATGGGGAAGCTATTGGAGTAGTTGGAGAATCTGGTTCTGGAAAATCAGTAACTATGATGTCTGTTTTAAAACTTTTAACAGCTAATGGAAAAATTAGTGATGGAGAAGTTATTTTTAAAGGTAAAGATATAAAAAATTATACAGAAAAACAGATGGAAGTTATAAGGGGAAAAGAAATAGCAATGATATTCCAAGACCCTATGACTTCATTAAATCCTGTTTTAAAAGTAGGTGACCAACTTACAGAACACCTTATAAAACATGAAAAAATAAGCAAAAAAGAGGCCATGGTAAAAGCAATAGATATGCTTGAACTTGTGGGGATTCCAAGTCCAAAAAAGAGAATTAATCAATACCCTCATGAATTTTCAGGTGGTATGAGACAAAGGGTTATGATAGCTATGAGCCTTATATGCAATCCAAAACTTATAGTAGCAGATGAGCCTACAACAGCACTTGATGTTACTATTCAAGCACAGATTCTTGATTTAATGAAAGCTTTAAAGGATAAATTTGATACATCTATAATCCTTATAACTCATGATTTAGGCGTTGTAGCAGACCTTTGTACAAGAGTTAATGTTATGTATGGGGGCGTTATTATAGAAAAAGGAACAACTGAAGAAATTTTCTACAATGGAAGACATCCCTACACATGGGGACTTTTAAGAAGTGTACCAAATCCTAAGGAAACTATAAAAGGAAAATTAAAGCCAATAGATGGACAACCACCAGATTTATTAAAGCCACCAGTAGGGTGCCCATTTGCAGCTAGATGTGATCATGCAATGAAAGTTTGTATAGAAAAAATGCCACCTTGCTTTAAAGTAAGTGAAACTCAGGAAACTTCTTGTTGGCTTTGCCACAAAGATGCACCAAAAGTTGAGGGGTTTGTAATTAAGGAGGGAATAGATAATGAATAATGAAGTTGTTTTAGAAGTAAAAGGCTTACAAAAGTTCTTTCCTATTAATAAAGGTTTATTTAAACCTAAAAGTTATGTTAAGGCAGTTGATGATATTTCATTTACTATAAATAAAGGTGAAACACTTGGGCTTGTAGGTGAGTCAGGGTGTGGAAAAACTACTACAGGAAGAACTATTTTAAAATTATATGAACCAACAGGGGGAAATATAATTTTTAATGGTGAAGATATTACAGATTTATCAGACCAACAAATGGTTCCACTAAGAAGAAAAATGCAAATGATTTTCCAAGATCCATATGCATCTTTAAATCCAAGAATGACTGTTGGGGACATTGTAGGTGAGTCAATAGATGTTCATAAACTTTACAAAGGTGCTCAAAGAGAAGAAAGAATAAAAACTCTACTTTTAAAAGTTGGACTTAGTGGTGATTCTATCAATAGATACCCACATGAATTCTCAGGTGGTCAAAGACAAAGAATAGGAATTGCAAGAGCACTTGCAGTAGAACCAGATTTAATTATTTGTGATGAACCTATATCAGCGCTTGATGTTTCAATTCAAGCTCAGGTTATTAATATGCTAGAAGAGTTACAGGAAGAAATGGGGCTTACTTACTTATTTATAGCACATGACCTTTGTATGGTTAAACATATTTCAACTCATATAGGAGTTATGTATCTTGGAAAGATGGTTGAAAAAGGTCCAAGTGATGATGTTTATACAAAACCTAGACATCCATATACACAAGCACTTTTATCAGCAGTTCCAATTCCAGATCCAAGAATAGCAAAAAGCAATCAAAGAATAGTTCTAGAGGGAGATATTCCATCACCTATAGACCCACCAGATGGTTGTAGATTTGCAGGCAGATGTAGCAAAGTTATGGATATTTGTAATAGAGAATGTCCAAGTCTTAAAGAGATTGAAACAGGACACTTTGTAGCATGTCATTTATTTAATTAGCACAAATTTTCAAAATGATATTAAGTTGCGCTACGCAATATAATATAAATAAAAATTAATAAGGGGGCAATTTTTATGAAATTAACAAGACTTAAAAAGTTTTGTGCAATTGCTATGGCATTAGCAATTAGTACAAGTACACTTGTAGCTTGTGGTGGTGATTCATCAGCAGGTGATGGGGGTGCTGTAGAACAAAAAATAATATTTAATATGGGGGCTGATCCAAAAACTCTTGACCCAGCATTAAGTCAAGAAAGTCAAGCTAGTTCAGTTATATCAAATGCATTTGAGGGACTTATGAAAATAGGACCTGAAGAAAAAATAATTCCTGGGGTAGCAAAAGAACATACATTATCAGAAGATGGTCTTGTATATACATTTAAATTAAGAGAGGATGCAAAGTGGTCAGATGGAAGCAAAGTTACAGCAAATGATTTTGATTATGCTTGGAAAAGAGCATTAGCGAAAGAAACAGCGGCAACATATGCATATCAACTTTACTATATTAAAGGTGCAGAAGCTTATAATAAAGGTGAGGGGAAAGTAGAAGATTTAGGGCTTAAAGTTATAGACGAAGCTACGTTTGAGGTAACTCTTGAAAATCCTACTCCATATTTCTTAGAACTTATGGCATTCCCAACATACTATCCTGTTAAAAAGGAAGTTGTTGAAGGTAATGATGCTTGGGCAACAAAGCCAGAAACTTATATTTCAAATGGACCATTTACAATGACTGAGTTCAATCAAAAACAATCAATAGTATTTAAGAAAAATGAAAATTACTGGAATAAAGATAAAATTAAACTTGAAACTTTAGATGTTAGAATGGTTGCAGATCAAAATTCAGCATATTCATCATTTAAATCAGGTGGAATGGATATGGTAGACTCAATTCCACCAGCTGAAATTCAAGGTGCGGTTGCGAGTGGACTTGGAACGGTATTCCCTCAACTTGGGACATATTACTTCTCAGTTAACGTAACAGGAAATGACTTAAGCCACGAGGCATTAAGAGATCCTAAAGTAATAGAAGCTTTAAATCTTGCTATAAATAGAGAGTTATTGGTTAAAAATGTAACTAAGGGAGAACAAGCTCCGGCTACAAGTTTTGTACCTTCAAGTATGAAAGGAATAGATGGAAAACCATTTAGTAAAGAATATTTTCCACCTGCTGGAGATATAGAAAAAGCTAAAAAATTATTAGAAGAAGCTGGATACCCAGGAGGTAAAGGTCTTCCAACATTTGAATTAATGTTTAATACAGAAGGTTCTCATAGTGAAATAGCTCAGGCTGTTCAAGGTATGTGGACAGATATTGGAGTTAAAACAGAACTTAAAAACCAAGAATGGAAAGTATTCCAAGATACAAGAGTTAACAAGCAATACCAAATTGCTAGAGATGGGTGGATAGGTGATTATATTGATGCTATGACATTCCTTGATTTATTTGTAACGAATGTAGGTCTTAATAACCCAGGATACTCAAATCCTGAGTTTGATAAACTTATAAATGCAGCAAAGGCGGAGCCAGATGTTGCAAAACGAGAGCAACAACTTAAAGATGCAGAGGCTATATTGATGGCTGATATGCCATTAATACCAATCTATTTCTATACACAACCAAAAGGTATTCAAAAGAATATTAAAGGTGTAAGAGTAACTCAACTTGGTAAAATTCAATTTGAAGATGCTTACGTAGAAGCTAAATAATATATTTAAAAAAGTACCTCTAGAATAATAAGTTCTAGGGGTACTTTTGCCTTTCTTGAAAATAATAATTTAAAAATAAAAAAGGATAAAAAATATTAATTCATATAATATACACATTGACTTAATAGAAAATTAATAATATAATCGACTTAAAGCTTATAATTTTTAAAATATAAAATAAGTATTTTTAATTTAATATATAAGAAAAAAATAGGAGGAGACGAATGACGGATGAGTTTAAAGTAGATAACATAGGAAATAAGTGGATAATTGCTTCAATATTATTACTTGGAACATTTATAGCTTTTTTAAATGAAACTGCTCTTACAACAGCTTTGCCAACAATTATTAGAGAGTTGCATTTAACAACATCTAACGGTCAATGGCTTACAACTGCATTTATGCTAACTTCAGGAATAATGGTTCCTATGACAGCATTTTTAATTAAAAGATTTTCAACAAGAGGATTATTTTTTGTATCTATGGGACTATTTGCTGTTGGAACACTTATAGGGTCTGTAGCACCAAGTTTTGATGTTCTTCTTATAGCAAGGATAATACAAGCTATGGGAGCAGGTATTATATTACCACTTATGCAAACCGTATTTTTATTCATTTTCCCAGCAGAAGAACGTGGAACAGCAATGGGGATAATGGGAGTAGTAATTTCATTTGCACCAGCTATTGGACCAACATTTGCAGGTTGGCTAGTAGAACATTATCGCTGGCAAGATTTATTTTACATAACATTACCAATAGCAATTATAGATATAATTTTAGGATATTTTTTACTCAAAAATATTAAGAAGAGTGAAAAAGCGAGTATTGATATTTTATCAGTATTGACTTCAACTATAGGATTTGGAGGATTACTTTATGGATTTAGTAATGCTGGAACATATGGATGGGGAAGTTCAAAATTCTTAATTCCAACTATTGTAGGACTTCTAGGTTTAGTAATATTTACATATAGACAATTTACAATGAAGAGTCCATTCTTAAATTTAAGAGTATTTAAAAGTAAGGTATTTTCATTTGCTACATTAATAGTATTAATAGTTTTTGCAGGATTTTTATCAACAGAAGTTATTTTACCTTTATATGTGCAAACAGCTAGGGGATTTACTTCATTTGAATCAGGACTTTTACTGCTACCAGGAGCATTAATTCTTGGGGTAATGAGTCCGATTACAGGTAGACTATTTGATAAGTTTGGTGGAAGGCTTTTAGTTCTTTCAGGGCTTTTACTTGTAACTATTGGTACTTTAAGCTTTATGTTCTTAACAGCTACAACTTCTTTAGTATTTATATCAGTAATGTATGCTATAAGATTACTTGGAATTGCACTGTTTATGATGCCACTTACTACTATAAGTTTAAATGCTTTAGAGAAAGAATTTTATTCTCATGGAATAGCAGCCAGTACAACTCTAAGACAAGTTGCAGCATCAATTGGTACTGCAATACTAATTACAATAATGGTTAATGGAGCTAAATATTCGAACATTATAAACCCAGAGTCAGCAATGATTCATGGAATGAATATATCATTTGGAGTTGCTTCATTATTTACACTAATTTCTTTTTTATTAGCATTTTTTGTTTTAAAAAAAGATAACAAGAAAGTTTAAAGTTTTAATTTATACATATTTGA
Source organism: uncultured Clostridium sp. (assembly GCF_947039605.1). Classification (GTDB taxonomy): domain Bacteria; phylum Bacillota; class Clostridia; order Clostridiales; family Clostridiaceae; genus Sarcina. The sequence continues at coordinate 18,728 of NZ_CAMQZG010000036.1, forward strand.
GAAAGAAGGACTATATTTAGTGAAAACTAGATGTAGTCCTATTTTTTATAGTTATAAATTAAAAATCATAATAAAAAGAATACTGAAAACTATACAATATAAATTGTCTTATGAAATTAAATGGTATAAAATGGTATTACAAAGACTAGCTAAGCTATAAGGACTAGGGGGGGGAGGTAAAATATGATTATTAATGGAAGTGAAATGCAAATTTCAAGTTGTAGAGTAATTGAGATATTAGAAAAATTAAATCTTGATAGCAAAAAAGTTGTGGTTGAGATTAATATGGATATTATACCAGTAGAAGAGTTTAGTGAGAGAATTATTCAGACCGATGATAAGATTGAAATTATATCATTTGTTGGTGGTGGCTAATAAATGAGTAGTATAAATGTAAAGATTAATGAAGAGGAAGTAAGCGTAGATATAGAAGCTACTGTTTTTGCTCTTAAAGCCCTATATAAGAAAGATGCAGATGTGATTATAGTTAATGGATTTCCTATTAAGGAAGACAAGCCTATTAAAGAAAATGATAGTATAAGTTTTATTAAAAAAGGTGAGAAGTTATCATATGAACAAGTTGAATCTGTGATGATGGCAAGGCATACGCCTTTAGTATATGAAAAACTCAAAAAAGCAAAAGTTGGAATTGCAGGTCTTGGAGGTCTTGGGTCTAATATTGCTAGTATGCTTGCTAGAATTGGGATAGGAGAGCTTGTTATAGTTGATTTTGATATAGTTGAGCCTAGTAATTTAAATAGACAAAACTATTTTATAAGTCAACTTGGAGAGTTTAAAACAGATACTACTATTAAAAATATAGAAATGATAAATCCTTTTATTAAGGTAGAAAAAATAGATGCTTTTTTAGATAAAACAAATTGCATTGAAATTTTTAAAGACTGTGATGTAGTTATTGAAGCTTTTGATGATGCAAAGTGTAAGGCAGAGCTTGTGAATACACTTCTTACAAAATCAAAAAAAATAATAGTTTCAGGTAGTGGAATGGCTGGTGTTTATCCATCTAACACTATAAAAACAAAAAGAATGAATAGTAGATTTTATGTCTGTGGGGATCAAGTTTCAGAGGCTAGAGAGTTTTGTGGACTTATGTCTACAAGAGTGAATATAGCGGCTGGGCATATGGCAAATACAGCAGTTAGAATAATACTTGGTGAAATAAATAATGGGGGAGATTTATAAGATGAAAGATGAATTGAAAATTGGTGGGAAAGTTTTAAGTTCTAGATTATTTATAGGTAGTGGAAAGACTACTAATATAAAAGTTCCAGAAATAATAGAGGCTTCAGGAAGTCAGGTTATTACAATGGCAGTTAGAAGGGTTGATTTACAGAATACACAGGAAAATATAGTAGATTACATTCCTAAAGATATGATACTTATGCCAAATACTTCAGGTGCTAGAAATGCACAGGAAGCAGTTAGAATTGCTAGGATTGCAAAGGCTATGGGACTTGGTAATTGGATTAAGATAGAGGTTATAAATGATTCAAGATATTTGATGCCTGATAATATAGAAACTCTAAAGGCAACACAGATACTTTCAAAAGAAGGATTTGAAGTATTCGCATATATGAATCCAGATTTAACAGTTGGAAGATATATGATGGAGGCAGGAGCAGCTGCAGTTATGCCACTTGCAGCCCCTATTGGTACAAATAGAGGTCTTAGAACAAAAGAAATTATACAACTTATGATAGATGAACTTGATACTCATATTATAGTAGATGCAGGGATTGGAATGCCATCTCATGCAGCAGAAGCTATGGAAATGGGTGCTAGTGCAGTATTACTTAATACAGCTATCTCATCAAGTAATAACCCAGTACTTATGGCAGAGGCGTTTAAAGATGCAGTAAAAGCAGGTAGAAATGCCTATCTAGCAAAAGGTGGAGAAGTTTCAAGCATTGCTAAGGCTTCATCTCCACTGCTTGGGTTCTTAGATTAAGATGTCATTTTTAAATATTATTGAAGAATTTGAAAACTTTGATTTTACTGGGTATTTTGATAAAGTTTCAGATTTAGATATTTTAAATTCAATTAATAGAAATAAAAAAGATTATACTGATTTACTAAACTTACTTTCTCCAAAGGCTGAAAAGTTTTTAGAGAATATGGCAAGGGGGGCAAATGATATAACTACAAGAAATTTTGGAAAGACTATTCTTTTATATACTCCAATGTATATTTCAAATATATGTGTTAATAAATGTGCTTATTGTACTTATAATATAGAGAATGATATTGTAAGAAAAAAACTTACAGTGGAGCAAATTGATGAAGAAGGAAAAAGAATAAATGCAGAAGGTTTTAGAAATATTCTAGTTTTAACAGGTGAAAGTGAAAAGCATACTAATGCTGATTATGTGGTTGAGTCTGTAAAAATTTTAAGAAAGCATTTTGAGTCTATAACAATAGAAATCTATCCTATGAAGGAAGATGATTATAAGAGAGTTGTAGAAAATGGAGTAGATGGGCTAACTGTATATCAAGAAGTTTATGATAGAGAAGTATATAAGAATGTTCATCTTGCAGGACCTAAAAGAAATTATAACTTTAGACTTGATGCACCAGAGAGAGGGGCAAAAGCTGGGATAAGGAATTTAAATATAGGAGCGCTACTTGGACTTAATGAATTTAGAAGAGAAATGTTTTTTACAATAATGCATGGGAAATATCTTTTAGATAAATATCCAATGGTAAATTTATCATTCTCATTCCCAAGAATTAGACCACATAAAGGAATATTCCATTTAGTAGATGAGGTTAGTGATAGAAATTTGGTGCAGTCTATACTTGTAGCAAGATTATTTCATCATAATGCAGGGATTAATATTTCAACTAGAGAAAGAGAAGGTTTTAGAGAAAATTTAATTCCTCTTGGTGTTACAAAAATGTCAGCAGGTGTTTCAACTGATGTAGGTGGACATTCTCTTGAAGAAGATAAGGGAGAAAAGCAGTTTGAAATATGTGATGATAGAAGTACTAATGAGATAAAAGAGGTATTAAATAATCTTGGTTATCAAGCAATATTCAAAGACTGGGATAGTATATAGATGAGTTATATATGTCTTATTACAAATAGAAATTTAGTAAGTTCAGATGAAGAATACTTTAGAGTTATAGAAGAAGCTATAAATGCAGGAATAGACCATATAATTTTAAGAGAAAAAGAACTTCCATATAAAATAGTTTTAGGTTATGCAATTAAGATTAAAGGTATGATAGGGAGTAGAAAAACAAAGCTTTTTATAAATTCAATGTATAAAATAAAAAATGAGATAGAAGGTGTAGGAATACACATGCCTTATAATATGTTTATAGAATTAAAGAATGATATAAATGGTGAAATAGGAGTATCAGTTCATAGTGTAGAAGAGGCTATAAATGCATATAAACTTGGTGCTTCATATATTTTATGTTCTAATATTTATGAAACAAATTGTAAAAAAGGTTTAAAAGGAAAAGGACTTTTATTTATAAAAGAGATTAAAAGTAAAGTGCCTATAAAAGTAATTGCACTTGGTGGAATAAATATTTTGAATTATAAAGAAGTATTAAATAGTGGTGCTGATGGGATAGGTATAATGAGTGATATTATGAAAAATGATGATGTGTATAATTTAGTAGTTAAATATAAAAGTTGTAATTAGAAATTTATTTAAATAAGTTTTATTGTCAATTTAAATTGATTATAAAACTTATTTTAAAAAAAACAAAATGCAAATGAGAAGTAGACCATAAGGCAGAAATATTGGTAAAGGGTTATAAATAAAAATAATTAAAGCTCTATTATAATAAATTAATCAATCTAAAAAAGATTAAATTGCTAGTTGAATTTTAAAAATAATATAAAGAATTATATTATTATAAAGAATTTTTTAGAGTTTCTAGAAGAAAACGTTTTAAAAAGAATAGATTTATAAAGAATTCTATTATTATAGAAATTTATAATACTTATAGTATAATAGTTATATAGAAACAAATGATGGAAGGCGGCATATATTATGAAAGATTTGGCTAAAAGAGAATTAAGACATTTATTTGCAAAATATGAAGAAGAAATAGGTAAAAAAACAAATGAGGAAATCATTGGCGAAATCGCTATAGAAATGGCAAAAGAGGGTGCAAACATACCTCCAATGGATGAATTAAAAATAGAAATATATGAAGCTTTAATAGTTTATAAAACAGAACATAATTTATATTAATAGCGATACCTGCTGAGATAGCAGGTATTTTTTTTATGAAAAATAGAATAATTTTTACGTAATGTATAAATAATATAATATTTCATAAACTTTAGGTAATACTAATTCTAACAAAGTTTTAGAGGCGAAAATTACAAAGGGGTGATTATATTTTGTTAGGATTAAGTGATAGAGAGTTTAAAATTATAAGGAATTTAATTATTGTGACAACAGGAATATTTTTCTTTATGTTAAGTTATTGTTTTTTTAGAGCTAAGATATTTCAGTTAGAAAGAGTTGTAAGTCGAGAACTTGAAATAAAAGACACAACGGTTCACTTTTTAAATACAGGAAATAGTGATTGTATACTTGTAAAAGGTGAAAAAACTATATTAATAGATGGGGCTGACAATAATGATGAAAATATGATTGTTGCATATTTAAAAAAAGAAGGCATAAAACAAATAGATTATATGATAGCAACTCATAATCATAAAGATCATATTGGGAGTCTTGATAGAGTTATAAAAGAATTTGAAGTCAAAAATATATTAGTATCAAATGGGAAACTAGATACTAAAGCATATTATGAATTTATAGATGCGATGGATTTTAAATCTATCATACCTAAAATTCCAAGTGAGGGCGAGTTAATAGTTTTAGGAGAGGATTCTTATATTAAAATTTATAATACTAAGGGTGGAACATATACAAATGATGAGTCACTTATAACACTTTATTGCAATGGGACAGATAAGTTTCTATTTGCAGGAGATGCAGAAAAGACAACAGAAGAGAGAGTTTTAGAGAAAATGGAAAAAGTTGATGTTTTAAAAATAGGGCATCATGGATCGGCATCAAGTACAACAGAAATTTTCTTAGATAAATTAAAACCTCAATATGCCGTAATTACAAATAGTGAAAGTAATGTTTATGCAAACCCAGCGAAGGAAGTTATGAAAAGATTAAAAGAGCGAAATATAGAAGTTCATAGAACTGATGAATGTGGTCATGTAGTATTTTTATCAACTGGAAATGGAATTTTTACGGAATGTGGAATTGGAAGTTATGGATATAGAACTGTGAAAGAAGTAAAAGGAGTTGCCAAAAATGTGGCAACTTCTTTTTTACTCAATAATAATAGCTGCAACAGGGCATCTATCTTCAATATCATATGCTAAATCAAGTAAATTATCTGGAATTTCATTCTCAGATGGAAAAGATTTTTCAACATCTGGTGAAATTTCTTTAATTCTGAATATTTCAGGGCAAGTACTTGCACAAAACTCACAACCAATACATCTTTCAATATTTACAAAAGCTTTCATAAAACCTCCTATAAGTAGCAATACTCTAATATATATATATTAACATATAAAAAATAAAATTAATAAAAAAGTAATAAAATAAAGAAAATAGTAACTTTTTATGTTATCATATTCTTAAATAACTGTATAGATAAGGGAGGAATGACATATGAATATTTTAGCTTTAATATTAGAGCTTTATCTTATAGTTACAGGAATTGCTCTTCTGACAACAGTTGCTAGATTCCTTGCAACATCAAAAGAAGAAAAAGAACTAAAAAAGAAAATGCTAAAAAAAATGTTAGAGCAAACAATGAAACAAAATGCAGATGTTATAAATAATAATAATTCAATTATTAGTAAATTTATGAGATTAAAAATAAGTGGAATACAAGAAGATAACCGAGTAAAAGTATTTATATTTAACTTTATAATGCATTTTGTACCAATATTTAATGTGGGAGTTTTACTTTCTAATTTAAATGATATTGTTATAACATTTAAAAATTAAAAATTATTTAAAGAAGTGGAGAATTATATGGAATATAATTTAGAATATTGGAATAAGTACATAAGTGCTGATAGTGCTAAAAGGTTTGATGTGGATAAAAATATGCTAAAAGTTTTACTTGTAAATCAAAATAGTGATGATGCTTTTTTTAATTATTTTAATTTTGATAATAGGCAAGAAATCATTAGTTTTTTAAAATTTGTAGTATTACCAACAACAATACTTTCAAAATCATTTAGTGAGTATGAAGAAATATTGCAACTTACACTAGACTATGAACAATTTATAGAATTAATTAAAACTATTGAAGAAGTTGATGATAAGGATATAGAGATATACGAAAAATTATACACAAAACTAGATAACTTATCAAAAACTGAAATTACGATAAAAAATCTTGTGGAAATTACAGAAGAAATGAATTATATATTTAGTAGTGAGAATGATGTGTTTTTAATTGTAGAGTTTTCAGATTGTTTAGAAACATATCTAAAAGATATATATATTGGATATAAAAAAGTTGATGATGATTTTGAAACACTTAAACAAAGGTTTTTAGAAACAGATTTCACACTAGTTGATTTTATAGAACTTATGAATGATACTAAAAGTGTGCAGCAAGATGACTTAGAAGAGTTTTTATATCAGATACCTATTATATAAAAATAAAAAGCTATTGTATATACTAATGAAACTAATATACAATAGTTTTTTTGTTTTAAAATTGAAAAAACATGTTTAATCTTTGATTTTATTGGTTAAATTATGTATTATACTTATAAAGAGAGGAGTGTTATTTATGGAAAAATTAGAATATTGGCATACTTATATAAATAAAAATTTAAGTGAACCTATAATGGTAGATGATGAAATTTTAAGAGTAACACTAACAAATCAAGGTAAAAGTAAAATATCAGCCTTTTTTACTTTTAGAACAAAAATAGAAATTTTAGAATTTATAAAAGAAGTAATATTACCTTCAGTTACAATTTCAAGTTTTAATCCAAGTGAAAATGTATCAATATACTTAAGAGAACATAGCGATGTTATGGATGTAATTGATATACATACAGATTACTTTAATAAAAAAATATCAACAGCATACATAAATTCATATAAAGAAATAGATGAAATCTGTAAAAATAATATAATAAGAGATAAAGAGATAAAAAAAGTTATAGAAACTATAGAAAATAGTTTTGATGTATATAATGAAGTATATATAACATTAGATTATGCTGAGAAAACGAAGCAATATCTTAGAAATTTTATAGATGAATATAAAAAATATGAAGGATTAGATTCTTTAGAACTACAACTTAAAGAAAATGATTTATCAGTTGAAAAAATTGAAAATATAATAGCAGATATATTTAATAATGAAAATGGAATAAGAGAGCTTGTACTAGATAGATTACCATCTTAAAATGTAAAACCATCTATAAAATTATAGATGGTTTTTATAATATAGACAATTAACAAACTATTAATAGAATAGAGTTAAAATAAACAAAATTCTCTGAGATAATAAGAAGTCAAAATAAGTTACTATTAAAATAATAGTTTTATATAAGGGGGACAGTATAATGGGGGATTTTCTAAAGTTTCTAATACCAGAAATTGTACATATACTAGAATTATTTGGTGTGATAATTATAGCCATAGGAGGATTTGTAGCATTCTATAAATATCTTATGAACTTGTTTTTTAATAAAGGCTATGCAATAAAAATTAAATTTGCAGAAGCATTAACACTAGCATTAGAATTTAAAATGGGAGCAGAAATATTAAAAACTGTCTTAGTACAATCATTTGATGAAATGTTTATGTTAGGAGCAATTATACTACTTAGAGCTATATTAGCATTTGTAATTCATTGGGAAATAAAATCAGATAAAACAGAACATTAAATATACTAAAAAGCATCTTAAATAAATATTTAAGGTGTTTTTTTATAAGGAAAATCAATTGAAAGAAAGTTTAATACTTTATATAATTTATGAATAGATATATATAGTGTAAGTAATTATGTAAGGAGAGAAAATAATAAAATGGAAAGCTATTTAAGAAAAAAAATAAGATGTTTAAATCTTGATATTAAAAGCAAAGTAAAAAATAAATTTAAATTTGAAATATATATAGAAAATAAAAATAGTTTTGATATATTTGATATAGACATAAAAAGTAGCATACCAATTTGTTTTCAATATATAGAGAAAACTCTTTGCATAGACGATATACAATTTTATGATTTTATGGGAATCACTAATATGCATCTAGACAATTTATATGTAGGAGAAAAAATAAAACTTTCATATGAACTAGAAAAAGTTGCTATGTTTAAATTCAATTACATAGATGTAGAGATTATTTATAGAGATGATAAAGAAATATATAGTGAAATAGAAACAAAAGTAATAGAAGAAAAAGCATTAAATACTGAATATGAACCTAAAGAACAAAAATTAGAAGTTATAAAAAAAGCTACTTGTAATAGTGCGATAATTTCAGAAATTATATCATATGAAATATCAGTTAAAAATATAAGTGAAGAATTAGTTAGAAATATAGAAATAGTAGACATTCAAGGAACAGAAGTTGAAATAGTAGGAGAGTCAATCTACTTAAATAATAAGCCCATAGATATATCAAGTTTATCAAAGGGTATTTACCTAAAATATTTAGAAAAGAATCAAAGTGCACATATAAAATTTAATGTTAAGATTCTAGATAGAGGGATAAATGCTACAATTGCAAATAAGATTAGAGTATCATATGACTACGAATTAGAGGGAACAGAAATTTATATGACAGATGAGGTATTAAGTGAAGAACTAAAAGTATATAAATCTCAGCTAGAAATAGAAAAGACAGCTAACAAAGAAACTATAATACTCGGAGAAGAAATAGTTTTTAGAATTGATATAAAAAACTTAGGAGAAGTAGATTGCTATAGCATAAGTTTATATGAAGTTTTGAGTGAAGAAATAGAATTTATTGTAGGTTCTTTTTATAGAGATTATGATAACATAAATATTAGCACTCTAGAAAATGGAATAAATATAGGTAATTTATTAAAAGGTAAAAGTTTAACATTATACTATAAAGTTTTAGTGAAAAAAATATGTAGTATAGGATTTATAAACTCACAAATAAGTGCAGATTATAAATATAAGTGTGATATGAAAAGTCCAATAAAATTTTTAAAAGTTGAAAAAAAACAATTTAAAATAGAAGCTACAAATCCAGGGTTTACAGAGTTTGAAATAGAAAATAATTTTATAATAGAAGATGGATGTGCTGAAATAATAGATATATCAGAAGATATAGAAATAGAAGATAACTATATAATAAAAACAGCAACAGGGAGAAGTTTAAATGGAGAAATAATGAATCTATATAAATTAGTAGTAATAGGATATTTAAATTTATATTTAGAATATGCACATAGAAAAGAAAGTGAAGAGGTTTATATAAAAAAAGAGAAGCAAAGGTTTGTAGAAATAATAGTGTTAGCAGAAGATTATAAAGTAGGAACAGGAATTAGTGTTAAAGGGAGTAGCAAGAACATTTATTATAAGAAAATAAATGACAGAAAAATACTATATAAAAATTCAATTATAGTAGAAGCTATAGTAAAAGAATTTTAAATCAACCAACTAAGAAAAAGCATTTAGAATAGAGTTAATCTCTAATCTAAATGCTTTTTTATATTTTGATCTTAGTTAAAGTAATTAAAGTTCCTGTTTTAGCATTTATGGATATGTAAAATTTATCTTTAGAAGTTTGCATAATCAAATCATATTCTGGAATAGGATTATTAAAATCTAAAGATAATCCAACAAGCTTTGAATTAGGTACTTTAGTACTAGCAATTTCACGAGCTTTTATATTAGAAATTAATCCATTAGGAGCAGTAGCAGAAATATCACTATTTTTAAACCTTGCATCTGTAGAAGAAATGATTTTACCAGTTTTAGCATTTACAGAGATTTTATATTCTTTATTACCATTTACAGAAATAGAACTATAAGCAGGAATAGGTATATTATGAAAAGCAAAATTAGTTATAGTACTGCCGGGGATCTTATTTAAAATAATTGATTTTGCATCTATTGATGTTATGATTCCGGTAAGTTTAGTATTTGTAGTAGTTTGAATTATTGCATTTTTAGGTGAAGCAAGGACAGAAATACCCCCAAAACCAATACCAAGTCCTAAGATAATTCCTACTATTATAGTAATTCCAATTTTTTTCATTTAGAAGCCTCCAATTTTAAAATTTATTCAGTATATTCTAACATTTTAAATAATAAATCAAATTACATTAAGGTAACTATGAAAAAACAAGAAATTACAAGTTTTGAGTAAGATATTTTAGATATAAGACATATTACAAATTAAAATGGAAACAAAAGAGGTTATAAAACAGACTAATTATTAGCTGATTTAAGAGTGTAAGATTAATATATAGAAGAGTTAATCTTAAAAAATTGAAAAACTTATAATTTAAGCATATATAGTTAGTGAAAGAAAGAGTGTCAAAAAGAGTTAAAGGTGCATAAAATATTTAGAACTAAAATTTATAAACGAAAGAGGAGGATATAGATGGCTAAAATATTTAGAGATTTAATTGAGTATAACAATATAA
>NZ_CAMQZG010000037.1 GCF_947039605.1 uncultured Clostridium sp.
AATTCATCAGTATAATGTTTACCGTTTCTTCCCATGATATTTACCTCTTTTCTTTATTTTTTATGATACTATATTATGTCCGAATATTTTATGTTCAATTTATTGTAACCCATCCAATATCTAATGAAAGAAATAATTATGTAGGAGCTATAAAAACTAATAGGGTATTATATCCTAAAAATCATAGCAAACTTGGAATAAAAGCTTCTATGTTTGCGAAAACATTACCACTAGATTCTTTTGACCTAGTCACAGTCAGAAAGAAAGACTATTACGTTTATAAATACGTAGGTAATTTACGTGATAGAAAGAATATAACTATAGTTTTAAGTTACCCAGTAGATTCTTTCTATGAAAAATCTACCTTAAAAGCATTTATTTCATTAGATCCTAACCTTTCAATTTCAGATATTTTAAATCACTATAATTTACGTTGGGATATAGAACCTTTTTTTAGAGAGTGTAATGCTAAACTTGGTTTAAATGGATATCAAGTACGAAAAACAAAAGCTATCAAACGTTATTTATTGATAATGCTTTTAAACTATACCTATTGCAAATTAAAATCTAAATTTCTAAATCATTTTAATGTTGGATTCAAAAAAGTAAAAAATGAATTAGAAAAAGAAAGGGTACAAACTATCTTTAATGCAACTAAAAATGGAGTTTCGTTAACCGAAATTTTAAAATTATTAAAGATAGCTTAAGAGGAATTATATATAACTGTAAAATTATTCAAGTTAAAACGCACTATTATAGTTCTTACTAAACTTTCTATTTAAATTATTTTTTCAAAAATATTTGAAAAAATTTCCATTATATATTTTTATAAATTTTGAAACAAAACTAAGCTAAAATATATCATTATAAGTGTAAGGTACTTTTACAAGGGATGTGACTCAATATTGAATAAAACAAATGAAGAAATTTTACATGATATTTATAATGAAACCTATGATGATATTCTAAGATACATAATTTCTAAATGTAACAATATAGAAGATGTTCAAGATATTATCCAAAATGTTTATTTTAATTTTTATAAAGCTATGCAAAAAAGAGAAATTGAAAGTCCAAGGAAATATCTATTTAGAATTGCTAGAAATGAGATATTCAAAACTTATGGGCTGCTTAGAGTTGCTAAAAATAATATTCCACTCTTCTCACTCAGCTCAGAGGATATAGAATTTAATAATAACGATTCACTTTCAGTTACAGAAAACTTTGATTCTACTTTAATCTGTGATGAAATCTATACTTATCTAAAGCAAAAAGATGCACTGACCTTTAAGATATTTTTGCTACACTTTAAATTTGATATGAAGATTAAAGATATTAGCAAAAAACTTAAAACTAGTGAATCAACAGTAAAAAATAGATTATATAGAACTCTTAAAGAACTTAAAAATACATTTGAATGTTAGAGGTGATTAATTTGAAATATGATGATTTTTTAAAAGAATCTATTAAAACAAATATGTTTAACAAAGATACAATTTTCAATAATATTCTAGATAAAATTGAAGAAGAAAAGTTAAATGAACAGCTTTCAATTTTGATACTACTACTTGTAAGTAGAAAAGATACTTATGGTTTTAGTATTATTAATGAACTTGATTTATTAATCAAAAAGAAACTAAAAAACAAAGAAGGTACTATCTATCCTATCCTTCATACACTTGAAGATAAAAAACTTATAACATCTTATTGGGTAGATGATGAAATTCGCAAAAAATATTATAGAATTTCCAAACTTGGCAAAAGCCATTTAAAAGATAAAAAATCAATTGTGGATTATCTAAAAAAGCCAAATCCACTTATATATACGGAGGAATTTTCATGGATATAAACACTAATCAAATGATAAATAATTACTTAAATGAAACCTGCTCACTAATTAAAAATAAAGCAGTGCATAAAGAAATTAAAGAAGAACTCACAAGTCATATAACAGCTCTAATAAATCACTATAAAAAGCAAGGAAATTCATTTGATGAAGCAGTAAATCTTGCTTTAAAAGACATGGGTGATAATCAAAAACTTGGTGAAAAACTCAACAAGGTTCATAAACCAACCTTTGATTATAAACTTCTTGCAAGTATCTTTGTACTTGTTGTAATAGGAGTAGTTGGAAGTTTTTCTTTTAATAGTATATTTAGTTATCAAGACCATACAACACCTTTAAACAATCCATATTTTCTTAAAAATTCAGTTTGGCTTGTACTAGGACTTATTGCATTTATCATTGGCTACTTTGTTAAATTCAAAATATTAAAGAAGTTTTCTATCCCTATGTATATAGTAGCTTTTGCAATCTATGTATTTTATATCTTTACATCATCTTCAAGTAGTGAACAATATGGATATGAACTTGGTCCTGTATCAATTTCAGTTCTGCCTTGGCTACCATTACTATTCTTATTTAGCATAGCAGGCATCTACACTAAACTTAGCTTTAAAAACATTAAAAATATGATACTAGCTATAATTTTAGTTCTTGTACCTCTTGCTTGCATGGCTTACTCATTTAAATTTGTTCCAATGTTTATTTACTTTGGAATAGCTCTTTTAGTAATTTTATATGTATTTAGTAGAAATGTTAAACTTATAATTGGAACAGGAATTTTAGAAGTTTTAATCTTTCTTGCAACTTCTTTAAAAGGTTTAAATATACTACTAACATCAAACTTTGGAAGTCCTCAAACAGTAACTAAAATACTAACTACATCTAAACTTATAGGTGAAAATCATACAACTATGACTTATATCAATTTGAGCTATCCAATAGTAAGTGCCATAGGCTACTTTGGTTGGATATTTGGAATTGCTATTGTGCTTATTCTAATTTACTTTATATTTAGACTTATCAAAATTTCAGCATCTATAAATAATGCTTATGGAAAATCTCTAGCATTTTCTATTTCTACTATACTAATAGTACAAACTATTTGGGGTACACTTATGAACTTTAACCTAATGCCGTATGCAGGAGTTGCCATCCCATTTGTATCTTATAGTGGTACACTTTTTGTATTTGGACTATTTATTCTTGGGATATTAACTAATATTTATAGCCTAAAAACTCTAAAAAATATCTAAATTAACAAAATAACTTTTGAGAATATGGACAACATTAAAAATTTCATAGATAATAAGTATGTAAAAACAAGAATTTACTTAGTAGTATATAAAATATATACCACTAGAATATCAAATATGGAGTTGTTTATAATATGAGTATGAATGATACAAAGTCTATAGAGTTATCTAATAAAGCAAAGGTTATAATAAAGAAACATCCTAGCGATCTTCCTAGAGTTCAATTATTCCAAGAAAATGGAGACCAATTAACTCAACCAGTTGCTTTTCCAAGATTCAGAAAAAACATATACCAAAAATTATGTGCAATGAATATAACTAAGCAAGAAGTTATAAAAACATTAGGCACAATAGATTCTATAACTAATGCTATGGTATTAAAAAAATAGGAACTGTATGATAGTTAGCCTTTAACTTCTAACTATCATACAGTTCCTTTTCTAATATTCTTTATTTAATTTTTATATTAATAACCTCTTCCCGTCCCCTTGTGTAATATGCTGATATCTCACCTAACTGTCTAAAAATAACTACTCCTAGTAGTACTAATATCAAAATCCAACTTTTTGTTGTCATAATTTCTTACCTCCGAATTAACTTATGAGTTAATTATAATTCAGAAACTACACATAGTATTGCTACTAAAGTCATATTATTGGTCATATATTTATTACTCAGCATATTTTAAAATTATATCCTTTAAAGTTTCAACAACTTCTCCCTCTACCTTATCATTATAATAACTAGCAAACCTCTCATCTAAAACATACATCTGTGCAAGATTTTTATGAACTTCAGATTTATACTTCATATTGTAACTTAACCATTTCTTATGATTTTCAAAAACTAACTTCGCCTCTTGTGAATCTAAATTCTTATTTTCATAAACTACTTTTAATGCTTTTAGCATTTCACTTTCTACTTCATTCATTTCCTCGAACTCTTCCTTAGTTAGATGTGAAAACTTCTTATTAGTTTCATCCACTACATCGTCACCATACTTTTCTCTAATCTCTTCACCATACACTTTTTCATTTCCACTAATTTTCTCTTTCTTAAAACTCTCAAACTTCTCTTTATCTGACATTATAACTTCCCCCTTATTATATGCTATTGTTTTTTCAACAGCCAAAATTAACTTTTCCATATATTCTTTCTTCTCTAAAAGCTTTTTATGATGCTCCAACAAAGCTTTTTCAATATTAAACTTTGGATTTAAAACACGCTCCTTAATATCCTCTAATTTCATATCAATAGATTTATAAAACATTATTTGTTGTAATAGATCCACTTCATTCTCCCCATAAATTCTATACCCAGATGAATTTATCTCTAATGGTTTTAAAAGATTTATCTCATCATAATATCTAAGAGTTCTAGAACTTACACCAGCTATCTCAGCTAACTGTTTAATAGTATATTTCACTTTTAATCACCTCCTATAAATTACATTTTAGAGTATGCCGTAGCGTTAAAGTCAATAGTTTATTCAAGTGAATTTTATAAAAAAAAGCAGCACTATTTCTAGCACTACTTCTAATGATTTTTTAACTATTCAAAAACTTATTTATCGCATAAGTATAATCACTAAAATCAACTATATGCTTTTCTATAATCATTTGAACTACCTTCATATTAACTTCTTGATAATTGTGAACTGCTATATTTCTAAAACCAACCATTGGCTTCATCTTACTTGCAAGTTCTTTATCTATAATTCCATTAACTTCTAAAACTTCAAAAGCATCTCTGCTTGTCTGTGGAATTCCAAGTTTTTTCTCAGATACTATATGCATAGCTAAATCAATTGAACATTCACATGCTCTTTGTATATTTAAAATTATAGAATCTTGCTTTGTATAATCTTCTAAATTTTTTGGATTACCATCATAAACTTCATTTATTCTAATTACACATCTTTCAATACTTGTAATTTTATTATAAACTACATCTCTCACCATAAACTCTCCCACTTTCTTTTACTCTTTCTAAAATTTCATATCGTTCTTCATTTAGCAACGCATACTCTTTTAAACTTCTAATTTCAAAATAAGCTCTCTTTGAATCATCATTACAATATATCACTTTAGCTGAACCTATAATTTGAGCTTTAAATACAGTCGTTACTTTTCTTAAATCTATTAAATCAACATCACGCTTAAATATATCAGCAAGTTCTTGTGCTTTCATAAAGCATCTATATTCATCTACATTATCATCTGATAAAAATGCTATATCTATATCACTGTCAACTCTTTCTTCACCTCGACTAAAAGATCCAAATAAATATATAGTGCATACATTAAATTCTTTTATCAACTCAATACCTATCTCTAATTTTTCATTGAAATTCATATACCTCACCTCATCTCTATTACTATTATTATACTAAAGTAAGTTTTTTTAAACAAAGTATTTTTAGACAAAGCAAAAGATAGCATCAAAACTAAATTTGATACTACCTTTATTTATATTAAGCTGCTACAACTTCCATCTTTGCTTTTTTATTAAGCATTGCAAATGTAACATATATTCCTATTGTTCTTACTAATATCATAGCTATTGTGAAGAACATAAATGCTGGTGCTATAACATTTGGATTAATGTGATGTTGCATGATAAATATATCAGAACCTCTTACATTCCACTTTGTTATATAATCAACTAAAACTACTTTTGAACCAAGTCCTACAATCCATAATATTAAATATGGAATACCTGACTTAACATAATTCTTACCATCTTTTCTATATCTCTTTGTAGCAAGTAACATGAATAATCCAAATACTATCCCAACAGCTATTGCTCCAACTAAAATCTGCGTATTTATTCCACCTGTAGGTACATTTTTAACATACTTAAATGTGAAATACCCCAAGATTGCTATCTGTACTATTATTGATTTTATAGTAAATCTTCTTTCTCCTAATTGTCTAAAAACTACCATAGCAAGTAATGCTAATATCATAATCCAACTTTCCATTGTCATAATTTCTTACCTCCGAATTAACTTATGAGTTAATTATAATTCAGAAACTACACTTAGTATTGTTACTAAAGTCACATAATTGGTCACATATTTATTACTGCTCTAATATCTTACTTCATACAAACTTATCTTTGAACTACTACACCCACAAGGGGCTTAGATTCTTTTAACGTAGTTTGGTATTTAAGTTTCCACCTTAACAGGTAACCCTTATACGTTTAGGCGAGTTCAATTGCCCATTATCCCTCACTAAATTGATTAGGTCGGGAATACATTTCTCTGATTTTCTAAGTATATTTAAACTTCCGTTTATATCTGAATTTACAAGTCCAAAACTACTTACAAAAAGACCTCTTACTATTCTTCTTGATTTATCATAACTCTTCTTTGTAATAGGTTCTAAATCAAATGCAGAACAACCACTTGTATAGCTTTCTTCTTGGAACTTAACATCTATACCTTGCAATTTAGCTTTATAACTAATTAAGTCAGCTAAACGTTGTATCGGAATTTGAACAAAAGTTTTATTAAAATTCATATCTTGTTTGATTCCTTTTAATTTACCTATTACAATTTTACCAACACCATTTTTAATAGCTTTATCAATTATAGATTTAGAAACTTTATGCATATAGTCATTAATATAATTATTTCTATATCTTCTAATTTTATTAATTTTTTTAGTATTTTTAAACTTATCAGAGCCACATTTAAACATTTCTATTGATTGAAAATATGCTATCTGCTTATTAGTATAAGAATTAACTGATTTCAACTTTTTACCACAAAAGATATATTGATTTAAGCCATTTTTAAAAGTTAATGTAGCAATGTTGTCTAAACCTAAATCTATACTGCACACATTGGTTTTATCGTTTTCTAACTCTTGTTTATTGTAAATCACAATTAAACACCAACATTTTTGAACTTTATCATAATTAAATCTTGCTTGTTGTAAGCTATTCCAGTTTATAATGCTTTGTAGTTTTTTAGAAACTGCAAAATTAAGACTTTCCACATTAAACAACGACTTTATAGCTTTTGATAGTGATAACTTTAATAGTCCATTATCATATCTTATAGCAAGATTAGTAAAAATAATTTCATTCTTGTTCTTATCAGTATTTTTAAACTTAGGTGGTCTTGGCATTGCTCTATATTTATTTGGATTTTCTCCAAAGTCTTTAACACTTGCAAAATAAGATTTCCAATTTTGCTCTAATACTTTAAACATTTGTTGGCGTGTATGACTGTGTAAGAAATCACAATGCCAGTTAGATTTGTATTCTTTTTCTATATCATAATAATTCTTGACACCTTTTTCTCTTAAATCATAATTAATGATGTTATATAACTTAGTCGTATGATAAGATAATTCTTCTATAATTTCTAATTGTTTTTCATTAATATTAGGTTTGAATTTAAAACTTAACTTCATTTACCCCACCTCCTTACATAGTTATCTGCGTGCTCATTATAACTCTACGTTGATATATAGTCAACTATGTATTATAATGTAATTAAAATATTGTGAGGTGAGCCAAATGGCAAGAAAAAATGTAAATACAACATTAGATGAAGAATTGTACAAAAATATCAGAATGTTAGCACTTCAAAAAGGAGTTAATGCTAACGATTTAATCGAAGAAGGGATGAAACTTATAATTGACAAAGAAAACAAGAAAGACAAGTCATAGTGTATATAATATCAACTATCATATAGTGTTTTGTCCTAAATATAGAAATGCTATATTTACAGGCGAATTGGAATACGAAATATCTAAATTATTTAAAAGAATAGCTTATGATTATGGCTTTGAGGTTCTCGAACAAGAGATTATGCCTGACCATATTCATTTGTTTATATCTGCGCCTCCAACGATTGCACCGACAGAAATAGTTAAAATACTAAAAAGCGTAAGTGCAAACACCTTATTTAAAGCCTTTCCTAATCTAAAGAAAAGTAGATTTTGGGGTAGTGGACTATGGAGTAAAGGTTATTATGTTGGAACAGCAGGAGCAGTAAGTTCTGAAATTATTGTAAGGTATATTCAAGACCAAAAACTTAAATAAGTAAGCTTACAGCCTCGAGCATAAAGCCCGAGGCTGTAAGCTATTTTCTATAAAATAATTAAAGGTTAGGAGAATGAATCTCCTAACCTTTATAACAACCTAGTGTTTATGCACTTGATAACCTATCAAAACTTTTCAAAAACTCAAAAGGTTATCAACTTTTCATTTAATCTTTCTTATTAAAGTATATTGGTAAGTTAATTACATTCTAAAGTATTCCGTAGCATTAAGGTCAATACTTTTTTTAGCACTACTTTAACCATTCAAAAACTTATTTTATTTCTATTTCAAAAGCTTGGTCTTTTAATTTTATATTCTTAAATACATTATTATATCCACCCTTACTATAATGAATCATTATAGGTACTACTTTTATCTTAGTTATTTCTCTATCAATTATCCATCTATCTCCTGTTTCAAAAATATCTCCCGCACCTCCACCACCTTGTGGTACAAAATCTAATTTCTCACCATTTTGATCATAATACCTAAACCCTATTTCATAACTTTCCTCTTCCTCTCTTTCATCTAAAACATCATTGAATCCTTCAATTATTTGATAATCCATAGTTATTGAAATTGGTGATTTTCTAAACTCTGAAATATTTACAACTCTCTTTTTACCATCTCTTACAAACTCAATTTCCTTATTAACCTCTACACTTTTTACTTCTTTCGCAATCTTAGACCCATCTATCTGAAACTCTATATCCCAATTTCCTAAAACTTTTTCATGTGCTCCTTTCTTTTGAAGTGTCATACTAGGAATATTTAATTTTATATCATAAATATTTTCAAACCGTTTTTCATCCTCTACATCTATACTAAGTAATATATCTACTATTTTTTCTTCATCATTATAATTATAACTTGCCCCTGAGCCACACCTTTCTATTTTTCTCCCCTCAGAACTTATAACTTCTTTTATTCCATCAACAATAATATTATATTTCCCCGTTATTGGTTCCTTTAATTCTGATGTATCAAAACTTGAATAATCTATCCTTGTGCTTATATAAAGCTCTTCATCATCTAATATTGCTTCATTAAGCATAAACTTAATCCCCTTATCCTCAACTTCCTTTAGAATTTCTTTTTTATAAGGTTTATAATCAAGTTCCTCAACTTCAAAAAATGACTCTAAACTTTTCCCCATTTTCTCAACTGCTGCCATAACACTCTCATTTGTTAAAGCAAAACTTCCACCTAAAGCTACACAAAGTGATGCTGCCATAATCATTTTCTTCTTAGATTTTTTCTTTGGCTTATTCATCTTACTCATAACTCTTTTTCTTATATCTTCTTTTTCTTCTTCACTCAAAACTATTTCTTCAATATCTAAATCATTTTCTATACCATTCAAATCATCAAATTCATTTTTCATAATATCTTCCCCCTAAAACAAATTACTTTTCACCAATATATTTTTAAGTTTCATTCTTCCTCTAGAAAGTCTGTTATACAAAACCTCAGTTTTAACACCAACTTCTTTTGAAATACTTATAACTGATTTTTCTTCTAAATAATGTTTCACAAATAACTCTTTATCACCTTTATTAAGCTTTTCAAGCAAATCATTAATTTCTTTATTAACTTCTCTATTCAAAATATCCTTATCAACACTTGCATTTTCATCTTTAAATTCTCTACCTACATTGTAATTAGTATCCAATTTAGTTACTTTGTTTAAATTAGATATATATCGTCTGTTATAATCTATAATTTTGTATCTACTAACTGACATAACCCAATTTTTAAAACTCCCCTTACTCTCATCAAATCTTTCTATGTTATCCCAAATTCCCAAAAGAATATCATCTAAACATTCATCCTCACTTGAATTATAGTCATATAGTTTTTTTCTAATAATAGCTTTAATAAATCCACCATACTTATCTATAAACATTTCAAGTCCACATTCTTTTTTCCGTTTAATATTTTTGATTATCAACTTATCCTCCATCAATTTCTCCCCTCAAACTCACCTTTCATTATGTCTTATACTTATTTATTCGAAGTCTACTCACTAGACCTATCAATCTTTTTGAAATTCTTCTAAAAATTAAATAAATCATACCATTTTTTAACATATAAAGCCTACTTATTATTAATATTCTTACTTCTAAAGTTAAACATTAATAAATCCTCTAATATTTAGTGCTAACTTCTTCTTTAATAATTTATTAGAAAATAAAAGCATCGATGATAACATTATCGCTATCATCGATGCTTCCTAATATACTTTTATTCTATTGTGGGCTAAGACTTCCTGTTAATGTTACATTAAAAGTCTGACTCTCACTTGTTCCTGGGTGTGTTATAAATACCCCTTTAGAATTTCCAGTATTCCCAATTGGATTTAATAAATACTCTCCACTCTCTTTTCCATTATAAGATTCTACTAAGCCAGTCTGATAATTTTTCCCTGTAATATTATAATTATACGCTAAGTTAAATAAATTATTATCCCCTGCATATTTTTCATAATATCCACCAGATCCTATCTTATTAGTTATTGTTACAGCTGTTCCATTAATTACTGTATGATAGAAAGGCATTTTCATTAACGTTCCTCCATACTCAGAATTCACAATATTAAATGTTATTCCAGTTACCTCATTAGACCCTGCATGAGTAAATGTCCCTGCAAGTTCTGAATTATCTGAATGATACTTTAAGTTAAATATAGCTGTATTCTCACTACCATAATACTCATAAAGTTTAAAATTATTATTTCCAAGAGATGCTATCTTAGCTGTAAAAGTTTCACCAAGTCTATTTACATAATACTCTGGTAAAATCAGAAGCTTATTAACAACATGCCCCCCTTGAAGTGGAATTATAATTTGTGTATTATCTATTGAACCTGTCATATAATTCGCACCTGTCATTATATCTGCAAAATTTCCTGTTCCGTTATTTATAGCTGGTTTAACTACCTTAACAGGTGCAGGTTTTGGTGGTGTTGCTATTGGTTTAGCCTGAACATTATTTGTTTGCCCACTACCATTAGAATTATTTGCTTGATTATTACTAGTATTATTATTCGGTGTATTTGTATTACTATTCTGATTAGAATTTGTATTGCTAGAATTATTTTGAGCCTGAGTGCTCTCATTATTATTTAAATTAGAACTTGTTGCTTGAGGTGATGTTGTTGCATTACTAGTATTCATTGCATTATTTGTACTAGCATTAGCTGGCTTTGCAGTCATAAAATAAACTGCTCCAATTACAACAATCCCAACAACTACTATTGTTCCTATTATTCCTTTTGAATTCATTATAATCATCTCCCTTACACAAACAATTATATATTTTAAAAATAACTTTAAAGAAACAAGATATAGAATTTTTAGGTGGAATTGGTTTAAATTAAAAATAAAAGAAGATTAATTTACTATTAAATAGCAAACTAATCTTCTAAACTCATTCTACACAATCAATTACTTAATTTTATAAACCTCTTCATTAACTATAATTTCTATTACCGTAGCATTTCTAATATCATCAACTTTCACAGTTTCAAATTCATATTGGTCCTGTCTTTTTTCTCCTGTTGGCTCACTTACTGACTTCCCAGTCACCTCATGTTTCTTACCATCAACTACTAAACAAATCCCATATTCACCTTCATCATGACCTTCAAACGCCTTATGAATACTCATTTCGCTTTTACTATAAATAGTAGTTCCAAGAATATTACTCTCTAAAGATTTTATATCTTCATATGACTCATTTCCCTTTTCACCTCTACCTATATCAAGCTTTATAACTTCTCTTTCATCAATAGCATCTTTAAGCTCTTTTTTTACTTCAAATTTCCCAAGACCAATAGGTTCTCCAGTATCATAAGTTACATTAGGTAGCATATTTTCTGGTGTTTCTCCCCAAAGTTCAAGTTCTAAAAACATCTTACCATTTTTCAAAAGGCCACCACCAGTTAACTTTACATCCTGTGTTATAACTATTGTATAATCATCTATTTTTTCTCTTTTTATTTCTCCATCCATCCCAAAAAATCCTTCTGTATCAGGCATAGTTATCATAAATCTTGAAAAATCAAAATCATTTGGAATTACTTCATTACTCTTATATGTCATCCCAATCAAAACTCTATTATCTGTAACTACTAAATTATCTAAAGTCGTTGTTCCTTTTTCAGTAGTTATACTTTCTCCCACAGTTTCTATATATTCATCAATCTCCTTATCAAAAAGTCCCATCTCATAGAAAATATCTCTTACAAAAGGTACATTTTCTGCAATTACAGGTGTCAAAGTTCCACCAATTATTATTGTCCCTGCAATCGCAGCAGCTATTCCAGCTTTTTGAGGTTTTGAAACTCTACACTTTTTCTTTGCATTTTTCTTTATTCTTTTAAGTTCAAGTTCTGTCATCTCTATATCTGCTATATCTATATTATCCAAATCAAACTTATCTATCTCTTCATTAAACTTCTTCATATCCATACTAAAACATCCCCTTAAACGAAAATTTTTCTTTCAACTTTTTACGCCCTCTAAAAATCTTAAGATTCACAAGTTTTTCTGTCAGTCCAAGACTCTCTCCAATCTCTTTACTTGTATGTTCCATAAAGAACTTTCTCATAAATATCTCTTTATCGACACTACTCATATTCTCTATTTCTTTTTTAACTTCACTAACACTTTCCACCGATACAAACTTCTCTTCTATAGACTCATCACTTGCTATTTGAATTTCATCTATATCATCTTTATAGCTATGTCTATTCTCTCTTCTTAGGCAATCAATCGCTGTATATTTTGTAACTACCATAACCCAAACTGCAAATCTATCTGCTTCTCTATCAAACTTACTAGCATTATTCCAAATCTTTAAAATCACATCATTAACATTTTCCTCACTAAGCTGTCTATCCTTTAAAATCCCATAAGAAACCTTAAACATTAAATCTGAATAATTATCTACAAAATAATCTAATGCTTTTTTATCTTTATTCTTTAAAGACTTTATAAATCTATTACTGTCCATTCAATTCACCCCTTAACTAAATCCCTTTGAAAGTACTTTCATATATAAGTTCGTATGTATTAATCTAATTATTTCAAAACAATGCAAAAAAAGGTATAGAATTTTCTATACCTTTCTTTAAACAATTTAAATATCAAATTTTGTATCTTTATCTAGTGAGTTATCAATATATAGTCTGTACCATATAATATAAACTATTACACTCCATACTTTTCTTGAATAATCACCTTTATTTTCTTTATGTTTTACTAACATTTTTAAAGCTTCTTCTTCATTAATTTCAGCTACTGGGTTATTTTTAATAACATCATAAGCCCAATCATATAACTCATTTTTAAGCCAAACTCTAAGTGGTACTGGGTACCCAAGTTTTTTCTTTTCATATAAGTATTCTGGAAGTTCGTCTCTAAAAGCATCTCTTAACATAACTTTTGTGCTAAACTTTCTAACTTTATGGTGCTTACCTAAAGTTCTAGCAAGTTTAAATACTTCTTTATCTACAAAAGGAACTCTAACTTCAAGTGAATGAGCCATAGAAATTCTATCTGCTTTAGCTAGAATATCTCCTATAAGCCATGTATTTATATCAATGTATTGTCTTTTAGTTACATTATCAAAACCAGCTACATCTTTAAATAAATCTTGAGTTATCTTTAAATCATTCTTACCTGGTACAAGTTTAAATACTTTTTTCTTTTCTTCTTCATTAAAGATATTAGCATTACCACAATATCTTTTTTCTAAAGGAGTTGTCCCTCTTAATAAGAAACTCTTACCCTTCATATTATCCGGAAGAAGACCCGCTAAACTATTTATAATACTTTTTACAAAGCCTGGCATATAGTTAAATCCCTTTAAAGACTCATCCTCTGTATAGATATTGTATCCACCAAAGAATTCATCTGAACCCTCTCCTGATAAAACAACCTTATAATCTTGACTTGCTTTCTCACAAATATAGAATAACGGAATGATTGATGGATCTGCTATCGGGCTATCCATGTGATAAATAATCTTTGGAAGCTCTCTTACATAATCCTTATAATTCATTCTAATATTTATATTTTTGATTCCAATATCCTGTGCAAATCTTTTAGCATTACTAGTTTCATCATATCCTTCAACATCAAATCCAATAGTATATGAAACTAAGTTAGGATTAATATCACTTGCTATTTTAGCTATGATTGATGAATCTATTCCACCTGATAAGAATGTTGCAACTGGTACATCACTCTCTAAGTGAACCTTAACCGAATCCTTCACAATCTCTTTAATTTGTGCTTTTAACACTTCATCCTCATGCGGTTCTTCTTTAAAATCAACCTCAAAGTACTTGCTAATATTAGCATTTCCATCAAGATCTTTTTCAAGTAAACTACCTGGAGGTAGTGATTTTATTTCATCAAATATAGTTGCATTATTTGAAGGTATGTATTGGAATGTTGCATACTCTCCTAGTAAATTACTCTTATATTGAATATTTTTATTTATTTCTTTTAATGCTTTAATTTCTGATGAGAAATATAACTCTCCATCCATATCCATGTAGTACAATGGCTTAATACCAAAGTAATCTCTGAATGCTACAATCTTATCATCTGACTTATCATAAATAACAATTGCAAACATACCTCTAAGTTTTGTTACTAACTTTTCCTTATGTAAATCATAAAGTGCTGCTATAACTTCAACTTCTGAATGTGTTTTAAACTCATAATTTTTACAAATAAGCTCTTCTCTAAGCACTTTATAATTATAAATTTCCCCATTAAAAACAATAGTATATTTATTTTGATAAGTATACGGCTGTGCACCCATCTCAATATCTATAATACTTAATCTATTAAATACAAAAACTGCATTATCGTATCTAACAACTTGAGTATCATTTGGACCTCTATGTTCTATACTTTTCGCCCCTATTTCTAGCGCCATTATTTCCTCATCTGATATACCTTTTTTAAATAATTGTACAAATCCACACATAAATCTTTTACCCCATATTAATCAATTTATTTTATTTTTTGCCATTTTTTAATTTTCTTCCCCTTATTCCTTTATATTACAATTATAAAATTACAAATTCTTTACACTTTTATGTATTTTTTGTAAATATTAACCATAATAATACTTTTTGTTACATTTTTTCTATTTTCAACTTAATATTTATATATATTACGTAAAAATGGTTTTTATCACTTGCAAATATAATTCAAACAAAAAAAGACAAGATTTAAAGATAATTTACTTACCTTTAAATCCTGCCTTTTTTACTTTTAAAACTATACAATCCTATTTCTAATAATAATCACGCAAATCTCTACTATGCAATTTATTTAATTCCTACCCTTCCAAATGCAAGTGATAATATTATTAATCCAATTGCTACAAGTCCATAACCCAAAATCAATCTTAGCTTATTATTTTTTATCCTCTTCATCTCAAATCTCCTTCTCAACTCCACTTAATTTCTCAACCAATCTCTATGTATCTTTTTCTAAACATATTATATCATGATGTTACCTATTATCTATTTTATAATTATATAAAAAGATGATTTTAGTATAAACCAAAATCACCTTAATCTTAACTAATTAATACTACAAATAATTACAAAACACTAAAATCCCTGTAATTATAAGAACAAGTGTAATTCCTAAAACTTTCCCAACTTTACTACTCTTATTAGTCAAAACACCCTTTATATCAAAAACACCTTCTATACACTCCAAAATACTAATAAATAAACTTTCCAAAAACATCACCCCTTTACTTATTAATATTCTACTTATTCTCATTATTCCCTCTAATTATATTGTTTTCATCTTCTTTTATTACACACAAAAAAATAGCAGCATCTCTGCTACTATTTCTTATAACTATTTTATTTATGTCAAAAGATTCATTACCCAAACTGCTACTATAATTACAAATATCAAATAAAAAACCTTAATCTTTTTATTTACATTTCTTTGTCTAACAAGTTCTTCTTTATTTATCTCATTTCTTTTAATTAAGTCTAATCTTTCTATCTCTTTTTCTCTAATATACTCATATACCTTGATAATATGACTTCCTGTCATTTTAGTTATATCAGTTCTAGTTACACCCTCTATCTCTTCCCTCATAAATCCACCTATTACAGTGCTTTTCATAGTGAACATTTTTAATTCCTCATCTTCATCAATTTCTTTGTAGCTTTTTCTTTGCTCTACTAACTCTTTTATCCTTGAAACTTTCTTTATGTTATTATCTAGCCAAAACACATAGTTTTTTAGAAAATCCATATCAGATTTTAGCAAGCCTTGTCCCTCTGATGCACTCCACATCCACCCTTTATACTTACCATTTAAAACAAGTCTTCTATTATAAGAACATCCTTCAAATAAGATATTCTTAGTTCCTGCTAAATACCTTTCTTCTTCATGTTCTTTTCCACCCCAAAAAGTTGAATTTAAACATTTCTCACTATGTATACACTTTTCACAGTCTAAATATCTTTCTTTATCTTCAACATTCCTCGCAGTAAAATCACAATCAGAATGATAACTTTCATCTAAAATAAACTCTTGTGCTAGGTCCTCATCTTTTTTATTTATATCTATTCCAAAAACCTCATAAGCAAGTCCAGCTCCGCCATTTCCAACATTAATTAAAAATCCTCTATAACCTTCTGGTAATTCAATATTATTTAACTTTTCAAAACTTGCAACTTCCTCTTCCGTTAACTTCTCATTGAAAGTATATTTATATGTCTCACTACCAAAAACACCATAATGTTTATCCAATCTTTTTAAAATCTCAATCTTTTCATTTATCTCTTTGTAAACTTCACTATACATCAATTATTTTCTCCTTAGTAAAAAGAACAATATCTAAATTTATAGATATTGCCCTTGCTTATCATTATTATACTATATTTATCTAATATACTAAAACATAGGTGATTGATTATTCATAGAATACCCATCCACTCTTACATCTTTAACTTCTAAGTGTAAGTCTTTGATTTCAACCTTACTTAGTTTTTTAACTTCTCCATAAGGTTCTTTTAAAGAAAGTTTATCTCCACTACCAGATATAACCCATAAAATTTTATATCCTCTTGGAACAATCTTTAATCTATTCTCACCTTTTCCATCTGTAAAATATACTAAAAGATTAATCTTATTATCATTTGCATACTCTATAACTGGTGAAAATTCTGTTGCCCCACGAAGTTTGTTTCTCTTTTGGATACCATTTGTATTTTTCACTTTATAAGAATTTCTAATTTTATCATCACATTCTATAATAGTGATTTCATGATTATAGTTTTTCACTATATTTAAAACTTCTTTTATAGCCTGTTCAAACTCTTCATCACTAATACTTCCACTTGTATCAATAGCAACTGCTATATTAGCTTTATGTGCTCTAAGTTTTCCTCTTAAATCAAGTCTATCTGGCTGTCTTCTATTTCTTCTAGTTATAGTTTTCTTTCTATTACTCTCTATAGTCCCCATAAGTTTTTTAAGATATATATTCCAAGGTATTTCACCTTTGCTTTTTTTAATACTATCTATCATTCTTTCAAGATAGATTGGAACTTCTCCTCTTTTAGCAGAATCAATAACCTTTTGTGTAAATTCCATAATAGTTTTATCTTCTATATCATCAGAATCATCCCATACATCATGGCTTTTTTCAGCATCAAACTCTGTTTCTATATCAGATTTGTCATTATCTATCTCTTCTCCCTCTTCCTCATCAACTTCCTGTAAATCTATTTCTATTTGTATCTTCTCTACATAATATTCTAAAGACTCATAAGGCTCTAACTGCATATTATATTTGTTATTTATAGACTCTATAGTTATTGAATAAGGTGGTAGATTATCAAGGTACATATTTACTGCTATATCCATTCCTATATTAATAGCAAACTTAGTTATTCCTTTTGCCCTAAGCTCTTTAGACCTTGCTGGGTGCAAAGCTATTATATGCAATATTTCTTGTTTAATTGAAGTTTCCATTTGCTTCATAGTAAGTCTTAAAAAGATTATAGGATTAAAGTATATAACATACTTACTTCCCTTAAAATTTATCCCTGTCGCACTATTTAAATCAAACTTAATCTCTCTTAAAACTTGAAATAAAAAATATCCATAAAAACTATCCTTCTCTTCTATAAGACTTAAACTAACCCTGTCTACAAGTTTAAAAAACTCATCTTTAAATTCATTTGAAATCTCTAGCTTTGCATTCTCCTTCATAGTTTTACTATCTTCAAAATACTTATCTGCAATACTATTTGCTTCTTCACTTAACCACTTTGCCTGTTTACCAAAATTACTCTCCATAACTTTACCCTCTTATGCTACTATAAGCACCAAAGTACATTTCTACAAACTCTTCATTTTCTATAGCAAAGTCATACACCTTAGCATATCTACTTTTCATATCTTTCATTACACCTATCATTAAATCTATAGGATATAACTTTAAAAATTCTAAAAATCTATTTATAAGTTTATCTTTATTCTCATCCTTTAAAGTAACTTCTAAGACTTTTATTACATTAATTGCAGATAAATATAACCTTGTATGTGATTCACTCTTAACTTTCTCTTTAAACTCATCACTTAAACTTTCTACTAAAAACACATCATCATATGATATCAACGCTCTGCTATTTGATTCTATAAAACTTATAAACTCCTGTGCTATAACCTTCCCTACATTCCCCTTGATAACATTTAAGAAGATATTTCTTGGAATAGCTCCATCTTTATCTCTATATACTTTATAAGCCTTAGACACTCTCTCAAAACTTCTAGGAGTTGCCCTTACATCATCTTCATTCACTCTATTTAAATACTCTGGGAAAGTAGATATAAATTCTATAACTTTTTCTTCTATTCCAGATTCAACTGCCCACTTAATCCATTGAACATGGTCACTTTCCATATGAACCCACACAAATCTATTCTCCTGTGCTGCATCCATATCCACAACTTGATAGTCAAACTCTGAGCCATACTTACCAGATGGATTCATAGCACCTAGAATCTTAACCTTATCATCTAACTTATATCCATTTATCTCTCTATTTAAAATAAGATTCATTAATTCCTGCTGTACTGTATGTTCGCATCTATTTATTTCATCTATAAATAAAAGAATCTCTTGTCCACTTTCAAGAGCTTCATCAATTTCTCTAAGCTTTGTATGAACTGCATATACAGTCATCTTCTTTTCTGTCTCTCTTCCATTTATATCATAGCTAATATAAGACTCAACTGTTGGAAGCCCTCCAATTTCACCCTCTTTAAGTAAATTCCCATCAATAACAATAAGTCCCCAGCTATTATCATCTGCAATCTTTTTTGCTAAAGCTGTTTTACCTATCCCACTTTCTCCAACTACTAAAGGCACTTCCCCCGTAGCAAGTATTAACTCTACACTTTGTAATGTATCTATAAAATTCATTTTTTTCGCTCCTTTCTATACTATCTTTAATCTTTCATCAACTGCTATTTTTTTAGCCTTTTTACTTCCGTACTTATATATAAACATCATTTTATCCATACTTATAAGTCCATTACTTTTATCTATCATTGTGCATCTTAGAAAATCTCTAACATACTTATCTTCTACTTCTTCATTTTTCAAAACTTCTTTTAAGACACTCTCAAATTCACACTCTGTAATATTTAAAGTTATATTATTTATAACTAATATATTTAACTTTAAAAATCCAAGAATATCTTCCTTATTAACCTTAGATAAAAATCTAATTGCCTTATCATTAGACTTTATAGCTATTTCTTGTACCTTAATACAAGGCTTATCTATATATCTTAATGCTTCATAGCTTTTCCCTACCACATATAACTGAACACTCTCATAAGGTTCACTTATATACTGGATAGCATCATAATTCTCTTTAACTGCTAAAAGCTGTATTTCCTCACTTGGATTTTCTACATACTTAATAGCCCAACCAGATTGTTTTATAGCTTCTTTAATAACCTTATCTGTTGGATTTTTTATATCAGAAAGATATGTCCAACCTTTCTCTATAACTTTTAACATCATCTCTTCTGTTGGATTTCCTACAAACTCAATAGCATTAATATCATTTTCAACTGCGAGCCTTTCCATTTCTTCTGTAGGACTATCCATATACTCAAGTAAATTACCTTTTAAACTCACAGCAAGTAACTTCATTTCCTGTGTTGGATTATCTATAGTTCTAATAACACTTGGGTTATTCTTAATCATTTGAATTAATTTTGTTTCTTCCATAATTAATACCTTTTTTCTACTTCCTTAGTCCACCTTTAAATAAGTGTAACTAATATGCTTAATTTAACGTAATAACTTTCTCATTGAGTGAAATAAACTCAAAAAGAATCTTTAAACTTATTATACAGAAAAAAAAAATTATATCAAAACTTATAATTATGAACTATTTTCCCATCGTAATATTTTTAGTTTCTTGCACTGAATCTGCCCATTCAAATTACCATCATACATATTGAGTCATCTATCTTATCTATGCATTCAGTAATTGAGTCTTTCCATCTTTTTAACAAATTTCAATATTTCATTCCTTTTTTTATTAGTTTTTAAAAATATAATCTTATTTCTTCATACTTTCCTCACTTTCTATCCATAATATAGATATAATAGTTTTTACGAATTAAATAGTTTATAAATGTAAACTACTAAATATATCAAACTAAATTCAACAAAAGAAAAGGAGTCATTATGAAGGATAAAAAACTTGGACTAATGGGACTTATTGGACTTGTTATAGGTGGAATAATTGGTGCTGGTATATTCAGTCTTCCATCTCAACTTGCACAGGGTGCCGGTGGTCTTGCAATAATTATAGGATTTATAGTTTCTGGCATAGGTGTTCTTGGCCTTGCCTTCGTGTATTACATATTATCAGTTAGAAAGCCAAATCTTAAAAATGGTATCTATTCGTATAGTAAGGAAGGATTTGGAGAATTCATAGGGTTCAACTCAGCTTGGATTTATTGGATAAGTTCAACACTTGGAAATATATCATATGCTACTTTAGTATTTGGTACGCTATCATATTTCTTTAAAATATTTAACCCAGCAGGAAATAACCTTGCATCTATCATTGCTGCATCTATCTTAATATGGGTTATAAACTTTCTTATTTTAAGAGGTGTTAAACAAGCACTTGTCATAAATGCTATTGTTAACATCTCAAAAATAATACCTATATTACTGTTTGTAGTTATAGCTATCATTGCTTTTAACTATAAAAATATATCATTCCAATTCCTAGGTACACAAAGTCTTGGAAGTATTTATACTCAAGTTAAAAGTACAATGATAGCCAATCTTTGGGCTTTTGGTGGAATTGAAGCAGCCGTTGTTTTATCTGCTAGAGCTAAAAAAAGTAAAGATGTTGGTAAAGCTACTGTAATTGGAATTATTGGAGTAATTATCATCTATATGCTTGTAACACTTTTATCACTTGGAGTTATGAAAAGACCTGATATTGCAGTTTTAAATAATCCATCACTTGCATATATACTTCAATCAGTTGTAGGTAAATGGGGTGCTGTAGTTATTACAATAACACTTTTAGTTTCTGTAACAGGTGCATTACTTGGTTGGACACTTATAACAGCTGAAATGCCTTACTCTACTTCAGTAGACGGCGTTATGCCAAAGTTCTTATCAAAAGAAAATAAAAATGGAACATCATTTTATGCAATTATGATAACAACTATAATAACTCAGTTCTGGTTACTATTCTCTTATTTCTATAATAGTGGCTATGAGTTCTTATATTCATTATCATCAACTGCATCACTTATTCCATATTTCCTAAATACGTTATATCTTTTAAAGCTAATTTTCACTAAAGAAACATATAAGGAAAATTCAAAAGGAATTGTAGGACATTTAATCCTTGGATTAATTTCACTTGTTTATACAGTTTGGTTACTTGGTGCTGCTGGTTGGAAGTATACTTTATTCAGCACTATTATTTCAGCATTTGGATTAATTCTTTATGTTTGGAACAGAAAAGAGAAGAAAAAGAAATTATTCAATCATGCCTATGAAGCTGTTATAGCTATAATTATAATTGCACTTGCAGTTATAACTTTATACCTAATTTTCACAGGTAGACTTTCAACTAACTAATTTCTAAACAAAAAAACTCCAATACTTAGCACTCTAAGTATTGGAGTTTTTATTATATAATTAACTACTTGCAGAACTAGCTGCACTTGCTGCTATTACCCCTGCCATTACTGCCATTTCCATAGCAATCTCTATAGTTAGTATAATAGCACTCGTTGCATTAACCACACTATCCTTTGTATCATTTTCTAAGTCATTTGAATAGTTTACTGCTACAAGTCCAACGGACATCATATTTCTTATCTCACTACCCATGCTAATATTCTTAAAGCCTTTTATCACTTTAAGCTCATCATCAACACGCCTAACTTCCTGCGCAAAATCTTTTGGATGCGAAGTTAAAAATGCTGAAACTGCAAGAAGTGGCAGTGTAGTAGATTTAATTTTAATATTATTCTCTCGAAGTATCTTATCCATAGTTACCACTTTTTCTATATTCTCATCAATATCACCATCAAATAAAACTAAAATATGTGATAAACTTTGTAGACTATTACCTGACCAGTAACCCTTCTCTTTTAATCTATTATAGTAAACCTGTGTATCTTTCATTTTTTTCTCTATGTCATTTGAATTAATAGCAACCATAGCTGCTGCCACTGTATCTTCTTCCCCAGTTAAAAACCAATGATCTTTCTTCATCAAATCATAAATATCACTACTTTTTTTTATAACCTCAGTACTATTAACTCTATCTTTTGCATTAAAAATAGCAATAGCTGTAAGCACTAAATACTCACTTGAAGAAAACTTTTCTTTAAGGTTTTTATAAATGGCTTTAATCTCTAAAAATGCACTTTCCTTATTTTCTTCTAAAGAGATTGTAGTAGCTACTACATACATAATATTTCCTCTAAAATTCGAAAATCCTGACGTATTCTTTTTTATAACTTCAATAGCTTCATTAATCAGTTTAGAATTTGCTTTAACACCTTTTAAAGCTAAAGAAAAGGCACTTCCTCTTTTTATTTCCATTGAAGAAAAAAATCCTCCAACCTCGCTAAATTCATTATAATTATTAACTAATAAATCAATACTTACATTCATCAAAAATCTCCCCCTTATATTATCTAAATATTATTTAAAAATTTTCAAACCCTTAATATAATCTAATATAAATTCTATTCCACCACCTAAAAGCCCAGCACTAAAGAAATCCATATTTTTTCCACACCCTTTTATTTAAATCTTGTTTCTATTATATATCTTTTTCTTTAATGTATCCTTACAAGTCTATTAACTTTCCCACTTTCATATCTTAGAAAAAATATTATAGCCAATTAACTTATAATTAACTCACTATAATATTTTTTCATTTAAGGATACAGTAAGTTATTTATAAATAAACTACATGTATCAATTGTAACTTCTACTATCTTAGTTATAGCAATAAAATGTTTTTTAATCATAATAATTCACCTCTTTATCAAAATTATAAAGGTTAATTATGGCATTTCAAAAACATCTTCTCTCTTCTTTTTCTCTACGTGAATTAGCTATCTATGTATATTTCTTTAAAACTATTCTTTAAAGCTATAAAGTTATTCAAAAACTCTAAACTAATACCAAAATTCTTTAATATATCCCTATAGCTTATTACTAATTAATATTGTATTGATAAACTTTTACTTATCTGCACCAAAATATCACTATAACATATACAATTATAGTAACCTTTTTAATAAAACTTTAGGAGGTAATATATATGAAAAAATCAATTTATAATATTATTTTAGACAATACTATCGAAGGTATAGTAAACGACAATAACGTAATGGAACTTATACATAATGAAAATTCAAATATCAAATTAGGATTTTCACATGAATTTATAGGTGATGAAACGACAAAGAGAGAACACTCTGATAAAGTTTTTGCAACTATAGAATCACTCCATAAAAAAGAAATTACAACTGAAGAATTAGAATCTCAATTATTAGATATAGGATTTGAAACTTTAAATATTATAGATATACTCTCTAAAAAATTCAATGAAACTAACTATAATACTGAAGTTTATGAAGCTTTTAAAACCCTTATATTTACTGCTGATGATGTTGAACTTTGCAAACTTGCACTAGAAATGACTGCTTTAACACCAGACTGTAGAGAGCTATCTAATGAATATATGCTCTTTGGACAAGTTGATTACTTCTCTAATGTAGTAGCTTTTATTTTTAGAGCATGGATAGAATTTGATGAATTTAAAGAAGATATGTTTAAACTACTTGATGTAAGTGCTAATTGGACTGCTATTGATTATGCTAGAGGTTTTATGGCTATTGAAAGTGTACTTAAAGATGTTAAGTCTCAAAAACATTTACTTATAGGTGCATTATCTAATAATAGCTTAAAAATGGAGATTGCCGTTGAGCTTGCAACTAACCTAGACCTAGACTCATTAGTAGCTCAAAGTGTTACAGATAGGGAACTTTCTATTGCTGTGAATGGATTATTTACTAGCTTACTATTAGAACTTGATAGATATGGTGGAATCTTTGCTTTTGTAGATAGCGAAGTTTTATTAGAATTATACCTAGAGTTCTTACTTCATACTAGATTCGAAGATATTAAATTTGTTGGTCTTGATACATTTAATGAATTTATTCTAGATTTAGAAGAACATTATGCAGAACATACAGAAGGAGATTATACTAAAATCATAGTAGCTGTTAAGCTCGCAGTTAAAGAGTTTAATACACCTGAAAACTTTGATATAGCACTAACTTATGGAAATGACAATTTATATCACCTAATTAGATTTGCTAAAAATCATAACGTTAGTAAGATGGCAATTGACTACTTTACACAGCTTGATATAAAACACGAACTTGATAAGTACCTTTTAGTATTCCTAGAAAGTCTACTTGCGATTAAAGGAACTACAGATGTAAAAATACAACTATTTAAAGAACTTTGTGATTTATATAAAGTAAGAACACTAGAACATCCTCAACTTTCTGAAGAACCTGTATTAAGTGATTTTGACCTAGAAATTATACTTTCTAGATTACCACTTTTAAAGGAATTTTGGAATGAAGGTGGCTTCTCACTTTTAAAAGAAATCCTAAATGACTTTAACCCAATTGTAAGGGTTCGTGCCCTTGAATTTATCTATCCGCTTGATAAAAATGACCTAGATAAAGAACTTATTTCAAAAATCAAAGAGAGATTATTAGATAACCCTCACTACATAGTTATAGAAGCTATAGAGGTTTGTGAGAAATTTAATTTAATATAAAACAAAGAACTATATAACAATAGGCTATCAATTAAATAGCACTACTGTTATATAGTTCTTTTACTATCTCACTTATCATTTTTATAATTTTCTGTTTCAAATTCCACAAAAAATTATAGCTAAACCTAAAACTTTCTTAATCCTCTTTTGATTAATCCAATTATAACTAAAACTGGCATAACAGCTATTAATAAAACTCCTAATATTCCTGTCACCTCTAATAGCCCCCAAATAGTTTCAACAATTGTATCTTTTTTAACTTTTTTATCCATAATATCCACCTCCCTAATCTTTTTATATTAAGAATATACTTTATATAGATTTAAAGAGTAACATATTACTAACATTTCCTAAAAATAGATAAATATTATTTAAATTACTGTTTAATTTGCAAATCTTTTCTTAATAGTTTATTTTAGTTAAGAGTATATTTTTACACCTTATTGATTATCCTTTATCATTTGCAACCAAAGTATCACTAGCCTTTTATAGAATTTTATTTTTAAGCATAAAATAGTTTTTTTGACACTAAAAACCTAATAAAATGTATTTTTTTTGAAGGTCTAATTATATATAAGTAAGAAACATAATATGTTAAATTATTTTTGTTGCCTTTAACACATAGAGAAGTTATTAAACTGACATTTATATTAATAAAAAATTAATAACTACTTGTTTTGCAATAAATTTATAATTTAACGGAATTATTATATAAAATTAGGTACTGTATTCTTAAATACAGTAGAAGGAGAGATTTTTTTATGCGTAATAGTAGTAAAAGTTGGAAAGTCGATGCAATGAAATATGGAGCTTTTGTCATATTCTTATTTGCAGCCGGAATAATATTCCTTTCGACTGGAGTATTCAAATTCCCAACACTTTTAGGAATGGGAGTATTATCTTTAACATTTGGACTTGCACACGCATTTGACTGCGATCATATAGCATGTATAGATAATATGACTCGTAAGATGGTTCAAAGAGGTGGGAAAACTAGAGGAGCTGGATTCTTCTTCTCACTAGGGCACTCTACAGTAGTTATGCTAATGGGAGTTGTAACTATTTTTGCAGTTCACTGGGCAAAAAAATCAATTCCAGAATTTCAGGCTGTTGGTGGAGTTATAGGAACTGTAATTTCAGCAGTATTCCTTATACTTTTAGCACTTGCTAACTTTGTTATTTTAAAGAACATGATGAAAACTTTTAAAGAAATGAGAAATGGTACATATACTGAAGAAAGTCTTGAAAGACCTGATAAAGGTTTTGTAAACCGTTCAGTAAATCACATACTTAACATAGCTAATAAAAATTGGCATATTTATATCATAGGATTCTTATTTGGTCTTGGATTTGATACAGCAACTCAAATAGCAGTATTAGCTACATCAGCTACTGCGACAGCTCAAGGTGTGCCTTGGACAGCAGTTATAGCTTTCCCTATTTTATTCACTGCTGGGATGTGTCTTATGGATACACTTGATGGATTCTTTATGTCTACAGCATATCAATGGGTTCTTACTTCACCAGTAAAGAAAATATACTATAATATGACTATAACAGTGCTTTCAATAATAGCAGCTGGATTTATAGGTTTTATAGAAATCGGACAAGTTTTCGCTATGGAAAAAGGTTGGAACTCAGGATTCTGGGGTTGGTTACAAGGACTTAACTTTAGTGTAATGGGACTTTCACTTGTTGGATTATTTATAGCAGTTTGGGTAATATCTTTAATCTGTTGGAATGTATTCCATATAGAAGAAAAACTAACTGTAAGTTCACCAAATGCGAAAGCATAATTAATTTGACATAAAAAAAGACTTTAAGCAAAATACTTAAAGTCTTTTTTTATATTTATATTTCTCCAGATGAGCCAAATATCCCTCTTCTCTCCGTTTCAAGATACTCATCATGATCTGCTATAAGATACGTTTTAAAAATACCTTGGCAAATTCTCTCACCAGCTTTTATATTTACATCATAATCATTTGTATTCCAAAGTGATAATCCTATGTTCCCATCATTTTCACCATTATCATAAGCTGATGCATCTATAATTCCTGTTCCATTACTAAGATGGATACCTCTTTTAACCCCTATTGAACTTCTCACGTATACATCTAACACTTCATTATCATTCATATATGCCTTAAGATCTGTAAAAATAATCTTTCTCTCATTAGGCTTTAATCTTATATCTACAGGGGTTCTCATATCATATCCAGCACTTTTACTGTCCCCTCTAATAGGAACTTCTATTTTTACATTAGGATATATTCTAAACTTATCCTCTACTACCTCAAAACCTCTTATTCTTTTTTTCTTTTTTTCATTCATTTCTATCACATCCTTCAATTTCATTACTTATTTTCAGTCTACCCCCTGTAATTAATTTTGTCGAATTTCAAAAAATATCTTAAAGTATTATTTTTAAATAGTATTTCTACTATTTTTAAACTTAATATTTAATTTAATAGTATTCTTTCAAAAACTTTCAATACATTCTTATTTTTATTACTAAATTTATACTTTTCAGAGGTACATATCACTTTAACCATAAATACATTAATTTGCTTATTATCATTATTTATGGTTAATTTTACTAAGATTTTAAATTAAAATAAATACTTTATTTCAAACTGAAATCTAATAAATTATAAGGAAGGGTGTTTCTAAATCATATGTCTAAATATAAATTAACTAATATAATAGCTGGTGTTGCACTTATCTCAGGTATTGCTATAAGTACTTCAAACATTGGAAGTTCAACACATACTATATCTAAAACTTCCGAGCACAATAAACTTCAAAATACAATTCTATTAACAAGCCCTAATAATACTACAAAAGGCAATATTTTAAATATCCTGCAATATAAAACTAATAGAGTTAATGCATTTAGTGAAGCTACACAGCTACATGGCAGCATAATGGATAATTGTACTTATTATCTTTCATCTCTACTTAGAATGGATGGATATGATATACCTAGTGGCACTGGCAGTGTTTCTGGTTTAAATAACTGGGCTCATCAAAATTCTTGGAATTTTTCTACTAATTTATCTAATTTAAAACCTGGTGATATTTGTTTTGCTAGTAATGACCATACTTTCGTCTTTGTATCTTGGTACAATAAAGCTAAAGGTCTTGCTAATGTTAATGATAATCAGCTTGCATATTTTGATCCAGGAAAAGCTACTTATGTAAGAGATTTAAACGGCTCTTCTGGAGGCATGTATCTTCCTGGTTGTGGCAATAACAATTCCTATTTAGGAGTTTCAAGTTTTGCTACACCTAAATCAAATGAAAATATAGCAACTGTTAAAAGTGGTAATTCACCTTTACATTTAAGAAATTCTATTGATGGTAAACTTATAGGTTCTATCCCTAATGAATCAAATGTAAATATAATTAATAGAAAAGATGGTTGGTACAAAGTTAATTACAAGGGTGAAATTGGCTGGGTTGCTGGTTGGTATCTTGTAAAGCAAAAATAAAGATATATCATATTATATCTTTATTTTTACTGATAATTCAAAAAAGCACTAGTTTTCACTAGTGCTTTCAGATTGTAGACAAAAGGTACATTTCTAAAATATAGAAATGTACCTTTT
>NZ_CAMQZG010000038.1 GCF_947039605.1 uncultured Clostridium sp.
ACTTATAGAGTTTATGGTTCAAAGGCAAAACTTGTACATTATTATGATGATGGTGAAAGTAAAGCTTATAAAAATGATGAGTATAACTTACTTTCAATAAGTTTTGATAATGAAGTAGAAAGTATAAAATACATCAATAAAGGAATAAAAGAAAAAGGTAAAGAATTTATCATAATGTTTTAAGTTAGTATAAAAATATAAAATAAAATCAAAACTTAGTATAATATATACAAAAATATTATTATACTAAGTTTTTTTATTTTTAATCATATAAGATAGTAATAATGAGGTTTAGACAGAAATTATATACTAACTTTTAGTTTGATAGAGCTATATAAATAGTTATATAAAATAAGAGTATAAGCAAAAGAGAAAACAATAATTATTAGTGGGTTAACAAAAGCTAGGTATAAACATACCAAGACTATATTATAAAAGTTGAATATAGAAAGTTTTAGCTTTTTAAGCCCATTATAGTTTGATGTTAAAACTGAACTTATAGAAATAGAAATTACAAATAATATACTGTAAAAAGGGTTTCTAAATGATATACAGAATATAGTATTAATTATTAAATATATCAAAGCAGAAAAATATGATGTCTGACTTATAAAATCTTTAAGGGTTCCACATAAGGAAACTTTATTAAACAGCATAAAGTAATTATTATTAAAGATAGTTTTAAGTTGCATATTGATATATAAATATAAAAGGATATAAAATATAATTCCATAGTCTTTGAAGAAAAGATTTAAAGTTCCAAATCCTATAACTAAAATTAAAAATACAATGTTCATAGATAAAGGTCTATTTTTTATTGATTTATAATCTTTGATAAAAAATGAAAAGTTCTTTTTTAATCTAAAAAATATATTCTTATTAGTATTTTTAGAAATATCTTCTATAGTCTTAGTAGACGGTAAAATTTCAGAGCTATCAATTCTAGTAGCATTATCAGTTTTTATCATTCTTTCAAAGTCATACATATAGCTATATAGAGGAATTAACCTTTCTAAATTCAAATTATCAAAGCTTGTATAAACTAATTTTATAGCTACAATATACTCTAATAGTATTAAATAAATATTAGGATGCAAAAGCTGTATACCAAGAAATAATATAAGTACTATCTTGTGATTTTTAGAATTAGATTTGTTGTAGAGATAATATTTAAAGTTAAAACTACAAGGGATAATAAGTAAAGCTGCTAGGACACTTATAAAGTTTGCAGAGTCTACATAAGAGGCTATAGTATAAGAAATTGCTACTACACCAGTTAGTAAACATATATTTTGCTGAATTAACTTTGCTATAGCAATTTTCTTAAATAATTTTTTGTTTCTTAGTAGGTAAAATATATCTGGCTTAGAAAAAATAATTAAAGTATAAGAAGAAAACATATAAAATAGTAGTAGAAGCATAGTACCTATAGGAAGAATATAATTAAAGTATTGATTTACTGAATCAGGACCGATTACTGTTTGTCCATAAAATATTATGATAGCTAAAATTCCAAAAAGAACAGCCAAACCAGTACCATAGAATTTAAGCATATTAAAGAAATACTTTCTTAAATCATTAAAAAATCCTTTTGATTTATACTTACAGATTAGTTTTAATAAATATTTATCCATTGTAACCACCCTTAATTTTTAAGTAGATATTCTCTAGACTATCTACATTATATTTCTCTAATAAGGTACTTATAGATTCCTCTTCAACTACAGTTCCATTATCAATTATAATAACCTTATCACAAATACTTTGTGCAATATCTAAGAGGTGAGTAGAAATCATAACAGAACTTCCCGTAGATTTAAGACTAATAAAATATTCTTTTAATACTTTGATTTGAACAGGATCAAGACCAGTAAAAGGCTCATCAGCAATCATTAGCTTAAACTTTTGCAAAGCTCCAAGAATAATCATAAGTTTTTGCTTATTCCCTTTAGATAATTCATCAGGATACTTATTAAGATGCTTTTCAAAATCAAACTGCTTAACAAGGTTTTTATACTTTTGATTAAAATCATCTATATCATTACTAAAGATGCTACCAACAAAACTTATGTTATCTAGACAAGTAAGGTCCTCGTAGAATATAGGCTCATCAGGAATATAAGCAATTTTATCTTCTATATCAAAAATAGAATTATATACTTTCCCATCAAACTGCATAACACCAGAATCATGACGAATCAATTTTAGAATAGACTTAATAGTACTTGTTTTACCAGCACCATTCTCACCAACTAGTCCAACAATTTCTCCTTTTTTTATATTGAAATTTATATCTTTTATAGCAAAATTCTCACTATATGATTTACTTAAATTTTTAACTGATAATATCATTTTGAAATCTCCTTCTGATTTAATACTATATTAAGCTATAAAGTATTATTAA
The DNA here is from genome assembly GCF_947039605.1 of uncultured Clostridium sp. GTDB lineage: Bacteria > Bacillota > Clostridia > Clostridiales > Clostridiaceae > Sarcina. The sequence goes on from NZ_CAMQZG010000038.1 coordinate 2,405, forward strand.
TTATAGATACTTTTTATTAGCTTATTTAAATTATAAATTATATTACAAATATTGACAATATAGGCGTAGTTAAATAAAAGATATGGTAATTCAACTAGCAGTTAAATTATCTTACTTTTTATTTTGAAAATTCAATTTCGATATTATATTTGATAGACAAAGATTTAAACATATCTAAAATTTTATCAAAGTTCTCTATGTAGTTTGGAATAAATGCATATGGATAATTGTAGTAGGTATATCCATTGTATCTTGAAAAATATCTTATCCCTTTTAGTTCAATTCCCTCAGGTAAATATATGATTTTTTCAAGTTTATCAAGAAATATTAGACAAGTTTCATGAGTCTTTTTAAAGTGGTAACCGTGAGCTTTACTATAAGTAGATTCAAAATAGGTATATTCATAGACAAGTTTTTCATTTTCAAAAAAATCTAATGCTATAAAAGCATAAATTCCTTTTGCATCTTGAATACTTAGGTGTCGCCCATTTTGGAAATCTTTTAAGTTATAGTTATTAGCGAGAAAATCTGCTGTAGTGAGTTTTTCTTTTTGTATATATTTATATTTATAGTTAAAAAGAAAAATAGGAAAAAGTAAAAGTATAAATATTAGCATTTTACTTGCTACAAAGAGTAGAGAAAGCCCTATACTAGAGCATATTAATAATTTATCAAAATTAGTTAAATTGGTAAATTGTTTTTTATCATTACTGCTTTTAATACTTAAATTAGATACTAGCTCATTTACTTTATCTACAGTAAATATAGTTTTATAAATTTTTATAGGTGTACCTTTATAAAAATTTGATTCATAGCGTAGTTCTTTAATTTTATCTTTAAATTTTATCAATTAATGTTATATCTCCCTTTAAATATTATTTTGGTTTAATTTTAAAATAAAGAAATGAAGTAGATATATCAAACTTATTAAAGAATACAAAATTAAATTAATTTCTCTCTAATATAAATTTCAGCTTTAAATAAAATTGTAAAAAGGTAATAGCTGTATTAAAAAAATAGTATGTTTAAAAAAGTTTTTCATATAATTTATTATGGGAGGGATGTATAATGAGACAAATATTTATAAAAGCAAAAATTAAAAAACTTAAAAAAGCATTTGATAAATTGAAGTTAGATGAGTGTGATGATAAGATAATGGCACTTGAAATAAAAAAAGATGTTGAAAAGATTTGTAATATAAACTTAGATAAATTAACTATTGGTGAGAGTAAATTTATAAAACAAACTATAATTAAGTTTAATATATTTACAAATAAAGAGAGATTTGAAAAAAATAGAGTAGGTTCAATAATGCTTTTAGTAGCTATAACATTGCCTATATTTATATTAGTAGAAAAGTTTATAAATGGAGTTAGTAATATAGAGATTGCTGGAATGGAAATGGTGTTTTTCTCAATAATAACAATAGCAATGTTTATTCCTTTATTTTCAGATTTGAAAGAGATAAAAAGTTTGTTAAAAGATATGAAACAGTAATGATATAGAACTTGAGATGTTTTCTCAGGTTCTTTTTGTTTTAATAAAACTTATAAGCTATAGAATATAAAAAAATTAATCTAAATAATAAAGAGGATTTTAAATATGTTATGTAGAATATATATAACAAAGAATTTGAAAATATTACCAGATAAAATAATAAAGATATATAAAGAAAGGAGCATGAAGAGATTGAAACTTAAAAAAATAAAAATTATAGCACCACTTGCTCATTTTAAAGTACCACTTCAAGGAAAGTTACAAAAAACTTATAATAAACCACCAATTTCATCTGTTGTTGGGATACTTCAAAATATATTTGATGAAAAGATAGATGATTTTATTTTAGGATTCACTTTTAATTATAAAAATATTAGTACAGAGTTTAATAAAATATATAAAGAAGTTGATGGAAGAGAAAATACTTATACAAATAGTAGAAGGTTCAAAGGCGATAATTTTATAACAGAGCATTTAGTTGATACAGAGTTAATTATATATACAGATATTGATAAGGAAATAAATTTAAGTGAAACTTTAGTTATGGGAAAAACAAATTATTTAGCTACTATAACAAATTATGAAGCAGGAGAATTTGAAGAGGTATATCTTATAGATAAAAAGGGATACGGTTACAATCAATGGACTGATATGAATATAAAGTCTGGAATGCCAATTAGAATAAATACTCTAACTAAGTTTAATTCAAGTAAATGTGCTTATGATTATAAGATGGCACTTGTTAAGAATAATAAAGAATTTGAGTATGATAAATTTTATGATGAAAATGAAGAACAAAATATATTTTTATGGCACTGGAAGGAGGGAGAAATAAATGCAGTTAGATAGAAAGATAATTAAATTTTTAGTTACAGAGGATAAAGTCTTAAATTACAACTATCAATATGCTTTGATGCAAGAAATGTATAAATTAATGGCTATGGTAGATAAAACTAGAGCGCAAAGGGTACATAATATTGGATTTGAAGTTGATAACAAAAAATATAAATTATTTAATTTCCATGTGTATTTTGAAGGTGCTAAATATGCCAGAGGTGGGATAGAAATTAAACAGGGAAGTATAGTAAAGCTAACTATTAGTGGAGTGAATCAAGTTCTAAATTTATTATTCAAAGGTATTTTAAAGGCTGGAGAATTAAAAGTAGATAATTGTAAATTAACTCTTAAATCAGTTGATGATGATAAGAAATTTAGATTTAGTAAAATAATGCTTTATAAAGTAAGAAATCCAATTGTTGAAACTACTTTTAATCCTAAAACTAAAAAAGCAGAGTTTCTAAATCCTTGTGATATGAGATACTATGAAGCGCTTGGGAAAAATCTTTTAAGAAAGTATGAAGCTATCTACAATAAAAAATATGAGGGGGAATTATTTTTTGAGATAGAAGATTTCTGCAAAATAAAACAAAAATTTATAAAAGATATAAATAAAGATGGTTTTGTTATAGGCTTTACAAATTTTGAATTATATATCCAGGCTGATGCTGATATGCAAAAAGTAGCTTATAACTGTGGATTAGGGCAAAATAATTCAATAGGAATGGGGAATATTTCTTACATATGTGGGAGGAATGAGTAATTATGAAAAGAACTTATGATGTATTTGTTGATAATGGACTTTTTATATTAGCTTACTATTTAGATAAAGAAATAGAAGAGATTACAATACAAGATATAGAAAGTAATGTAGAGAAGATGTCTGAGAGAATATTTTCATTTACTGGATGTGAGAAATATTCAAACCTTAAAAGCATGGTATTCCCTAATTCGGCATTAACACAAGGTGGAAAAAAAGCAAAGGATTTAAATGATAAAATTAAAGAAAACTTCAATTTAAAAGGAACTGATATTTGTTGTAGATGTGGAGAGGCTAAGGCTAATATTTTTAATAGTATTAACAAAACTTATGTCCCAGGGATAGTTTCACTTACAATGTATAACTATTCTAATAATTTGCAGGGTGTGAATATCTGTCCTCATTGCTTAGCTTTAACAGTTTTTTCTATACTTAATTGCAGGGTTATACAAGAGGTTATTTTATATAATCATACAGATAATGATTTTATGTATGATTATACTGAAAAAATTCAAGAGCAAAACAATGGAGATATTTCGTTAAATGTATCAAAAGATAAAAAAAATGAATCTACAAAAGTAGATTTAATAAAAGAGATGTGGGGTATTAAAGTAAATAAATATTATAATGGCTCTCTAGAACAAGTAAGGTTTAATAATATAGGGCTTGGAATGCCTACATTTGAAGTTAAGACTTTAGATGATAAAGATATTGAGATGTTTAATAAGTTAAGTGCGAAAAGATTGTGGGATGAATTTATAACTCCAGAATATTATTTACTTATAAATATGCTAGAAGGGAGAATTACAGAAAGTTATACAAAGAATATCATTAAGTTTGATAAAACAAATAATAGGTATGAAATAAAGTGTAGCAAAAAATTATTGGAGTTTTTGAATAAGGAGGTAAATAGATTGGATAGTAAAACTATTGCAGTAATAGATAAAATTTGTGATGGAATAGTAGAACTTAAAAAAGTTCAAGAGAGTTATAAAACATTGAGATACTTGCCAGAAGGGGTAGGAATATTCGAAAACTTTCTTATGGATACATTAAACAGTTACTTAGATTTAAATGGTGAAAAATTATTTGATTCTGATGAAATAATAATGCTTACAAATAGAATGAAATATAGAAGAATAAAAAATCTAATGATAGTTAAATTAATTGAAAGAATGTAGGGGGTAGAAAAATGGAAAGTAAAAAAACCAAAAGATTTTTAAATATTGGATACGGAATAGAAGTTATAAATGGTAGACTTTCAGGAAGTGCTAAAGATGTTGAAAAAAGTGATTCAGATAATACAACTTTTGTTAAAAAAATTAATGGAAAAGGTATGCTATCAACAGTATCAACTAAGTGGAATATGAAACAGTTTATGGAAGAAGTTGATGGGTTAGAACAATCTAAAAAAGTTATGCAACCAGGAGAGAACGGGAATAAAAGTAGAATTATATGCGATCCAAATCCAGCAAAGTTTGCTAATGATGATATATTTGGATTTATGATGGCTATCAAAAAAGATAGTATAACAGAAGAGGATTATAATGCCTTAGATGAAAGTTTAAAATCTCTTTATCAGACAAAAGGAAAAGGGAAAACTTTAAAATATGAAAAAATAGGTTCAGGAACAATGAAAAGAAAATCAAGATTCCAAATGAGTCCTGTGGTAGCAGTTGGAACTGAAAGAGTTAATAAAGAATGGTGTGTATCAAAAGATGAAGCCGGAAAAAATTTACCTCTAACTATTGAAACATATGCAGGTGTAAGCTATGGAATAGCTAACTTAAATTTAGATGAAGTAGGAAAGTTTGTTATAAGTGATGAAGATTTAGAATTTAGAGATTACTCAAAAGTAGCAGCAGAAAATTTAGGTATAAAAGAACTTAAAAATGATGAGAAATTCACAAGAATAAACTCAGCACTTAGAGCATTAGAGTATTTGGCAATTAAAGGAAATCAAAATAACTATTTAACAGACACAAAGCCAAAGTTTGTGATATTAGGAGAATATTCATGGGGAAACAATGTATTCCAAGGTTTACTTAATAAAGATGGAATAGATGTAGAAATGCTAAGACAGACACTAGAAAAAAATGAAGAGTTTAGAGTAAGTAAGGTATTTATAGGAATAGATAGATTTAATGCAGATACTTACAATAAAATTGAAGAAGAATTACAAAGTATAATAAAAGAATTTAAGTTTGTAAAAATAGATAATGTTCATAGAACATTTAATGCATATAGAGGTTTTTTAGCTAATTCGTTGGATATTATATCAAAAAAAGAGGAAAATACCTGTAAATAGAGTAGTTAACTTTTAATTTGAAATTTTGAGGGTATTAATTAAACTATGCTAGATATAAAATTTGTAGAAGTAGTAGGCTCAGGGTATTCATATAATGTATTAATTAAACTATATTAGATACTAAAAAAATAAAAGGAGATTATAATCAAAGTGTTAAATAAAGAGATTTTAAAAGCTATTCAAAATAAATGCAAAGAGTATGATGCAAAACCTAAATCAGAAAATAAAAGTATATTTGATCATAATCAAGATTTAGATAAAGTCAGAGTTATTATAGCAGACATAGTTGACTTAGATGAGGTTATGAATAGTAAGTTAGATTTAGCTTGTCAATTGCATGATATAGGAAAGGCTATTGAATTTTTTCAAATTTATCTAGAAAGCAAAATAAGAACTGTAAGGCATGAGATTCATAGTGCTTCTATAAAAGGTTTAGATGATGATGTTAGACTTGCTATCCTAACGCATCATAGAGATTTAGAGAAACTTCGTGAGAATATAGTCAGGGAAGAATATCAAGATGAAATGAATGAGTTATCAGAGAAGTTTGGAATTGAATTTGAGGATGTAACTGATTTTATAGATTTGTGTAAAAGTAGAAGAGGTAAAAAAATAGTTGCTAATTTGGATAATATAATTTTGAAAGGTTTACTAAATTACTGTGATCATATGGCTTCAGGTGGAGTAACTGAAATAGATAAAGGGTTAAATACTATAAAAGAATTTAAAATACCAGATGGAGCTAAACATAATTCAATTCAAAAGTCAGTAATTACATTACAAGAAGAAGTTAATATTTTAATTATGGCTATGACAGGACTTGGAAAAACTGCAACGGCAATGTTTTGGAGTGATATAGTTCAAAATGCAAAAAAGAGTAAAAGAATATACTATATACTTCCATACACAGCTAGTATAAATTCACAGTATAAAGACATGGACAAAATGGGACTTAGTGTTGCAATGCTTCATAGTAAAGCAGAATATTTTTTAGGTAAGTACAAAGATAGTTTTACTAAAGAGGACTATAAACAATTTAAAAAAAGTACAAAGCAAATAAATATTTGTACTATATTCCAGCTTGTTAAAGCTATGTTTAGATGTAAAAGGTTTGAAATGCTACTTGCTCAAATGAAAAATTCTATTTTTATAGTAGATGAAATTCATTGTTTTGATATGAAAGAATTAAGTTATATCTTAGAAATGCTTAAATGGCTTAAAGAAAATTTAGGGGCTAAAATTTGTATTATGAGTGCTAGTATTCCAACTTGTCTACAAGAAGTTATAAAAGAAAGACTTGAAATAACAAATATTATAACTTCAGATAAAAAGGATTTGAAAGTAAGACATAAAATTCATAGGGTGAAAAAAACTATACTAGATGATTTGGACAAAATTGAAGAATATTTAAAACAGGGTAAACAAGTTATTTTATGTGTAAATAATGTAGAAACTTCGCAGGAATTATATGAAAGATTTTCAGAAAAGTATCAAACAAAACTTATACATGGAAGATTTAATGCAAGAGATAGAGAAGTCGCAGAGCAGGGATTAAAAACTAATTTATTGCTTATAGGAACACAGGCAATAGAAGTATCACTTAATATAGACTATGATGTAATGTTTACTGAAGTAGCCCCATGGGATGCTTTACTACAAAGATTTGGTAGGATAAATAGAAAAGGTGAAAAAGGGATAGCAGATATATTTATTTATGATAATATCAAAACTATTTATGCTAAAACTTTAATAGAAAATACAGATAAAGTAATAAAAGAAGTTATAGAAAGTGACAAAGGGATAATTTTAGAAGAGAAAGTTAATTACTATCTTGATAAAGTATATGTAAAATTTGATTGGGAAGAATATAATAAGTATATAGAATCATTTGAAATGCTTACAAGAGGATTAAAAGTTGGTAGTTATAATAAAGATGTAACTGATGATATGTGTGGTTCAGAAACACTAAGTATTTTACCAGCATCTTTATATACTGAATATGTAGACTTAGTAAAAAAGAAAAAGTATCTTGAAGCAGAAGCATTAAAAGTAAACATAAGAAAAGTAAAAAAGTTTAGAGATAAAGATTTGTTTGATTACAATGAAGAATATCATATTTATATAGCAAACTATAAATATAATTCTAAAACAGGATTGAAATTTACAAAGGATATAGAAGAAAAGTTCTTATAAAAATTAAATTTGCAGTAGACCTCCTTTTTTTAGTAGATGCTTTAGAGTAAGTTATAGCAACACTCTAAAGGTGTTTTTCTAGGAATAATAAAAACAACACTGGAGGTCTACTGCAAAAGAAAACTGAAAACATATAAAATAGGAGCATTTTAGGGCTATAAATGGCTTGAAATGGTAAAGTTTTATGATGAAAAATTGGGGTATTAATTAAACTATGTTAGATATAAAGATTAAATATCATCAGCGCTAAAAATATATTGAGTAGGGTATTAATTAAACTATGTTAGATATAAAGGCTAAAAGAGTTAATGAAATAACTCTAGAAGGTACAAGTATTAATTAAACTATGTTAGATATAAAGTAACTTACAGTCATAGTCCTTTTTTTATTATATTGTATTAATTAAACTATGTTAGATATAAAGTCGTCTGAATAACCTTATTAATATTATCTTTATCTGTATTAATTAAACTATGTTAGATATAAAGAGTAGTTCTCCAAAACTATCTATAAGGCAATCCATCGTATTAATTAAACTATGTTAGATATAAAGGAAAGCGTCAGTTTAGCAGCAGAAATTTTGATAGCGGTATTAATTAAACTATGTTAGATATAAAGTTGAGAGGCGTAAATGCAATTTGAGATACTGTACTATTGGTATTAATTAAACTATGTTAGATATAAAGTAAGGAATGAGACTTATTCCTCTCACACCAAACTTAGGTATTAATTAAACTATGTTAGATATAAAGTCACTTAGCATAGTTTCAATTCTCACTATCCTTTCTGTATTAATTAAACTATGTTAGATATAAAGCTAAGCCAAGTAGCAGCATTTGTATCATATTGATTTGTATTAATTAAACTATGTTAGATATAAAGAAGTGTCTATCGTTAATATATACTACTACTTTATTTCGTATTAATTAAACTATGTTAGATATAAAGGCTATCATCAAACTCTTCTACTGCTTCTTTAAGTTCGTATTAATTAAACTATGTTAGATATAAAGGTTCTAGAAAGTGTAGTAGGAATGATAAATAATTTAGGTATTAATTAAACTATGTTAGATATAAAGCTTTTTTATATCAATAAGGTAGGAAACTTTAAAAGAGTATTAATTAAACTATGTTAGATATAAAGTAAAGATCTTCATCTTCATCCATTCCAGAATAATCTGTATTAATTAAACTATGTTAGATATAAAGCATAAAGAGTATTGCCAAGCTATGATATTTTAAATCTGTATTAATTAAACTATGTTAGATATAAAGACTAAAGATACAACACCTACTAATACACCTGGATTTTTGTATTAATTAAACTATGTTAGATATAAAGCCAAGTCCTTTTACTTTAGCTCTTTTAATATAAATCTGTATTAATTAAACTATGTTAGATATAAAGATAGATAAAGGAATGAAGATATTAAAGAGGTTATTAAGTATTAATTAAACTATGTTAGATATAAAGGTATTTAAAAGACCTACTTGTGCTTGGAACCCTTCAGGTATTAATTAAACTATGTTAGATATAAAGTTAATGAAGTCTATAAGCTCTTGTTTTTTCATAGGTATTAATTAAACTATGTTAGATATAAATGATAAAATTATAAAGATAAGTATAAATTAAACTATTGTTAGACAAAATGAAAGGATACTGAAATTTATCAGTATCCTTTCATTTTATATATCAACAGCTCTCTTTTTCAAATATTATTTGATAAGCAGATGGATAATACATACTAGCATTATTTGCAGGCTCAACAACAATCTGTTTTAATCTCCATCCATTTTTTGCGTTTTCATTAATGATTTCTTTGCATTCCTCAAAAGGGTTACTTTTTTTTATTTTAAATCCTTGTTTTAATGCTACTTCTACAAATTTATATTCAAACATTTTAGATTCCTCCATTTTAAAAATTCTAACTATATATTTGATTGTTTTATATTATAACACAATTATTTATTGCTTTATATTCTTTTTTCATTTAATAATTACATAAAAATCTAATAATGATATAGTCTCTTTTGTTTATCTAATTTTAAAATCAATCAGAACATTTTGCATAAATGTACTTTAGTTTATATATTTTATTTAAGTTTAGGATTTAAACTTTGTATTCAAAAATATAATTTGATATACTTAAAGTAAATAAAGTTAGAGGTGATAATATGGGAATAAAAGAATTTAATGATATAGTTTATACATTAGAGGAATTTTTCGAAGTAGAAAATACTAGCGATGAAATATTAGAATTTATAGATGGATATATTTATGCTAAATCTTTTTCTTCTATGAATCATAATACTATTGTAAATAGAATTAATGCGAAAGTAGATAGCTATCTTACTGGTAAACCTTGTAGAGTTTTTTCAGAGCAAATAGAAGTTGTTTTGGGTAAGGATAGAGTTAAGCCAGATGTTTTTGTTGTATGCAAAGAAAAGGGAAAAGATAAATTTCAAACACTTGGTCAATCAGTATTAACTATCCCGACATTAGTCTTTGAAATAGTATCACCTAGCAATGCAAGTTTAGATACTGTTGTGAAAATGGATTTATATGCTAAACATGGTATAGAAGAATATAATTTGGTATATCAAACTGGAGATATCCATCAATATAAATTAAGTGAGTTTGGTTCTTATTATTTAAATAAGTCATATAGATTTGATGATGTATACAAAAGTTTTGTAATGGAAAATTTAGAATTTAAAATAAATGATATTTTTGAAGCTTTAGATTTATAAAGATAAGTATTAATTAAACGATTGTTAGAAAAAAATAAGAATGAAAGGATACTGAGATTTGTCAGTATCCTTTCATTTTGTGTTATATATTAAATTCTTTGTATATTTTTGCTTACATATTCAAATACTATGCTTAAAGAAAATAAAAAAACCTTCAGTCTTATAAGTGCTGGTAACACTTGTAGGATTCAACAGATAATCATAGTATCTGAGGAACATAAGACCAAAGGCATTTAATAGTCTAACCATTATTTAAGGTTTCTATTCAATAATGCACTTTAGTTTGTATATTTTATTTAAGTTTAGGATTTAAAGGGGATTTTTCTGCATGTGTGTAGTGTGGCTTTATCTGTTTTGAGTTTAATATAGTATTTTAGGCTAGTGGGCTAGTTTTAATTTGTATATTTTTAAATTTGTGATATTTATACTCCTTAGATGTTAATTCAATCTAGGGAGTTTTTTTGTTGTCTATTTTTAGAGAGTTTATTTCTAAATTTGATAGCGTAGTATCATAGTGATTATGCAGTTTTCATAGCTAATATGAAAGTCTTGCTAGGACTTTAAATATATGGTTAGCTAAGCCAATGCAAAAAGTGAGCCTCTATACAGTTATGACATCTCCCTATTTGATGTTTGTATAGGAATGAGTGAGTTGACATCATTAAGGTCAGGATGGATATTCTAGGAGTTTTAAACTTGGGATGCAGGAAAGATTAGTTTGTTTGAATTAAATTTAGATAAGCTAGGCATTATGGATAGAATTGTAATGGTAATTTTCTGTGAGAAATCATAATAAGTAGGGTATGTGAAAAGTGAAGTGAGTGTGTACAGTTCTAACTTTACATAGTTATATTCTTTATATACAAGATTACTTTTATTTTCTTGTATATAAGGGAATAACTATGCTTTTAGCTCAGCTTATGTGCCAGTTCTATTAAGGTTTGGATATATGTTTAAATTTCTACTCAAAAGGTAAGTATAGTATGATAGAATAGTAATTAAAGAAATTGTGAAAGGAGTTGATTTTATTGAGAAGTACACTAAACTTTGAAGAGTTTTTTTCAGAGCAGACAAGTAAGAGGAGTTTTAATATTGTAGGACCTTGTAATATAGATAAACATTATATGGTTAATATAGATGAAAAATTAAAAAAGATTATAAGGTTAATACAAAATGATAGTTATTTTGTGATAAATAGACCAAGGCAGTTTGGGAAAACCACAACTCTAAATCAGTTAGTTAATATTTTAAAGTCACGCTATGAGGTTATAAATATTGATTTTCAGGTTTTAGGCTTTATAGATAATGATGAAAAAGACTTTTGCAGAAAGTTTATTAGTATGATGTCAAAAGAGCTTGGTTATAAACTAGAGAAGGCAACAAATATGTTAGAACTATCAAATGTTATCCAAACAATAACTAGTGAAAAATCTGTTATTTTAGTTATTGATGAAGTTGACAAGATATCTAATAATACAGTGTTTTTAGATTTTTTGAGTATGCTTAGATATTTATTTATTCAAAGAAGTGTAGGGAAATCAACTGCTTTTAAGTCTGTTATATTATCAGGTGTTTATGATATTAAAAATCTTAAATTAAAGTTTAAAAATGATTTAGAAACTAGGTATAATTCACCTTGGAATATAGCTGTGGATTTTAATATTAATATGGACTTTAAAACATCTGATATAGCTTGTATGTTAGGTGAATATGTTCATGATACAAATATAAAAATGAATATAAATGATATTGCAAAAGTAATTTATAAGTTTACAAATGGATATCCTTATTTAGTTAGTTTAATATGTAAAATAATAGATGAGTCAGATAAGTATGAATGGACAGTACATGGAGTAAATATGGCTATTAAAAATATTTTATTAGTCACAAATACTCTTTTTGATGATTTGTCTAAAAATATAAGTAACAATAAAGAGTTATATAAATTCTTTAGAGAGATTTTATTAGAAGATAAAAAAGTGCTTTTTAATTTTAATATACCAATTATAAATCTTGCAAGTATGTTTGGCTATATAAAACCTGATGGTAATGGGTATGTGACTATTAGTAATATAATGTTTTCAGAAGTTATTTTAAATCATATGGTTGAGAGAGTTGATACATCAGAGATAGATTTATTAAATGAGAAAAGTAAATATATAAGTGTAGATAATGAATTGTCTATGGATAAAGTTATAGAAGAGTTCCAACGATTTATGAAAAAATCATATGAAAGAGGTAATCATAAGTTTTTAGAGGATGATGGAAGACTTTTATTTTCAGCATTTATAACTCCTATTATAAATGGAACAGGATATTTTTATAGAGAAGCTAGAACGGGTGATATGAGAAGAATGGACTTAGTTGTTCAATATGGAAAAGATAGATTCATTATAGAACTTAAAAGGGATATAGGTTATAGTACAGAGAAGACCTTACAGCAAGTTCAAGATTATATGTTATTAGAAAATACTAATATAGGTTATATAATTACATTTACGTATGGGAAGAGAAGTGCTTTTATAGAACATAAAAAACAAGAAAAAGTTATAAAAGAATATTTTATTTAAAATAAAAGAGAAACTGTTTAGATTTTAAAATAATCTAAGCAGTTTTTTTATTTGTTAAATTTCATCTTATCTTATTTTAGTTTAAATAAAAGAATATGATGAAATTTTGAATATAATATTTTTGATTTCTATATAATATAAAAAGATATGTTGGAGTGAATCTATTGAATCGGTATAAAGTAAATTATAAAAATCTAATAAATAAGGTCAATGATAGTTTGAGAAAAGAGAGTAATAGGAGGGGACATCATGGCTGGAAATAAAAGAAGAAAACCTAGAAAGAAGTTAAATATGAAAAAGGGACTTTTACAGGCTGGGTGGATACCTTGTTTAGCTAAATTCTCTAATATGCCAGAGGTTAAGATAGAAATCTTTAAGTTTAGAAAATATTATAATAATATTTGTGAGGATATAGTTATTGAAACTATGAATATATTTACAGAGCTATGTGACAAAGTAAGGGAAAAGGGGATTTGTAACTATTATAAGGATGAAAGAGTTAAGGATGATATATATACGTATATTGATTTGATGTTAGTTGATGAAGAAATGAAGGGTGTAGATAAAAGGATTAGTAGGGAAAAAATGCTAATGAAAATATCAAATATATTATTAGGGGCAAAGGCTAATAATAATGGAAGAGTCCAAAATATGTCTTATATTATCTTTGATGAGATAGTAGAAAAACATATGGAAGAGTGTGTATCTGCTAAATATATGGTAGGGGAGTATCCAAACCTTGTAGTGCATGAGTTGATAAATATGTTATATAAAGAGTTTTTTATGAAATTAGAAAGGCTAGAACTTATGCTAAGTGAAATATTATTTGATGGGATGAAAGAGGTTAGTAGTAGTATTTTAGATAACAGAAAGATTTATGGGTCAATTAGTGATATGTATAAAGACATTGTAAGTTTGCTTGGAACAACAAAGAAAGAGAGGATATTAGAATATTTAAGAGCTAATGATACTATAGATGTAGTTTGTAATTCTATGGTTGATTATATAGATATTATAATGCCAACTTTAGAGAGGCTTAGGAAAGAAAATAAGGTTGAAAAGATAAGTAAGTATAAGGTGGAAAATGTATTTAGAGATAGAACATATAAAGAGTTAAACACACTTGCTACTGATAAAGGATATAAGCATAGTAGAACTACTGGTGATCATGGAATTTATAAAAATACAAATGGTGATTTGCTTATTATTCCACAGGGAAGAGTTATTGGAAAAGGGTTACAAAGAATTATAACTAAGCAGTTAAAGGTAGATTAAAGTTTTATTAGCAACATAGATAAAAATAAATTAGTATAAAAAAATTTTAATATATAGTATGAATTAAACTTAATATAAATTATAAAAATATTCTAACATATTAAAATTAATATGTTAGAATATTTTTTATAGAATAAGATAAAGACTAAACTTTAGGCGTTTTGCTTTTTATAAAAAAAACTTAGAAGGTAGAATTAAAAGATTATAGTTTTTTTGATTTATTTTGTAGATATATTATATTAAAAATGAGTAATAAGGATATTAATTAGCAATATAGAATTATTTAAACTAAAGTTTCTTAATAGATAAAAAATTTTACTAAAGAGTTATAGAGTAAAATATACTTATAAAAAGTATATTGGTTTACAAGGAGGAGTTTATGAGTAGAGAGTGTAAAGAATATGCCTTGCTTTTAGGTGAATTAATTAAATGTAGAACAGTTTATGATAAAGAAGATGATAGTGAATTTATTAGATTTAGAGAGAGGTTAAAGATGATGTTTACCTTAATTTATAAGAATGCTAAATTTGAGATATTTGGAGATGGAGCATTGCTTTATAAATTTGAGGGTGAAGATAATAAAAGAAGTATTTTACTTATGTCACACCATGATGCTGTAGCTGAAAATGGAGAGTGGTGTTATGAGCCTTTTGGTGGTGAAATAAAGGATGGAAAGCTTTTAGGAAGAGGAACAGTAGATACAAAGACTTCTTTTTTTGCAGAGCTTATGGCATTAGAGGAGCTTTTAGAAGAGGGATTTATACCAAAAGTAAATGTTTATATAGCATCTTCTAATAATGAGGAAGTTGGTGGAGAGGGCATAATTTTAATTAAAGATTATTTAGAGAAAGAAAATATAAATCTTGAACTTGTTATAGACGAAGGTGGTGCTATTATTGATCCACCTTTACCAGGGCTTTCACAAAAGTGTGCTATGATAGCTGTCCATGAAAAGGGAAGAACTATACTTGAGTGTACAGCTAGAGACAATGCAGGCCATGCTTCATTTAAATCAGAAGAAAGTACAGTAGTTAGAGTTGCTAGGTTTATTAATGAGGTATCAAACAATAATATATTTGAAAGGAAATTGTACAAGGAAGTTAGAGCTATGTTTAAAGAACTTAGTAGTTATATGAGTTTTAAGGAAAAGTTGATATTTTCAAATATAGATATATTCTTTCCTATAATAAAAAGAGTTTTACCAAAGATAAGTAAAGAGGGCGCAGAGATGCTTGGGACAAGTTGTAGTTTCACATCAATTAATGGTGGCTTTTTAGATGAAAGAAGAGCTAAGGAAACTACTGTTATAGCATTTTTAAGAGCTATTACAGAAGAGGATTTAAAAAGAGATATTGATAAGATTAAAACTGTAGCAGATAAGTCTGGCATAGAAGTGAAAATAAGAAGTAGTGAGATGCCAAAAGAGGCTGATTTAAATCACAAAAATTATGCTTATGTGAAGGATACTATAAGAAGTGTATTTGGTGATATTCCAATAGGTCCTTATATCCTTCCAGCGGGAACAGATGCGAGGCATCTTACAAGCTTATGCTCTTGTACATTAAGGTTTGCACCTATAATTTTATCAAAAGAGCAATTTAAATATGTGCATAATATTAATGAGAATATAGAGGTAGAAGTTATAGGACAAGCAGTGCAATTCTACAAAAATCTTATTATAAAATATAAGTAAAAATTTTTATACTAAATAATATTTATAGGAGTTAAAAAAATGAGTAAAATAGTTAATGTTTCAAAAAGAAATAATCCTATTATTAAAGCAGTTAGAGGAACTTTAGAACATAGAGCAGTTTGGCTTTACTTATTACTTAAAGAAGCAGAAAAGAAAGGAATACAGTGGGAAGATATAGGATATGAAGCAACTAAAAATTGTGGTCATATACAAGGAAAAGAATTAAGTGATTTAGCTAGGACACAAAGTTTTTTAGGTTTAAAGAAAAAGTTATTTACATTGCCAGCTAGAATGGTTTTTGAGATGAAGATTATAAAGGCTACTGATGATGAAAAATAGTGTACAGTGTACTTATAGGGATTATTATAATAAGATATTAATATGAAAAATAATAAATAATAAACATGAATTATAAGAACATTATAATATATTATAATGTTCTTTGTAGTAGTAAGGAAAGATTAGGATTTAGGGAGTTTAGTTTTTATAAATGATAGTATAGAGTTGTATTTACCATTCATATTAGAATAAACAAATCCAATCTCACCATAACCTCTTTTTGTATTATAATTAAATGATCTTTTAGCTAAAAGTGATAAATTTTTTTCATAGATATCTTTATCTTTAACATAAAGCATAATAGCTGGCATAGTACCTCTAATTGCTACAACTTGAAAAGATTTAAAATCAGTCCAGTTAATAAATTTTTCTTTTGTAAAAGGACCTCTAAAAAATATACCGTCATTTGTAAATTCATATTGATAGTTGTTTTTAAAGAATCTAAAAAGATGAATTAAAAGCAAAAAGATTAATACTGCACTTAATAAAAATATATATCCTAAAATATCTAAACTAAAGTAGCTATTCGTATAATTAGTATCTGAAACTAAGCATTTAAAGGCCAAGTATAGGAATGTAACAATGACAATTCCAAGTATAGATAAAAGATTTTTTAAAATATCTGATTTTTCACCAAATTTTATATTTTCCATAAGATCACCTCTAAAGATATTATTACATAAATAGATTAGTTTAAAGATGTCAATTATTTTACAGAGTACAGTGAGTGAGGTTTATATTATTAATAAGGTTCATCATTTTACAATATAATAATCAAGGGAGAATATTTTTAATTTGGTAAATATCAATTAAAATATGATTAAATAGATAGTTTATTTAACTGTGAGATATCTGCAAATATTCAAGTTAGTTTAGTATTAAGAATAAGATAAAAAGTGGGGGATAATATGATAAGTATAAGAGAAGTTTGCGAAAAAGATTGGGCTGACATGGCAAAGATTTATAAGCAAGGAATAGATAGTAAAAAAGCAACATTTCAAGAGGTTGTTCCAAGATATGAAGAATGGAATAGTAAATATGTAGATGGATGTAAAGCTCATAAGATACGCTCTCTTTATAGTTTTATTTCTATTATTATAAATGGGATATAATGCCATTTGGACTGCGAGGAGAATTAGAACTATATATTATAATAAAATATATAGTTGTTTAATCAATTATTTTTATTTATATGATTAATTTTAAGAATGTTATTATTGAACATATTAAGGGGAGCGATGATTTTAAAAAAATAATTATTATTATTTTTTTATTTCAATATAGTTGACAAATCAACTATATTGAAATAGACTTTAAATAAGTTGAAAAACAAACAAAAGATAAGAGGTAAAAGGAGAAAAATTAAATGAAAAAAGTATTATTCATAAATTCAACACCAAAATTAGTGGAGAATTCAAATACATTAAAAATGGCACATGAGTTTTTAAATTCATATAAAGAAGAAAATAAAGATGCACAGGTTACTACATTAAATCTTTATGAGGAAGATATTAAATTCTTAGATTTAGAAACTTTAAATAAAATGTTTGGACCAGAAAAAGAAGAGTTAACAATGATGAAGTATGCAAAACAATTTGCAGATGCAGATGTATATGTTATTGCAGCACCAATGTGGAATTTATCATTCCCAGCAATTCTTAAAGCATATTTTGATTATGTTAGTATAGCTGGTGTTACATTTAAATATACACCACAGGGAGCAGTTGGTCTTTTAAATGATAAAAAAGCTATATTTGTATCATCAAGAGGTGGGAAATATGATGAAGGAATGGGAGCGAACTTTGAAATGGGAGAGCGTTATGTAAGAGCAATTCTTGGATTCTTTGGAGTTTCAGAAATATCAACAATTTCAATGGAGCTTGCAAGTGTACTACAAGGTGAAGCTTTTGAAAATGCATTTAATATCTCACTTACAAAAGCTAAAGAACTTGGAAAAGTTTTATAATATAAAAAATTAAGAATTTGAAAAGTAAGGGATATTGACATATAAAGTCTTAGTTCATATAATTTAGTTAAAATAAATGAAAATGAGGTAATCATATGAGAAGAGTCAAAGAATGTACTGGTAAGTGGATATCAGTTTTACATAGACAGTTACATTGTTATTTAAATAAGGAACTAGAAGAAATAAATTTAACAACAGGGGACTATATTTATATAGCTTATCTTATAGAGAATGGTGATGGAATATCACAAGATTGCCTCGTTAAAAATCTTTATATAGACAAAGCAGCTGTAGCAAGAAGTGTAGCATCTTTAGAGAAAAAAGGTTTCTTAATTAGGACTGAAGATAGTGTTGATAAAAGAAAAAAAAGAGTTTTCTTAACTAAAGAGGGTAAGGCTTTGCATAAACCATTATTTAACATTTTAGATGAATGGGAAGAAAAGTTATCAGATGGAAAAGATCAAAAAAATATAAAAATTACAGTTGATACACTACAAGAAATGTCAAAAGATATATTAAAATAAAAAATATAAAGCTATTACAAAGTCTTTTAGTACTTTGTAATGGCTTTTTTTATATTAAAAATTTTATATACTAAATATATTGTATAATTCATACTTTATTTTTAATGTTATAGTGGTGATGGCATAGTTTGTAGATTATGAAGTTTATCTTTTTTAAGTAAATCAATATAGAATTTATTATAAAAAACTTCGCTATCTTTTGGAGTTCTACATTCATATTTAGCACCAAATTTTTCAAAGAAATCTTTAAGCATAGTAGGTGAATCACCTTCTATACTAGAAATTCCAGCCTGCGTACATAGTTTCATTAGCTTTTTAAAAATAGAGAAGAAAGAATATGTAAGTTTTAATGGGTGTGAGCATTTTTTATATCATAGGGGAAATAACATAGAAAATCCTGTTATGATTTTTTTGCATGGTGGACCAGGAAGTTCAGAACTTGTTTTTGCACATGCATTTCAAGAAAAGTGGGAAGAAGCTTTTACTGTAGTTCATTATGATCAAAGAGGTGCTGGAAAAACTTATCTTAAAAATAGGAACTTACAAAAACCGTAATTCAAAAACTTATTATCTGATTTAGAGTCAATTGTTGAGTATGTTAAAAGAGAATATAAACAACAAAAAGTTGTAATTTTTGGACATTCTTTTGGTTCATTACTTGGAAGTATATATGTTAAAAAATATCCTGAAAATGTTTTAGCTTATATAGGAACAGGACAGTTTATAAATTGTATGGAAAATGAAAGTGTTGGGATTAAAAAATTAAAAGAAGTTGTAAAAGAAAGTGGAAACAAAAAAGATTTAGTTAAATTAGATAACTTCGGCAATTTTCCATATGAAGGATTTTCAAAGAATATAGGAAAAGTTAGAAGACTTCAAGGCAAGTATAAGCTTTCAACAGGTGGAGTTAGAGAAATTAAATTAGCTTTTAAAAGTGGAATGTTTGGATTAAGTGGGATATATGCAATGATAAAAGGAATGAACGTAAATTCTGAGATCATAAAAGAGCTTATGAGCATTAGTCTAGATGAGGAAGGTTATGATTATGAAGTTCCAGTTTTTTATATATTAGGAGAAAATGACTGGCAAACACCATCTATTATAGCGAAAAAATATTTTGAGAATATTAAAGCACCATGTAAAAAACTTTATATGCTAGATTTTTAATATTATTTATTAATTTGTTATATTAATAGGCCAACAATCATAGCACTAAGCAAACTTACTACACAACTAGCAAACATACTTTTGAATCCGAGTTTAGCTAAAAGTCCTTTTTTGGGGAGCATAAGAACCTATTCCAACTATACATATAGCAATAGAAGAAAGGTTAGCAAATCTACATATTTACATTGATAACATCATACCAGTTCTGTAATCTAATGATGCTATAACTTCTCCAAATGCTGCAAAACTTACAAATTCATTTAAAGCTATTTTACTACCAAGTAATTCTGCTGCTAGAGTTATATTTTTAGGAGAAACTCCCATAAGCCAGCCAATAGGGTGAAATGCTATTGATAGTATAGTTCCTAAGATAATATATTGATAATATTCCAACTATAGCCATACAAGCTATAAGAACAGCTGATACATTGAGCACCACTACAAGCACCATTTGATATAGCACAAATTAAATTCTCATTTTCCTCTTTACCATCAGCCTTTATTTCATCTATCTCAGTAACTTTATCAACTTCTGGCATAAGGATTTTAGAAATTAAAATACTTCCAACAGGAACTAATGCACTTGAGGCAAGAAGTGCATTAGCTGGAATTCCATATGATTTAGAAGATAAGTTTTTAAATATTTATTAATAAATTGTAAAATAAAAAACTATTAAAACTATTTAAAACTTTGCTACGAATGAATATATGTAAGGCAAAAAAGTTTAATTTAAAAATACTAGATGAAAAAACAGTCAACTTTTTATAAATTTAAAAGCTTTATAAATTTTATATGATTTAATTAAAACAAAGACATAGGAGGTGAGGACAGATAGATGAGATTAGGTTAATAAAAAGTATTGTGAAAAAAGGAGATAAAGTTGCTGCAAATAAACTTATAGCTACTTATTACAAAGATATTTACAGATATGTTTACAGGCAGAACCAATGCAAGGAAACTTCAAAGGATTTAACACAGGATATTTTTATAAGTATGCTTAAATCAATACATAGTTATGATGAGAATAAAAGTTCTTTTAAGACTTGGATATATAAGATTGCGAGTAATAAAATTATTGATTTTTATAGGTCTAAGTACTATAAGTATAAAACTATAGTTGATGAAATTGAGGATTGTAAACTTTATTCAGATGTAGATATTGAAAAAAGTTTTTTATTAAAGGAAGATGCAAAGGAAATAATGGATATTTTAAATACTATGGAATCTGGGGTACAGGAGATATTTAGACTTAAAGTTTTTGCTGATATATCTTTTAGGGAAATTGCTATTCTTATAGGTCTGTCTGAATCTACAGTAAAAACAAGGTATTATTCAACTATCAAAAAAATCAAGATAGTTGTAGAAAGGAGAAATGATGGGAAATAATGATATAGAAGACTTTGATTTTTTAGATAATGATTTTGAAGTTCCTGATATAGATTTTTCAGAAATAGAAAAAATCACAGAGGTATCAGTAAAGAAAAAGCTAGGTTTTATAAAAAGTACTACAACTATATTTAAAGAGATAGGAGTAAAAAATATTTTTCATGATAAAGTAGAATTGTTTTTTATGGGGCTTGTAGGAACTTTCTCTATAGTATTTTCATTAATTCTAATTTTTAATAATGCAAATTTAGAATATGTATATAGCCCTATATTTTTAATTTCGCCTATATTTTATGTGGTTTTAACTCTTTTTTCATTTTTTAATGCAAAAGAAAAAGGTGCTGTAGATATAGAACTTACATGTAAGTACAACATACATAGTTTAATAGCTATTAGAATGTTTATCTTTAGTATTGTAGCAGCAATAATAAATACTATTTCACTAATATTTATGTACTTTGCTAATAAAGATATTTTATTAGTAAAGGTAATAGCTACATCAATTACATCATTATTTTTATTTTCTGCAATTTTGCTTGTTGTAATTTCAAGAGTGAAAAAAAGACATACAAAAACAGTAGTGATTTTAGTCTGGATAGGAGTAAATATTATTTTAAATACATTTATGCTCAAGGAGTATAATGAGTTTCTTTTTAAGATGCCAATATACTTTCATGTGATAATTACAGGAGCTAGTTTAGTTGTTTATATAAAATCATTAAAAAAATATATGGGTTTAAGAGGAAAAAAAAATTAGGGGGAGATTTGATGTTAGTAGTAAAAAATGTTCAAAAAGATTATGGGAAGTTTATAGCATTAGATAATATAAATTTAGAATTTGATACAGGGGTATATGCTCTTTTAGCACCTAATGGGGCTGGTAAAACAACACTTATAAAAATGTTAACTACATTGATATATCCAAGCAAGGGCGAGATTTTATATGATGGGACAAATATAAGTGACCTAGATGATAGCTACAGAGATATTATAGGATATTTGCCACAGGAGTTTGGATATTATAGGAATTATAGCCCTAATAAATTTTTATTATATATAGCAGCTTTAAAAGGGATAGAGGAAAAGTTGGCTAAAGAGAAAATTAAAGAACTTTTAAAAATGGTAGCTCTAGAAGATGTTGCAGATAAAAAAATGAAGCAGTTCTCAGGTGGAATGATACAAAGGGTTGGAATAGCACAGGCACTTTTAAATAATCCTAAAATTTTAATATTAGATGAGCCAACAGCAGGACTTGATCCAAAAGAGCGTGCAAGGTTTAGAAATCTTTTAAGTGATTTAAGTAGAGATAAAATAGTTGTAATTTCAACACATATAGTTTCAGATATTGAATTTATAGCAAATGAGATAATTATGATAAAAGATAAAAATGTTTTATATAAAGATGAAATGGATGTTTTATGTCAGCTTATAGAAGGTAAGGTTTTTGAAATGACTATGAGCTTTAATGAGAGTAGAGAGTTTAGAAAAAATCATCTTATATTATCTGAAAAGCAAGAGGGGAAAAATATTAAATTAAGATTTATCGCAGAGAAAGATATAAAAGAAGAGTTTATAAAAGTAACACCAAGCCTTGAAGATTTATTTTTATATGAATATCGAGAGGGTGAATTATAGAGTATGGGATATGGGGTATGGGGTAAAAAGAGAAGAGGCTAAAAAGGTATTAGCCTCAAAGGTTATATGGATTTTTATAACTATATGTATAGGGCTTAATATATTTTTAATAGCAACAAGTAATTATTTTCCCGAGGCAGAAAATGAAGTTGTTAAAGTAGAAAAAGAGTTTGGCTATATTATAGATGATAAATTTATAAAAAATATAGAAATCGAGGGAGAAAAAAATTTACAACAGATTAATAAGATATTAGATAAAAAGGATGAAGAAGCTTTTAGTTCTATAGATGAATTTTTAGCAGATAAGAAGGTAAAAAATCTTGTAGGATATAATGATATGCTTAGCACAAACGATTATGAATTTATAGTATCTAACTTTTATATGGGAACATATAAGAATTTAGCTATAGAACTTGATAAAGCTTACAGTAATACAGATAGTGATGAACTAGCAAATAATATAGTTGATTTATACAGTTTAACAGGAAAAGTAGAAGAGTTAGTTTAGATTAACACCAACACTTATAAGTGTACTTGCAATCTTTAGTTATAAAAGGTATAGAAAAGAGGATTTAATTTAGGGGGATTATAATGAATTTAATAAAGTTTGAAGTGAAAAAATTATTCACTATAAAGACAATAGGACTTGCAGGGATAGTAGCATTAATTATATATTCATTTACAATGCAACATAACATTGAATTTTTTACAAATGGGAGTATTGAAGGGTCATATTATACAGTAGCAAATAAAATACTTATGGATTATGGTCCATATATGGATAAAAATGAATTTGAAGATTTTAAAAAAGAAACTAAAACCTATGAAGAAAATGCACAAATGCTTATAAAAAATAATAAAGATTTGAAAGAATATGGAGTTACAAACCTTGAAGAGTTTGAAAGATTTCGTGAAGAATCAGATTTTTTAGATGAAAAAATTAGCGATTTAATTATGGAAATTGCATTTGATGAAAAGAAGTTGCTTTATGATGCTAGAAATCTTGTAATAGAAAATTATAATAAAAGTACAGATGAAAATGAAATTATAGCAGAGTATATGGATATATCAAAAAAAGATTTAGAAAGAATTAAAGAATTTAGAAGTAGAGAAGATAGTAAAGCACCTATACCATACTTTTTTCTAAGAAATACAGAAAGTCTTGCAATAGGGATGTTTGGAATAATAGCATTTACAGTATTTTTGTTAATATCACCGATATTTATAAGGGATAGAAGTAATAAAGTTAATCAGCTTCAACATGGTGCAAAGATAGGTAGAAAGATATTTAAAAGTAAACTTATAGCAGGATTTGTAGGGGCTGGAATAATTGTAACTTTAGAACTTTTGATATTAGGTGGATTATTATCAACAACGGGAGCTTTTAAATTTTGGGATTGTTCTGTAAACTCAGAACTCATGGGAGGATATATAAGAGCTGTTGATTTAACTATTGGAGAGTATATTATTGTAATAGGAATCTTTGGTTATATAGTAGCTTTTGCAGTGGTAGGAATATCAATGTTTATAAGTACAAAAGCTAACACATATATAGCACTTGTTATGTGTAATATTATAGCGGTAGGAAGTATATTTATGTTATCTTTCTTTGGAGTAGATTTATTTGCAAGCACTATGGAGAGTAAATACTATCAAATAGGATGTTGGATAATAATTACTATAATAGGGATTATAGCTAGTATATATATATTGAAAAATCAAAGAAAACTAGATATAGATTAATTCAATTAATAATAGAAAGTTAGTATAATAATATCTTAGTATATATTATACTAATTTTTTTGTTTGAAGAGGATAGATATTAGAGTGATACTTTTTTAGCGTAGTATTACAGATTTGTAATAAATGAAAAGTAGCTTAGTTTTTAAGTTATACTTAGAGTATAGATAAGAAAGAGGGGGATAAATATTATGAAGAAAAAAATGATGATATTAACATGTCTAGGTGGTTTATTAATAGTAGGAGGAGGATTACACTTTTTAGCCTCTTTATCAGGAACACGATTTACTGGGAATATAGATTTTGATAAAACAGATAATACTAAGATAGAAATAGTTTTAGATGGTAGTAAAATTGATAATAAAGCTGAAGCTACAATTAACGGGTATATAAAATCAGGAAGTTTTGAAGTAGAACTTATAGATAGTAAAAAAACAGTATTACTTGAAAAAACTATAAGTGATGCTGGAAATTTTGAAGATGAATTTAAATTTACAAAAGCAGAGGGAGATATTACCTTAATAATTTATCCTAAATCAGTAGAAGGAAAAGTGAATTATGTTATTAAATAAGGAAAAGTTAGTATGAAAATATTTTAGTATATTTTATACTAACTTTTTCTTTTTTGGGGAATAATAAGAGAATAAAGGAAATTTAAAAAGAGTAGCGAATTATATAGTATAAGATTTATAGAAGGAGTGGGAAATTAGTATTAAAAACTACTAAAATATCAGTAGCAAAAAAGAAAGAGAATATTAGTTCAAAAGAGTTAGTTTTAAAAGAGATTAGTAGTATTAAAAAATATAATGGAAATTTGACAATAGTTAGAGGGGAGAATACAAGTTTTATAATACCACGTGAATTTCAAGATATTATAAATCTTGAAATTAGGTTAAGAGAGCTTACAAAAATAGATAGTAATAGGTAAATAAAGTAAGCATTATTTTATTTATATAAATAAGGGAGTATAATTAATGTAATAAAGAAATTTACTTATAGAGTAGAGGAGAGTAAAGAAATGAAAAAATGTATGTGCTGTGAAAAAGAATTAGAAAAAGACTATATAGCAAATGGAGTTGGAGATTTTTGCTCTCAAGAGCATTTTGAGAAATATTTAGCATCATTATCAGATGCAGAGTATGTTAAGGTTCAACATTCTTTTTGTGCTTGTAATCAAGAGTAAAAAGGAATAAAATTTAAAAGAAAAAATATAAAAGTGAAAAAGGCGGAGTATAAAAAATGATGATAACAATATTAACACCAGATGAATTAAGAAAATATGATGGAAAGATATTAAATAAAGAGGATTTTAAAATAGTATGTGCTTGTGAGACAGTTAAACTATATGAAATGAATGTACCGGTAGTTAAGACTGAGGATGGAATAGCATTAGATATATTCTACGTTAAGTTAGAGGATAATACATATATAACTGTATCAAGAGATTCAAGAGATTATTATGATAGTGGGGAAGATGAGTTTGGTGTTATAATATAAAATCAAATAGAATTTATAAAATGGGGTTGTATTTTAAAAGATTGTCACCTATAATATATAGTGGATTATAAACCTTTTTTAGTACAGAATTTATTCGGACATACTTTCCTTATACTCTATAGGTG
>NZ_CAMQZG010000039.1 GCF_947039605.1 uncultured Clostridium sp.
TTATGCTTGTTTTTATGCTTACTTTTTTTACTTTTTGATTTATTTTTTTCTAAATCTTTTTCGCACCTCTCACAACTTTCCGCCTTAGATTTTTTCATATAAATTTTAGGCTCATAATCTTTTTCTTGTTCTACTTTTTTATCATTATCAGATTTATCATTATCCATAATTTCAATCCCCTCATTATGTAGACTATCCTTATCTACATCAGAATTTTCTCTACTTCTATTCTCTTTTTCCTTTTTACTTTGCACCAAAAGTTCAATACTTTTTCCAGCACAAAGATACCCATAACCATATGTTTTACTTGGATAAATAGTCTTCTTCTTATCTCTCATAGCTCCAATTAAAATATAATATTTAAGTCTTTCACCAAACAAATATGAATCATTGTTATCAACAATTCCCCACTCAACCATAAGTGCACTAACACCTGCTACTTGTGGGGCTGCAACAGATGTTCCAGTTTCCGAATCAAATAATCCACCAGAAATAGCACCCATAATATTTTCTCCTGGAGCTAAAATATCTGGTTTTATAATACTTCCAATTCTCTCAACACCTCGCCCTGAAAAATATGAGTAATTAAGAGCACTTGAACTATAACTTCCAACAGAAATCACAGATGGAACCGTGGCTGGAATACCTAGAGTATTAAAAGGGTCTGGCTGTAAAAATTTTGTCTGCCCACTAAGCTGTGCAGTAACCGGAAGCCATATATCTATTAATCCCTCATAATTACTACTATTTCTAACTCTTAAAAGCCATTGGCCACTTTCAATAAAACCAGTACTTGTACTAATGGTTATACTTATTTCACCAACCTTATCAAAAGGTCTTGGTCCACTATCATAAAGAAATATCTTATGCCCACCAACATTTAATCTATTAACTCCTTCATTAACTAAAAACATAGATGTAGAATCCCCACTTGGAGTAACTATCTCTATAAATAACTTTGTTAAAGCAGCATTATATAGTTGTAAAATTATTTGTTTTTCACCCTCGCCAATATTTATAAAAACATCTTCCTCATCATTTAAATTTGCACTATAATGATGTCCAGAAGACCCTTCATTCCCAGCTGCAACCACAACCGTAACTCTGTTAATTTGGCAATAAGTATCAATATATTTTTCAATAAGACTGCTTCCATTATGGGCCCCATCATTAGTACTAAGACTTATATTTACAACAAGGGGCATCCCAAGTTCATTACTTTTATCTATAAGAAATTTGAGTCCACGCATTATCTGTGTACTCAGAGTAGATTTTAAAACTCCATCTCCTGTAATTTTCACCATAATAATGGATGCTTTTGGGGCTACGCCATAATTATCTCTGCTTATCTTCCCCCCCCCAGCAGCAATAGACGCAACCGCAGTTCCATGACCAGCCAAATCTTGTGATGGTACAATATCTAAAGGATTGAGATTTTTGAGCGCATTATTAATTTGGACTTCATCATAAATTTTTTCATTAAACAAATCATATATATACTTAATTCTTGTATTACCATTATCATCATTAAAAGCAGGATGTGTATAATCAATCCCCGTATCAATAAATCCAATCAAAACCCCTTCACCTGTAAGTCCATAATTATTCCAAACTTGCGGAACACAACTAGCAACATTAGCCTTAATATCATTAGTAGTAAAAACCTTTGGAAACTCAATATACTGAACACCTCTAAGGTCACCAAGTTTTTTAAAATCTTTAGCTTTTATACTAACTATGCCAAAACCCATCCCAAGGTTTTCAAACTTTGCTCCAATTTCTATGCTAGATGCACTTACCTCAGTTTCATTTTCTCCAAATAAAACTATAAATTCAATTAAACTATCTACTCCCTCAAACTCTGAAATATAATTAGAGGTCAATTCAACTAGTTCTGTTGGAATTCCAGTTGCAAATTTTCTTAAATCAAAACTGCTATAATCCATTCTTCTCACCGCTTAAAAATTATTATCTAAGATTAAAGTATTCTCTTATGGTAGTTTTAGTTATTGAATAATCTGATTTCTTGTGTTAAATTATATAAGTATTTCTAAAATACTTTCCACACCTAAAAAATCACATCTAAAATTTTACCCACATTTTTTAAACCCTAAAAAAATCCCCAACTAAATTTAAAAATAATTATCCACAAGATAAAAAAGAAAAAGTTATCCACAGGTAAATTATATTTTTCTACCTGTGGATAACTTTTATAAATTTTCATTCTATTTTATTTCTGTAATTTCATCACTATAAATACCAGTAACACCATTATCTAAAAACTTTTTGGCTTCATTCATTTTATTTATAGTATGCACATATGAATTAATTCCATTCTCACTAAGATTTTTTATAAATGATTTGTTATATTTATACGTTGGCATAACAATAGCTTTTACATTATCATTTTCCTTTGCAAAATCTAAAACCTCCTGCTCCTTAACCTTATCTAAATACAATGTATAATAAACATTTTCAAATTTATATATATCATTTATATAGGCTAACATCTCTCTATTATAAATCTGTGGAATAATTTGCTTTGAATTAACACCTTTTTCCTTCATCTGATTTTCAATAAGAGTAAATATTTCAGTAATGCTTTCTTTATCTTCAACCTTAGTATCTAAAATTATATTAGCCTCTGGATATTTAATAAGCAAATCTAATAAATCATTAAAATCAAGCGGCGTATATTTTTTATTTATCTTTGTATTTTTAAAATCTTCAAGTAACGGTGCTGTATTATTTCTTGAAAGAATGGGTTGTTCTAAAGTTTCATAAAGATACTCCATCCAATCATGTCTTGCAACTAAATGACCATCTGCTGTTTTTATCAAATCAACCTCAAAGTTCCTTACACCCTTACTATAAAATTCTTCAAAAGCTTCCTTACTATTTGTATGAATTTTTCCATCTACCGACCCAAGGCAATGAGCTATTATATTTTTATCATTTTTCTCATAACTACTAGCCACTACTTTATCACTTCCGCTAATTACAATACCCCCTAAAATTATTATACTTCCCAAAATAATCCCCAAATTTCTTTTTCTCAAATTTTAAATCCCCCTATACCTCTTTATAACCCTATAATTTTATTATAAATTAAAATAGAGCCATACATTATTAGTATCACCCTATTTTAATAAATTGTTTATTTTATTTTTATTTTTTCACCTCAAAAATTTTATCAAATACAAATTTACATGCAAAAGCTGATGCAATTAAATATATAGTTAAATTTATTGGGAAGAAAAATACTAATAAAAATATAGCTATAAGTGCATTTCTCATAACCCCTGCTAAAAATGTAGTCATTATTACACATGTAGCAAAAACAGGATTAATATTAAATATAACTGAAACTGCATATCCAAGTGCTGCCCCTGAAAACATAACAGGGAATATATGTCCACCAAGCCAGCCTGTTGAAAGACATACCTCAGTTGCTACAAGTTTAAATGCAAAAATTAATAATAAAGTAATGACACTAACTGATTGCCAATTAACTATTAAATCTTCTAAAGTTCCTTCACCAGAAAATAAAATATAAGGAACTGTAATTGCAAGACCGCCAAGAACTACGCCTCCAATAATTGCTTTTATAACTTTATAATTTTCTAAAGGCTTGAAAATCTTATGTAATAATGTGCCTAATGCATTATAGTAAAAAGTTGCTAAAATCCCAACTGCAAAAAGTGGTATTAAGAATATAACTTCTCTTTGCCCGATTATTGTATCTCCGAAATATTTAATAAAAGATGCCCTATTATCAATCTTTGATAAAAATAGAAAAACTGCAAAACCAACTGCAATTGTTACTGTGTATATTATTATCTTTGCCCTCTTTATACTTATCTTACTTTTATCATTTATTAAATTATAGAATCCATATAAAGGCGTTCCAAAAATAAGTCCTATAGTTGCCTCCATACTTGATTCAGTTAGTATTTCTTCAAGTTCTTTATCTATCTTTCTTCTCTTTAAACCAAACTTTAAAAAGTCACCTGCAAGAGTTGCAAGTCCACCAATTATACCTGTTAAAGCAGCTTCAGGTCCAAGACTTGCACCTGACCATAAAACTGTAAAAGCAGCTAAAACTCCTTTTGGAATTGACTTATATTCAACAGATTTCTTCTCCTTAAACTCACCTAATACAACAGGCATTGTCTTAGGATATTTACCTAAATATTTTTGGATTAGCCCAACTAAAACTCCACCAATTACGCATACTGCAAACACTAAAAATTTGCTATTGAATTTAAAAATAAAATCGTACCAAATTAAATCTATTCCACCATAAGCAAGCGTTAGAAATAACCAAGTTATAAACCCAACAAAGGCTCCAATTATAGCACTGTACAGTATACTTATACCAAAATTTAAATATCTTTTCATATGTACCTCTTTTCTTTTGTAAAACTCTCTTACTATTTAAATTCCCTAATTTCTATATTTTTAAACATAAAAAAAGAGGAGAAAATTCTCCCCTTAAAATTATTTTAAATCAAATTCTACTTTATATAAAGTAGCTATAGGTTTTAATTCTTTTATAGTAGCAGTTTGAGTCATCATACTTCCACCATTACTAACTAAAAGAACTTTCATACTATCAAGCTTTTTAATCTGTCTAATCATTCTCTCACCTTTATGTTCAACTAATGCTATTGTATTATTTTCAATTGTATTAATTTTATAACATAAAGCTAAATCACCTTTTTGGATTCTAAATCCAGTCATATCATTTTGCTCAATTTTCACATAGAAAACTTTATCTGATGTATGACCATCAATTTTATTAGAACTCATAGATAATTGTCTGTGACCTACTGCTTTATTCAAATCATAATTTAAAATAGGAACATTTTTTAAATTTGAACCAAATGCTTGGCTCCAAACTTCATTAACTTCTTCTTTTTTAACTGGTCTATTAGCAGATTGAACCACTGTATCCCTAGCAAGTTCTTTTTCTCTATCAAGGTCTGCATCACTTACAACCATACCAACATCATTAAGGTCCACTCCAAGAACCTTACCAATCTTAGTAATTAAAGCTTCATTGATAATCTTTTTACCCTGTTCTACATCATTAATAAACTTCTCATTTACTCCAAGTTTTTTACCTAAAACTTTTTGAGTAACACCTTTAGAAGTTCTAACTTTTAAAATTTGTTCTCCAACTCTATTCTTGCTCATGCATAGCACTTCCTTTATTAGTTTTATGCCATTCTCTCTCTTCCATTAAATGTTCAACTAAATACTCAAAATCCCATTCCATTGAAGTTTCAGTAGTAGTTGCAAGAATTGGCTTTTTCTTTAAAGCTCTCTTAGTTAATGACATTACCATATCTAATTGCACCTCTAGAATATTGTGGAAAACTAAAAGCTTCTCATTCTTTGGAAGATTTTCTCCTGCAATTTTCTCACTTGACCCCTCAAGAATATCCTTAACTTTCATCTTACCCATATCATCTGTTACTCTAACTATTTTAACCTTTGCTTGTTGTAATTTCATGATTTCGACTACATCTAAACCATAAACTAAAACACATCTTTTTAAATCTGCCATTCTAAATTCCTCCTTTGTTTATAAATAAAGCCTAACCTATAAAATAAGTTAGGCTCTAAAATTAAATTCTAAAATCAAAAATTATTTTGCTAATGTTTCTGGCTCAGCCATATTATCAGCATTTTCAACTGTTACTGATTCAATTACTTGTGGTGTATTAGGTCTATCTTCTCTATTTCTTGGAACTGCAACGATTTCTCTAGCAATTTCAAGACCTTCTATTAATTGACCAAATCCAGCATAATCTCCATCAAGATGTGGTGCTGCTTCAACCATTAAGAAGAATTGGCTTCCACCTGAATCTCTTGAGAAAGCTCTTGCCATTGAAAGAACTCCTGGAGCGTGCTTTAATGTATTTTGTTTGAATCCATTTCCTCTGAATTCTCCTTTGATTTGGTATCCTGGGCCACCCATTCCGTTTCCATCTGGGCATCCTCCTTGAATCATAAATCCAGGAATTACTCTGTGGAATATCTTTCCATCATAGAATCCTTTTTTAACTAAACTAACGAAGTTAGCAACTGTATTAGGTGCTACCTCTGGATATAATTCTGCCTTCATAACTTTGCCTGAAGCCATTTTAATTGTAATAATTGGGTTCATATTAAATTTCTCCTTTCAAATGTACTAATAGCACAAATTTTACTGCTATTAGTATGTGTATTAAGCTTATTATATATTATTTTGTTAATATTGTTAATTATAATTCAAATTCTTCTAAAATTTATATAAAAATAAAAGCCATTGAATCCCCCAATCCAATAACTTCTATATCTCTATATTAAACTCTCTCTAATTCAAATATCCCTTAAATTCACGTATTTATATATATGCTTATTTTTTTATCAATAAAACTCCTTCTAGAATTTTATTAATAGTTTCCTAATTTTTTAGTGTTAGAAAATGTTTTTGTTCAGGTTTTTGGAAAATAAAAAAAGATGCCTATTTAATTATGGCATCTTTTGAATTTCTATAAGACTATGACTTAACTCTATTAATTTTTGATCCTGTGCTGAATTATAAACTTTAATTGTTCCACATTTTTGACTCTTGTTTAAAAGATTCTGTTTTTCAAGCCTTCTTTTCATTTCTTTTGATGTTCCAATACTTCCATCTATTATATCAACATCATCACCAACTATTTTAGCTAATGATTTTTTTATAAAAGGATAATGTGTACACCCTAAAACTATTGTTGATATTTTTTCTTCGTTAAAGCGTGCAAATTTTTCTCTTAAAAAGTCTTCAACTTCTTTACCCTCAAAAATTCCATCTTCAATAAACTCAACAAGTCCTGGACATGGAAGTGGTACAACATCCTCTTTTCTTCCCCCTGCAAGTCTATCTAATAATCTATTAAATTTCCCTTCTGCAAGAGTCATAGGCGTTGCCATTATTATAATTTTGCCTTCTTTATTTGATTCAACTGCTGGCTTTAAAGCTGGCTCTATCCCCACAATAGGAAACTTTGGATATTTTAATCTAAGCTCTGAAACAACGGCTGCTGTTGCTGTATTGCAAGCCACAACTATACCTTTAACACCTTTATTTAAAAGAAAATCTACAATATTATAAGATAATACTCTAACCTCTTCTACTGTTTTTGTCCCATACGGTGCATTTTTTGAATCTCCATAGTATATATAATTTTCATTTGGCATAACTTCTAATGCTTCTCTTAAAACACTTATACCACCAACTCCAGAATCAAAAAAACCTATTGGACTATTTAAATCAATAATTTCTTCCTTCATTTTTTTATGCTCCTTGCTTTTTCTTACTCATAAAAAATTATGTTAATATCTTGAAGCCACACTTTCCTTTATTTGTAAATTTATTTGATTGACTGTAAATATCAACTATGATAAAATTCTTCTAATACGAACTTTATTAATTTTTAGTATTTTATTGTTCGTCAATAGTTATAAGAAAGGATGTGACCACAGATAATGCTATTTTTATATTCACCAATATTTAAATAACTTCTTTACTATATTATAGCACTATCTAAAAATTTATGAGAACAGATTTAATTTATACAATCCCAAAAGAGAATCATAATGAAAAAGACTTAAAAGCTATATTTTTCAAACACCCTGAAATCAAATTTGTATCACTTGTAGGTGTTGATCTTGCTGGTAATGACACAGATGAAAAAATCCCTCTAAAAATATTTTTAGAATCAATTGATGACTTTTTATTTGGTACTGCTGTTCAAACTGACGGTTCTTCTGTAGTTTTACCTGGAATAGCAACTTTAAATAATGCTAAGGTAGATATGGTTGCAGATACTCAGGTAAACTGGTTTGTTGATTATAATTATGACCTACATGAAATACAAACAAATAGACCGGTCGGGACAATAAGAATCCCTTGTTTCCTTATACATGACGGAAAAGCAGTTGATTCAAGACGAATTTTAAGAAACTCAATTGACTTCTTACAATCTAATTTAATAAATATCCTTAATGAGAATACAGAGCTTTTAGAAGATTATAATATAGAAGCGAGTGATATAGATAAAGTTCTTTTAACCTCAGCAACAGAACTTGAATTTTGGGTTAAAACACCTAATGACAAAGCTCATATAGAAGAGCTTACAACTTCTGAAGTTTTACAAGAACAATACTGGACAAGAACAAAAGGTGCTGTTAGATCTGCAATGGAAGAATCACTTCTTTTAATGGATCTATATGGATTTGAGCCAGAAATGGGGCATAAAGAAGTTGGAGGAGTTAAAGCAACTCTTACATCTGATGGACAATATGACCATATCATGGAGCAGCTAGAAATAGACTGGAAATATTCAAATGCTCTTCAAGCAGCCGATAATGAATTATTTATTAGGACTCTTGTAAAAGAAACTTACAGAAAGCATGGACTTGAAGTTACTTTCCTTGCAAAACCTATTGCAGGAGTAGCTGGTACTGGTGAGCATACTCATCTTGGGTTAGCTCTTAAACTTAGAAGTGGTAAAATAGTTAATCTATTCAATACAATAGATAAAAATCACTTTATAAGCAAACTTGGATATGGTGCACTTATGGGGATTCTTAAAAACTATGAAGTTATAAACCCATTTATTTCATCAACAGCGGACGCTCTTAAAAGGCTTAGCCCTGGATTTGAAGCACCTGTATGTATAGTGACATCACTTGGACAAAGCCCTAGTAATCCATCAAGAAATAGAACTGTACTTGTAGGACTTATTAGAGATCCTAATAGCCAACTTGCTACAAGATTTGAGCTAAGATCACCAAATCCATTCACAAATACGTACCTATGTATTGCAGTGAGTTATCTTGCTATGTTTGATGGAATTAAATTTGCAATTAGAAAAGATATTACTAAAGATATGCTACTTAAAGAGATTTCTAAAGAACCAGGAGAAGATGCTATATACCTTGATAAAGATAGAGCTTACAGAAGCGAAGAAGATATATATGAATTCTTCACTCCAGAGCAAAGAGATAAGTTCTTTGGTAAGGCTCCTGCTACTGTATTTGAAGTAGTTAAAGCACTAGATGCAATTGATGGCTCAATAGATCTATTAAAAGTTGGAGAAATTTTAGATGATAAAATCTTAAATAGTTTTAAAACTTCAGTTATAAAGAGATGGACAACTGAAATTGCTTGTAGAACAATACCTAAATATACAAGACACATAAGAGGATTTAAACAACTTCATGCCTTAGATAAAGCTTTAGACCTTGATATGTCTAATTGGGATGCTGTAAGTAAGCTTAGAATTAAAATAATGAAAGATAGCCATAGCGAAAAGGGATTATTCACAAAGCTTAGAATTGCTATCGAAGAAAATGACTTAGAATTAATATCAGACCTACAATTAGAATTAATTACTGACATGAAAGAACTTAGAGAAGCTTATAGTAATTATAAAAAGAATTTACTTGATATTTAACATTTTTTACGATAAATTTTATTTTACTTAAATATATAATTAAATTTAAAGAAGACTATTGATTTATTATTCAATAGTCTTCTTTTTTTAAATTTTCTACAAAATATATTAAAGTTCTATCCCTACATATACGATAAGTTACTATATTATTTAAATAGCTTTAGTTGCTTTCAAAACAAACTGCTAAAGCAGACTGTGCAATAGGTCTAGAAATATAGACAACTTAAAATCATTTGAATTTATATTAGGTTTTAATTTTAAAACACTACCTATAAAACACAAATAGTTTATTACATATAACAATGAAAAATAAGAGTTTTTACTCACTAAGATAAGAATCACCATTAAGGAAATTGACCGAATATTAAAGCTACGAGATGCTTATAATAATTTTAAATTTTTTACTTGGTATTTAAACACTATAAATTTACGAGGTGCCGAAGAAGATGAGACTGATTCCGATAGAATGTGTAAAAGAAGAAGAAAGTTATTTAGCACGATCCCTTTATGATAATGAGGGTCGAATACTACTTAAAGAAGGTTGTAAACTTACTAAATCTTTATTAAAAAAAATTAAAGATTTAAAAGTATACTCACTTTATATTATAGATGAATATAGCGATAAAGAAATTAATGATGTAATATCTCCAGAACTTAGACAAAAATCTGTTAAACTTATAAAAGATGTTTTTGAAAATGCTGAAATGATAAACCTTGCTAATGTTGAGTTTAATTCACTTAACAATAAAGAAACTTTATCTGGCTTAAAACAAAAAGAAGACTATCTTAATACACTTAAAGATTTATCAGAAGATATTTGCCAAAATATTTTATCTAATAAAGATATTTCAGTTAGTCTTGTCGACATAAAAAACATGGATGCCTATACATACCAACACTCTGTTAATGTAGCAACATTATCAGTTGTTATGGGGATTGGTATTGCACTCCCTAAAGAGAAATTAATTGATCTTTGCGTTGGTGCACTGCTCCATGATATCGGGAAGGTCTTTGTTGGAAAATCTATAATTCAAAAACCTGCGAGTCTTACAGATACAGAACTTGATGTAATTAAACTACATCCTAAAATGGGATATGATTATATGAAGAATATTCCTAATCTAAAAACAGCATGTAAAATGGTAGTCTTACAACATCACGAAAGAGTAGATGGTACTGGTTATCCAAATGCACTTGTAGGAGAGGATATAAACCTTCTTGCAAGAATTGTATCAATAGCTGATGTTTATGATGCTCTATCATCAGATAGACCTTATAAAAGGGCTATGTGTCCTAATGATGCATTTGAATTTATTCTTTCAAAAGCTGGAACTATGTTTGATTTTAATCTTACAAAATTATTTTCTAGAATTATAGTTCCATATCCTGAAGGAACTATTGTCAATCTAAGCAATAATACAACGGCCGTTGTTAAGAAAACTCATCCACTTTATCCACTACGCCCAAATGTAAAAGTAATAAAAAGTGATGATGAAACATTAATGAATTCGATAATTGATTTATCAGAATCTTTAGCTATAGTAATACAATCAATTGAATATGCTATCTAAATCCAAAAGCGTCCATCTCAAACTCGAGATAGACGCTTTCTTTAACTAACTTTTCTTTTAATTTTTGATAAAATAATTTTTGCTTTTAAGAAACTTTTACTAATTGTTTTCTATCTAATATTTCACACGAATAAAATTTACTCCCCATAAATGGATTATTTAAAGCCAATTTTTTAGCATCTTCATATGTATTAGCTTCAACGATAAGAGATCCATATCTTTTTTTATAAGTCCCAGCCCATAATTGATACTTTGATGAATCTAACTCTAAGTAAGCATTTTTATGTTCTAGTCTATACTTTTTCAGATCCTCATCAACTCTATAATTAATCTTTAAAATCACATTTGTTCTCATCACAAATTCCTCCCTGTAAAACCTTATAACTCATATATATTATGTAACCTATAAGTTTATAACTAGATTATCAAAAAACTTTTTTACGAACGCTCGTTCTTTAACCTACTATATAGAACATTTGTTCTATTGTCAATAAATTATGTAATATTTTTCTAAATTAACCTATTTTTCAACAAAAAAAAGCATTTAGACTAGTTACTAACTAGTCTAAATGCTACATTTATCTACAATATTCTACCAAACATATTCTTCATATCTTTTAGCTGGCATATTTTCAAAATCATAACCTCTAAGTTCATCAACTGATGAAATATAAGCTCTCAGACTATCACTAATCATAAGATTAACTGCTTTATCAGATAAGTTAACTATTACAACTGGCTTATTTAAAGCATGTGCATATCCACATTCCCAAGCTGTTCCACTATCAGAATAATTTCCGTTAGATATTATAGCAACTATT
The DNA here is from genome assembly GCF_947039605.1 of uncultured Clostridium sp. GTDB lineage: Bacteria > Bacillota > Clostridia > Clostridiales > Clostridiaceae > Sarcina. The sequence continues at coordinate 11,887 of NZ_CAMQZG010000039.1, forward strand.
ATATCTGCATCTTTTATTCCTTTAATATCACCTGCATAAGTCTTATCTCTCCACTCTTTTCCACCAAACTCTAAATCTTTGTTTTGATGCTCAAATGGTGCAAAAACCTCAAAACCTTTTTCTTCTCTTAAAACTTTTTTCACGCTTTCCATTCTTTCAATTTCTACATCATTGAAAAAAGGTGATGCTAAATAAACTTTCATATTATACTCTCCCTATAAGCAAACTACTTGCCCTAAATTTCTTTTGTTACATAAGAAATTATATATGGCTTGTCCAATAAATTCAAATATTTATCCTCTTCTTCTACGTCTACTGCGCTCTTTACTTCTAAGAACTACTCTTATTATATGCACTATTATATAACCGGCAACTATTCCTGTCATGTTTATCATAATATCACATACATCAAACATTCCTCTTCGTGTAATATGTTGACTCATTTCAATAGTAAATTCCATACAAAGTGAAACAAGTAGCATTATAAAGAAATTAAGTTTTCTAAATAAATATCCAAAAGGCATAAAGAATAAAATATTACCAACAAAGTATATTTTAGCTCTCATACCATGAAGTTCATCTATTATTTTAAAAGGGTCAAGGTTAACTCCACCATAATTAGTCTTTCTTGCAAAAAGCAATAAGAATATAGTTCCAAGATAAGCTATCCAAAGCACTGTTTGGGCTGGCTTTGTTACCCTTAACTTAACTGATAAAAGTAATAATGCGTAAATTAGCACAACTGTCCCAACTTTAAAGAAATCCATTATTATTTTACCTCTTTGGTCGCTCATCTTTATCAAAATAAAATTGGTTACTCCCCATTTTACAAATGTTTCATAAATAATAATCGCAACAAATATAGATACAATAAAAAGACCTATCCTTGTTAGTATCTCCTTCATATTCATATTAAATTTCTCCTCTTTTGTTAATTATTTTTATTCAATTTTTCAAATCTGTTATCCCACTCAAGTTTTTCTTTTTCTTTTCTTTACTTTCCTCTTCTGAGATAAAAAATATCCTATACTAACCCCTATCATACTAAACACAATTTCATTAACATTAAATATACCAAGTTTAAAAGCATATTGTGATAACTCCATTGTTAAAATAAATAATAACATAAAACTAAAACTTTTGATAAACACTTCTTTCCTAACTAGGTAACCAATTGGGATAAATAAAGTTACACATTTAAAAACTAATCCCATATATTCCATTGCCGTATAATCTAAATCTTCAAAAGGATTAATTACAAACCCACTTTTTCCAATATCAAAACAAAAAAATACTATAATAAATAATGCAAAATAATGAGTCCATAATACATACCTAAAGAACCTTGGCATACACCTCTCTAACATGAAATTTAATATCATATAAATAATAGTCATACAAGTTGACATAAAGAATACTCCTATAAAACCAGCTATATCTTCATTATCTATTATATTACTTGCTATTCTACTTCCAACAAAAAAGTAAATTAAATAACCTACCATTAGAGAGAACATAAATACCCAAAAATCACTAAATCGTTCCTTTTCATTGCTACTAATGTTCATATTTTTCTCCTTAAAATCATATACTAATAATTAATATTATTTTACCATTATTTTCCATTTTATAACAAGAGTTTTTAATTAAATTCCATAAATACAAAAAAAGAGATTACGCTTAATAACACAAAGCATAATCTCTTTTATTATTTTCCTATTGTAGCAACCATTACAGCTTTAATTGTATGCATTCTATTCTCTGCCTCATCAAAAACTACTGAATTATTACTTCTAAAAATATCATCATCTACTTCTCTAATATCAATACCAAACTCTTCTTTAGCCTCTTTAGCTACCTTTGTAGTAAAGTCATGATATGCAGGAAGACAATGCATGAAAAGACAATCACTATTCTCAGTAAGGCTCATCATCTCTTTTGTCACCTTATAATCTTTTAATAGATTATATCTTTCAACTATCTTATCTTCCTCACCCATAGAGCACCAAATATCCGTATAAATAACATCTGCATCTTTTACAGCATTAACATCATATGTTATCTCTATCTTCGCCCCTGTCCCCTTAGCAACCTCTTTAGCCTTATTTATGATATCTACATCTATAAGCATCTCTTTTGGTCCTAGTCCAACAAAATGCATTCCCATTTTTGCAGCACCATACATAAGCGCATAACTCATATTATTTCTGATATCTCCAACAAATACTAACTTAGTTTTGTTAAGAGGTTTTTGGATTTTTTCTTCTATTGTCATAAAATCAGCAAGTATCTGAGTTGGGTGGTCTACATCTGTAAGCCCATTCCAAACTGGTACTCCTGAATATTTAGCAAGTGCCTCGACAGTTTCCTGTGCGAAACCTCTAAATTCTATACCGTCATACATTCTACCAAGAACCTTTGCAGTATCCTCTATACTTTCTTTTTTACCCATTTGAGAATTAGATAAAAAAGTAACTCCTGCGCCCTCATCCATTGCCCCAACTTCGAATGCGCATCTTGTTCTTGTTGATGATTTCTCAAACAACAACACAATATTTTTCCCCTCAAGTAAATCCCCTTTGATGCCTGTTCTCTTTTTAGCCTTTAAGTCATGAGATAAATCTAAAAGATATCTTATCTCGCTTGGTGTAAAATCCATTAAACTCAAAAAACTTCTTCCTTTTAAATTAACAGCCATAGCTTTGCACCCTTTCTTTTTATTACTTATTGCTTTTTTTAATACCCCAGCTACTTTATAATTATACATATATTTTCCATATTTTTCAAGTTATTTGTATAAATATTAATTTTATAATGATTTTATTCTATTTTTATACATAAACTAAATTTATTTTCTCTAAAAATAAGCAAAAAAAATAAGCCATCACCCAAGTGATTGCCTATAAAAAAACATTTGTAGACCTATTATTAATCATACCAAACAAAAAATAAAAGCAGGTAACTACAAATGCTATACCTAAATAATACCACTTTTCTTCTTTAAAATACAAAAGCAATAAATCACCATATTTATTTAATATGATGATTTATTGCTTTTAAGCTTTATCTTAATAAACTTTACTTAGTTTTAAACTCTTTTGATTTTTCTTATAAAATACAAATGATAATACTAAGAATATTACTCCTATCACTGTATAAACTATTCCATTATAGAAGAAATAACTTATGATTGGTAAAACCAATATTCCAAGTAGATTAAAAGTCATATGACAAATTATATCTGCCCATATACTCTTTGCATATACAAATGCAAGACCAAGTGCAATTCCAAGCGGAAGCGTATAAGCTGATTGTATTAAATTTCCATGAAGTAATGAAAAAATAATGCCTTGAATAATTACAGCTACTGCCACTGGCATATACTTTCTAAGCGTTGCAAGTATTGCACCTCTAAATATAATTTCCTCTAAAATAGGAACAATTAAAACTAAAATTATTGCCCCCGGAATTGTAAATCCTGTTTTAGCCATTGTGTGTTCTATTTGCTTGTATCCAGTTACATCATTCTGTGTTAAATGGATAAAAACAATTGAAAGAATAGCTATTCCAACAATTAAAAATATTAAAGTTGGTAATTTTCTTATATCAAACTTTTTAAATCTACATCTCTTTATTAATCCTTCCTTTGGTATCAAGAAGAATAAAAGTAATGCTCCAACAGTTAATGACTCCCCTATTAAAGAACCATAATACTCTAAACTTCTCATTATCGCTAACGCTTGTCCCTTTGGCATATCAGCTACTTTTAAATGATGAACTCCTACATATACACCAAAAACAAATTGTGTTCCTACACTAAGCAGCACATATGTTAAAATTGGTATTAATATTATAGTCGCTAAGATTATACTTATCTTTTTAAACATATTCATATCCCCTATCTATGCATTCTCATAAATTCTTGATAGTGATGTATCATCACATACCCCATAACTCCACTAGCAAGTGATAAAATAATTCCTATAATACTTAATATTAATGCTGCCTTTGCCATTCCTGATTTTTTAAATCCTTTTGCAGAAAGTGCTACTCCCACAATTCCTAATATTAAACCTAAGATTGCAAACAATGCACCCGGAATACTCAAGATTCCTAAAATTAGTGGTACTACTGTATTCTTTTTTGATATTTTATTTTCTTCCATTATAAAATCCTCCTTCTAGTTAAATATTATTTGTTTTTAATCCCAATTGATTTAAAATGTAATATAACATTTTTTCTTTTCTTGATATGATCTTTGCCGTACATGCCATACCAAGTTTTATAGTTCCACTTTTACCTTGCTTATTACTTATTGTATCTGTGCTAAGAGTTGAAGTTCCACTATAATATGAAAGTCCTGTTTTAGGATTTAGTTCTGAAGTTACACCTATAGTTTTTAAATTACCTTGTACAAAGCCATACTCTGCATACGGGAATGATAAAAAGCTATACTTAACTTCATCCTTTGCTTTTATATTTCCTACTTCAGCATTTGGAATCATAAGTTTTATTTCAAATTTATTTTCACTTGGCATTATTTGTGCAATAGTTTGACCTGCTTGTAGAACCATCCCTATTTGAGGTGTTTCTGGAATATATATTGTTCCACTAGCATTTGCAGTAATATCACCATATTTAATTTGACTATTTAATTGTTTTATATTTTCTTTAAGTTCTTGTAATTTATCTTTATAAGAATTTAAGCTTTGATTTATTTGAGAAACTAATTGCCACTTAGTTAGTGATTTTGTTCCTTGATTCTTAGTTGAACTTGCATCAATTCCAGTAAGTTGATTATTTAACTCTTGTATTTGTTGATTTATTTGAGTTAAATAGCTATTAGGTAATGCACTTATTTGTGCATTTGTATCTGTTATTTGTGCCTGTATACTACTTATCTGATTTTGATAACCCGCCTTTGTTTTTTTATTTTAAACTCACCTACGTTTATACAAATTATACAAATCACTAAAAAAATTATTTTATGAGATAATGTAAATTGAGTGCTTGGAAAAATAAAAGCACCTATTGCTCCCGCTAAAATATTAGGTATCCACTTAAAAAAAGTTTTTTTCATATCAATCACCTCTATCAACTATGTATTCATAAACTCCATAGTATTATTTTCTTGATAACAATTCAATTTCGGCTGTTGAAAGACTTCGATTAAGAACTTTAGTTTCCAAGAAATTTTTAGCTAGTATCAGTTCATCTGGCTCAAAAAACATATCAATAATTTTGTTATTTAAATATAATTTTATTCTGATTCCATTTTTAGATATTGGAATTATTTTAATATCCTTAACTTCAGAAAATTTATACTCTTTCATAGTAAATAAATAAAGAATTGAAGATTCAAAAATTATATAATAAGTGTAAGAATTTATCATTACAAAAAATATTAAAACAAAAAATATTAGTATTAAATTAAAATAAGTTTGTAAATTAATCAAGGTAAATATCTCTAATAAAAATACTATTAGAAGGTATAATATACTTAATGGTGCAAAGCTTTTTTTTAATAAAGAATAAATACCTTTTTGAGATGAGAAAAGAATTTCCTGTGTTTTTATGTATTGAGCCATCTTTGAAGATTTCACATAATATATAAGCATAAAACATAGAAGGAATAAATTAATCGTTGTAATTAAAAACTTCATACACAACTCCTTTCTAAGATAGTAGTAATATTATAAGACATTACTAATTCTATAATTACAAAAAATATATATAAATATTTTTTTCGTTTCAAATTCATAAATCACTCCTATACTGTTATTTTCATATCTTAACTAACTTATTATGTTTATCTCTTGAGTGCTGTTCTTTTAACACCATTTTATCTAAATTTTGAGAATCTATTTTAGCTTGTATTAACTTATTCCATTCACCTAACTTCATCTTTAAACTTTCAATATCTAACTCTGAATTTATTCCTAAATGAAACTTCCAATCAGCCTCAGATGTTCTAAATCTAATCTTTTCACCCTTATCAGATTTAGCCCTAACTAATTGATTGCATAACTCTATAATATGAGGTCCTTCTATATATAATCCACCCTCACTCTCCCTTATATAAAATAATATCTGTGAAAATTTACAAAACCACTCAAACCCTTCTTCTTTCCAACTACTTGATTTATCTATAAAATTCAAATATTCCTCTAGTGTCCTAAATTTCATTTCCCTTCTCAATCTAGGCATATTTACGTTTTGTATTAGCATTATTTGTCTCTCCTAAAATAGAATTTTTCTTATTATAACAAAAAATTTGAAATGGAAAATATACTGGAGGAAATAAATTTTTATGTATACATAAGATTAAACAAAGAATTTAATATCAAATATCAAATTAGAAATATATATTATCAAATTTGATAGTATACTTAGTGCTAAATATATAAATTATAGGATTTGACTAAGGAAAAGTAGTCCAATATAATTAGGTTAATATAATCCAAAATTAGGAAGGAGACTTATACTATGGATAATCCAAATGATATAGTTCACTCATTATACAACTCTCTTGCCGCAGAAAAAAATCCAAATCTCGCTGATATTGAAGAAGTACTGCTAAAGGTTTATAAAAGAATTGATTCATTCGATTCATTAAGCAAACATAAAATTGTCCCATTGATAAATAGACTCGTAAATTATATTTATTTTACTGGCTATGCAGAAAAAATTCATTTTTCACCAGACGAGGAAAATTTACTAAGAAAGCTAAGTGCAATTGGGAAATATGCTGGATTAACCGGAACATATGGTTCAAATTATAGAGATAAATCACAATTCTAATTAACATATTTCAAATAAAAAAGAGCAATCTCATAACTCGAGATTACTCTTTTTACTATTTATCTTAATTCCATGAATTTACATCATAGATTCCAAGTTCTATTTTATCCATTCCATCTAACTGAACTTTTACCAAAGCTCTTAATGTATCAAGTGAAGTTATAACACCGATATTTCTCTCTATAGCTACTCTTCTGATATGGAATCCATCTCTCTTAGAGTCATTACCTTTTGTAGGTGTATTAACTACTAAATCTACTTCTCCATTTACAACCATATCTAAGATATTAGGGTTTTCTTCATCAATTCTTCTAACAACTTCTGCTTCTATTCCAACTTCGTTAAGAGCTGCTGCTGTCCCTTCTGTTGATATAATTTTATATCCTAATTTAGCAAAACCTTTAGCGATTTCTACAAACTCAGCTTTATCATGATTATTAACTGTAGCAAGAATTCTCTTAGCACCTTTACCTGTGTACATTCCAGCCGCTACAAAACCTTTATATAAAGCTTCTTCAACTGTTTTACCAACGCCTAGAACTTCTCCTGTTGATTTCATCTCTGGTCCAAGACAAATTTCAACGTTTGGAAGTTTTTGTGTTGAGAATACTGGAACTTTAACTGATACTAAGTTTGGCTCTTTATAAACTCCTGTTCCATAACCTAAATCTTTAAGTTTAGCTCCAAGCATTACTCTTGTAGCAAGGTCAACTATTGGAACTCCACTAACTTTTGAGATATAAGGAACTGTTCTTGAAGCTCTTGGGTTAACTTCTATTACATAAAGTTTACCTTCAAATTCAATGAACTGAATGTTTATCATACCTTTAATTCCGATTCTTAAAGCAAGTTTTGTTGTGTAATCTAAAACATCAGCCTTAATTTCCTCTGTGATATTTTGACTTGGGTACATAGTAACACTATCTCCTGAGTGAACTCCTGCTCTCTCTAAGTGTTCCATGATTCCTGGGATTAAAACATCTGTACCATCTGAGATAGCATCTACTTCAATCTCTCTACCACCAAGATATTTATCAACAAGGATTGGGTTTTTATTATCTCTTTCAAATGCATGTGCAAGATAATGTCTAAGCTCTGCTTCATCATGAGTTATTTCCATTCCTTGTCCACCAAGTACGAATGAAGGTCTTACAAGCATTGGATATCCAAGTCTACTTGCCTCTTTAACTCCATCTTCAACATTCCAAACACCTTTACCTTTTGGTCTTGCTATATCAAGCTCTTCTAATAAATTATCAAATTGCTCTCTATCTTCTGCAAGATCTATTTGGTCTGATGTTGTTCCAAGAGTTTTAATATTTTTAGCTTTTAAGAACTTAGCAAGTTTGATTGATGTTTGTCCTCCAAACTGAAGTATAACACCCTCTGGATTTTCTTTATCTATAATATTTAATACATCTTCTTCTACAATTGGCTCAAAGTATAACTTATCAGCTGTATCAAAATCTGTACTTACTGTTTCTGGGTTATTGTTAATTATTATTGTTTCAATTCCTTGAGATTTTAATGACTTAACACAATGTACTGAAGCATAGTCAAACTCAACCCCTTGACCTATTTTAATAGGACCTGAACCTATAACAATAACTTTTTTCTTATCTGAAACTACAACTTCATCATACTCGTCGTATGTTGAGTAGTAGTAAGGTGATACTGCATCAAACTCTCCTGCACATGTATCAACCATTTTATAAACTGGCTTGATGTTCCATATATTTCTTAATCTATATATCTCATCAACTGGAACACCTATCATAGTAGCAATTGCCTTATCAGCAAATCCATTTTTCTTAAGAGTTACTAACCACTCTTTATTTAAATCTTCTATCTTAGATGCAGCAAGTTTTTCTTCTTCTCTTACAATATTCTTAAACTTCTCTAAGAAGAATATATCTATTCCTGTAATTCTTGAAACCATGTCAATTCTATAATCTCTTCTAAGCATTTCTGCAAGTACAAATATTCTCTCATCATCTGCTGTTACAACTTTTTCTCTAAGTTCTTCCATTGAAAGATTGGTGTACTTCTTATGGTGAAGTGAGAATTTACCGATTTCAAGTGATCTTATTCCTTTTAAGAAAGCTGACTCAAAGTTTGTTCCTATAGCCATAACTTCCCCTGTAGCCATCATCTTTGTGCCAAGTACTCTATCTGCACTATCAAACTTATCAAAAGGCCATTTTGGTACTTTTAAAACTACGTAATCTATTGTAGGCTCACAACAAGCATAAGTTTTCTTAGTAACTGCATTTAAGATTTCATCAAGTGTATATCCTAAAGCAATTTTTGAAGCAACCTTTGCTATTGGGTACCCTGTAGCTTTTGAAGCAAGAGCTGATGATCTTGAAACTCTTGGGTTAATCTCTATAACTGCATATTCGAATGAGTTAGGATTTAATGCAAATTGTACGTTACATCCACCCTCTATTCCAACAGCTTCTATTATATTAAGAGATGCTGTTCTAAGCATTCCAGCTTCTTTGTTTGATAATGTTTGACATGGCGCAACAACTATTGAATCACCTGTGTGAATTCCAACTGGGTCAATGTTCTCCATATTACAAACTGAAATTTTATTTCCTTTTGTATCTCTGATTACTTCGTACTCAATTTCTTTCCAACCCTTAACACTCTTCTCTAAAAGAACTTGTCCGATTGAGCTAAGTTGAAGTCCTAAAGCAAGTGTTACTTTAAGTTCTTCTTCATTAATAGCTATTCCACCACCAGTTCCTCCTAGTGTATAAGCTGGTCTTACTATAACTGGGTATCCAATTCTCTTAGCAACTTCTAAACCTTCTTCTAATTCATGAACAATCTCACTCATTATAACCGGCTCATTAATTCTAAGCATCATATTTCTGAAGAGCTCTCTATCTTCCCCTTCTTTAATTGACTCAATTGAAGTACCAATTACTTTAACCCCATATTTATCTAAAATACCTTTTTCATATAATTCAACTGAAAGGTTAAGACCTGTTTGTCCACCCATTCCAGCTATTACTGAATCTGGTCTTTCTTCTCTAATTATTCTTTCTACATATTCAAGTGTTATTGGCTCTAAATAAATCTTATCAGCAACACCTTTATCAGTCATTATTGTAGCTGGGTTTGAGTTGATTAATACAACTTCAATTCCCTCTTCTTTAATTGCTCTACATGCTTGAGTTCCTGAATAATCAAACTCTGCACCTTGACCTATTACTATTGGACCTGAACCTATAACTAGTACTTTTTTAATATCTTTATTTAATGGCATAATATTTTCCTCCCCAATTTGAAATTACTTCATAAATCCATCATATATAAATTCGCTATCTCTATCTGGCATAAACTGTACTGCTTCAATATTTAAACTTTCACTCTTATATCCTGCTGCTGTACTATCATTTATGTTTCTATAAGTAATCTCCATCTCTTTTGTAAGATTAGAAACTGTAAATCCTTGTGTTTGTGTAGTAATATAAACTTTTCCATTTGAAATATCTTTTACTGGATGATTTGATCCTCTATGACCAAATGCAAGCTTGTCCGTTTTTGCTCCTAAAGCTAATGCTATAAGTTGACTTCCAAGTCCTACCCCTGTAATTTTTACTTTTCCAAAAAGTCCTTTTATCATTTCTGATACTTCTTTAACATCTGCTGGATTTCCTGGTCCATTAGATAAGAACACCATTTCTGGATTTGCTGCTAAAACTGTCTCTGCTGTCACATCATAAGGGAATACTGTAATATCAGCCTCTCTTTTGATTATGTTTGCAAGAACACTTTTCTTGATTCCAAGATCTATAACTGCAACTTTCTTACCTGCTCCTCTAACAACATAGCTTTCCTTTGTTGAAACTTCACTAACTGCACTTGAGTTATTGTAGCTTTTTATTTTATCTTCTATATCTGATAATCTAAAATCTTCAACTGCTATGATTCCTGTCATTGAACCTTTGTTTCTTAATATTTTTGTTAAAGCTCTTGTATCTATTCCTTCAAGTCCTAAGACTTTGTTTTGCTTTAAATAGTTATCAAGTTCTAACTCACATCTAAAATTGTTTGGGAATTCACATTTTTCTTTTACTATTAATCCTTTAATTTGTACATTATCTGACTCCATATCCTCAAGGTTAACTCCATAGTTACCTATTAAAGGGTATGTCATTGTTACGATTTGTCCTTTGTATGATGGGTCTGTAATAATTTCTTGATACCCCGCCATTCCTGTTGAGAATACTACTTCTCCAACAGTTTCTTGTAAGTACCCGAAGGCTTTCCCCTCAAAAATTGTTCCATCTTGTAATATAAGCTTTGCTTTCATTTAAATAGACCTCCTAATAAATATACTAGAAAAACACACTTTAAAAGGTCTTCTATTCCTACTTGTTTAATACTTTTAATTAAACGAAAAGGTAATAGAGATATTATAAAAAACGAAAATTTTCGCTATAATACCCTATTACCTTCTATATATGATTGGAATATAAAATCCAAAGCTATTCTTTTTTTGAAATGTAGTTTTATTTATAATTATTGTGTTCATTGTTATACCTCTTTCTGGCCTCACAGGACCAATTTAAAGTGTATTTTCTAAATTCTTATTTTAAACTTTACTCTAAAAGGAATAAATAGTCAATAACTTTTTGTAAAAAAAAGGTTCAAGCCCTGAATATAAATATTCAGGGCTTGAACTAATTTCAACCTATAAACCTACTTCTTTGTCCTATTGAAGCAACTCCTATTATTATATATATGCGTGCTTTTGTCAATATTTTTTACTATATTCTTATGATTTTTCACTATATTATTAATATTCTTTAATTTTTATAGCTCTCTAGCAATTATATCTGCCACAATTTCTGAAACTTCTCCAGTTATTGTAATACATTGCTCTAAATGTTCCTTCTTTCCAAAGTCCATTCCCTTAGTAAGAATTTTACAACAAACAAACTTTCTTTTTTCTCTAAACCTCTCATGAAGTTCTGCTGAAAGTTTCATAGTTTTCATAACTTTTGGATCTTGTGGATTTGCTCTACCAAAAACCATACCAAGAGCCATAACTCCCCCACTAACTGCTCCACAAGTACAACCAGAACCACCAATACCAACAGGGAAACCTGATGCTAATTTTATAACCTCATCAGAGAAGTCTAACTCAAAAGTATCTTTTATAGTCTTTACAACTGCCTCTGAACAATAAAAGTCTCCTCTTCTATAATAATCTTCTGCTGTTTCTCTAACTTTCTTTAAATCAACGTTTTTCATCTTTTAAAATTCTCCCTTATAAAACAAATTTACCTTCTCAATTTCAAGTTATATCATATATAATCTCATAAACATAATAAATTTCCAAACTATATCCTATATTTATAACTTTGATTTTAAAAAAATTTAAAAGATAGGTAGCACTCAAATATGCCATCTATCTTTTTAGCTACTTATATTTCTTTGTTAATGCTTCAAATTCTTCAAATGGTATTTCTTCATACTCAGTTTCATCAAAACCTTCTGGTATATTGTTAATGTTTTTTGGCTGCCTATACTTAGGATTTATTTCTTTATTTATAATTTCTATAAGTCCTACATACAAAGCTTCCTTTATTAAATCAGAATACCCCTCAAACTCATCATTACTTTTTAAAATTTTATCCATAACTAATTTTAAAGGTCCATCAATAACTACCCCTGCCGCCTCAACTACTTCTTCAGTATCTTCTATGTTATATTCATCTTCCATTATAACTATCGTATCTCTATCATCCATTTTATCTTTCACCTCAAAAGTCTTTTATTAACTAACTTATACAAAGTAATGATAAAAGGATACTAAAATTTTTCATATTGGTTTTTTATTCACTTAAACAAGATAGATATGCCATAGCTGTAAATTTATAATTTTCATTACTGAACTTTATTACACCATCATATTTTCCCACAATAGTCTTAATATTTTTTATACCATATCCATGATTGCCTTGCTTACTAGACTTAAACACCTTACTATCTAAAGCTTCTTTTTCTCTACTTAAATTATCTATTTTTATTAAAAATGCACCTTCTACAACCTTTAAACTTATATCAATATATTTTTCTGTATTTTCAGCACATCTTAAATTTTCTTCAATTGCATTATCTATTAAATTACAGAGTATTGTAGATAAATCAAAATATTTTATTTTAATAACTTTAGGTACTGTACACTCTATATTAAACTTTATATCTTTTTCTAAACACATTTTTCGTTTTTCAATCAAAATACTATCAACAACTAAATTACCTGAAACCTTATTTTCATAAATCTGTAAAATCCCATCATTTAAATCATTAATATAATTTAAAATTTCTTCTTCATCACCTAGTGCTACTAAGCTTTTAATCACACTCATATGACTTTTAACATCATGTAAAACTATATTTTTTTTCTCTATTATCTCAGTACTATTTTCTATATGATTCTCTAATACATTTAGTTTTGTATTAAGCTCATTTTTTTTATTTATAACTTCTTTCTTTTGATAATTTATAATTATTAATACACCCATAATAATGATAATTATAAGAAGTAATAAAACTATAATACTCCAAAAAGCTCCTATATCTGGTCTTGATACCAAGTTATACCCTTGCAAAAAATATGGTATAACTTCAATGCCTATACCTATTAAGATTATTATTAACATATAAATTCTTATTTTTTTATCTTTTGATAAACCTTTTATTATTTCATATTTTGAAATTTTATAAATAAAAAATTGTATTAAGCAAACTTCTACAAAAAATAGAGTTGGTGAAATATATTTCACTACTAAATGCGGACTTATAAATGCTCCAATTCTAGTGTGAATTACTAAATTATAAACTCCAAAACTTGTAAAAAAGCCAATCACTGGCGTTAACATATTACAACTTAAAACAAATATACCTATAAACATCTTTTGTCGTATTGGCTCTTTATAAAAAACTAATGTTCCTATAATATAACTTCCAAATGTAAATATAATTCCCAAAGTCCTAATTTGCATATTTATCAATGTATATCCTATACACTCTAAAATTATAATTCCCCAGATCCAAAGATATTTTCTTTTTAATCTAAATGTTAAAAATCTTAATAAAGCTAAATTTAAAACTATATAATATAAATAATCCCATATATAATTTAAATCCATTATATTTCCTCTTCTCTAACTTTTATTTCTACTAGCTATACATTCTTTTTTATACAAGATAAATATGCTGTTATAGTTAACTTATAATTTTCATTTCTAAATTTTATTGCTCCATTATATTTTTTTATAATATCTCTAATTTTTTGTATTCCATAACTCTTATATTTATTTTCACTAAAAATAAATTCTTCATCAACTATTAAATTTTTATCTTTACTTAAATTTTCTATTTTTATCATAAGTATATCCTCTATAAAATTTATACTTATATGAATATACTTCTCACACTCTTCTTTGTTCTCTAAATTTTCTTTAATAGCATTATCTAATAAGCTAGCTACTATAGTAACTAAATCAAATTGCTTTATTTTAATAACACTTGGAATTAGACACTCTATATCTAATCTTATATTATTCTCTTTGCAAATAATTCCTTTTTCTAATAGTATACTATCTATAACTGAATTCCCTGAAATTTTATTTTTATAAATTTCAGAAATCCCTTCATCTAAATCATTCATATAACTTAAAATTTCCTCTTCATCCCCTAGTGCTAACATACTTTTAATAACACTCATATGATTTTTCACATCATGCAACACTATATTTTTTTTCTCTATCATCTTATCGTTACTTTCTATATGATTTTCTAATATATTTAACTTTGTATCAAGTTCTATTTTTTCATTTATAACCTCTTGTTTTTGATAATTTATAGCAATCAAGAAACCCATTATTATTATAATTGCGAGTAATAATATAGCTATTATGCTGCTATAGATCCCAATTTGTGATTTTAAAACTATATTATGTCCTTTTAATATATATGGTATAGATTCAGTCATAAAACCAAGTAAAATTATTATAGACATATAGATTCTTGTTTTTTTATCTTTTGCTAATCCTTTTATTATTTCATACCTTGAAATTTTATATATAAAAATTTGAACCAAAATAATATTAATTAAAAATGTTATTGGTGATATGTACTCTATAATTATTCTTATATTTAAAAATTCTCCAACAACAGTATGCAAAGCTAAACTATAAATACCAAATGTCATAAAAAAACTTAAAACAGGTGTTAGCATATTGCAACATAAAATAAATACTCCAATAAACATCCTTTGTTTTATAGGCTCTTTATAAAATAGAAAAACACTAAGCAAATAAGTCCCAAAAGAAAATATTGTTCCTCCAATTAACGATTGTGGATTTATAATTGTAAAACCTATGCACTCCACAATTATTATTCCCCATATCCAAGTATATTTTTTTTCAAATTTTAATGTTAAAAATCTTAATAACCCTAAATTCACAATTATATAATATACATATTCCCACATATAATCTAAATTCATTTTATCCCCTCTAAACTTTTCTTTTGTTTATAATGTTTATTTATTATTCTCATTATATATTAATATTATTTTTTTGTATTGAATAAGCCTTTAATTATAATTATCTACATAGTGTCTTATTTGAATTTTAACTATTAAAGTAGTAACATATATTTAAAATAAATGGATATAATGTTGGTGTAGCAGTTAATCATTATACACCTGTATCTTTAGATGAAGTGATTGAAAATAATACTTATCTAATAAAAAATAGAACTTTTAAAGCTAATTTATAAATCTTATTATATTTATTTTATTTTATATACATATTTAATATTTAATTCTAAAATAAGGTTAAATTAATAATATTATCAATTTATCTTCTAAGGATATTGACTATCAATCCATATCCCCTTTCAAGGATATTGACTATCCAATCCATATCCCCTTTCAAGGATATTGACTATCAATCCATATCCC
>NZ_CAMQZG010000040.1 GCF_947039605.1 uncultured Clostridium sp.
GATTATACGAAGCCCCGACTTCAAGTCTTTAGGCTAAGTGGTGGGTATTTCACTAGAAGACTTATAAAAGAAAGTAAAAATATTTGAAATGGATTAATTTCCTTTAAATTGCATGATAATATAAAAATAACCTTAGATAATGAATTTATCTAAGGTTATTTTCTTTAGCTTAAAGAGATTAATTTATATTTTTATGATGAGCGATTATATCATTTACAGAGCTTTTAACAGACAAATACAAAGTATCAATAGCTGGTTTAGACACTAATGATCCAATTAAGCAAATATTACTTATTTTTGTATTATCATTAATCTCTTTATAAAATGATTGTGTTAGGTTATGAGATTTTAGATGTGGGAATATGTACCATTGCTTTACTGTGATTAATTGCTTAATATTTATTCCAAGTTTTGTAATATCTTTTGTTATACTATCTACTAAATCTTTTTCAATATGCCCATAAGCATAAGCTACTAAAATTGTTCTATCATTTTGCTTTGTCACATAGAAAAATTGAACTTTGTTTTTTATTCCTAGGTTATGTTTGTAGTAAGTTGTAACTAAATCTTTGTTAGTAACTTCGTAAGCACAGGCAACAAAAGGATTAGTATCAATTTTTTCATTAACTGATTATATAATTTGTTTTTTATAATATTCTCAGGCAATTTAGTTGTAATAAGGACTTTATCAAAAAGGTCAGAGCTAAAAGTAGTGTCTACCTTAACCTTATCACTTACTACTTCAATATTAGTAACTTCAAGTGAATACCTTATATCAGAAATTCTTTGACTAAGTTTTTTTATAAGTTCCTCAGTTCCCTTATCAATAAATAATGATTTTTTACCACCAATAAAAGCATTTAAAATATCATTATTAAAGACTTTAAATACATAGTAAGCTTGAACATCATCTATATCTCCAAAACCAAAAGATGATAGATAAGGTTTAATAACTTGGCAAATAAATTTAAAATCATATTTTTTAAGAAAGTCTTTAAGTGATAACATTAAATCATCAGGAATATATCCAAAGTTAATATCATTAAGATAAGGAGTATATTCTTCTAAAATTAATCTTAGTTTAGATAATTCATCTATTAGTAGAATAATATCCTCTCGAAGCATATGTTCTACTTGATGATAATTTTCATCAACAAAGTTTCTATATATAAAACGTTCTGTATAATCTACTTGAAGGTCAATTAAAAGTTCTTTAATTTCTCCTGTGAAAGAGCATACAGTACCAAGTTCTGTGTAAATATTTTTACTTTCGATAGTTTTACAATGCCCTCCAATACGTTCTTCTTTCTCATAAACAGTTACATTTATTCCTTCTTTCTCAAGCAAGTAAGATGCAAGCATACCACTAAATCCACCACCAATTACAGCAACTTTCATGTCTAAGCCCCCCTTTTTTAATATTCTCTATTTAGATAAGCAAACATAGGTAAAATAGTTTTATTATTAGTTATTTTATTATGGTAATCAACAGGTGTGAGATTTTCATTACCAAATTTAGATGTGCAGTTAATATTATAATCTCTAAGATAAGTTTGGAATTTGAGCTTAAGTTCTTTAAAAGATAAATTATCATTAATTAAAGGTATTAAAAATGATAAACAACATTCTGTATATTTCTTTCTAAGATTATTAATTATGGAAATATCTATATTATCATCAAGTAAAATATGTACTTTAAAGTCAAAGCCATTATCTGAAGTTATTTTATTAATTTTAGAGTTAAAGGTCTTTTTTGATTTATTAAATATTTTATCATTATCAAAAAGGCATAAATAATTAAC
Source organism: uncultured Clostridium sp. (assembly GCF_947039605.1). Taxonomy (GTDB): domain Bacteria; phylum Bacillota; class Clostridia; order Clostridiales; family Clostridiaceae; genus Sarcina. Next base: position 1,803 of record NZ_CAMQZG010000040.1, read on the forward strand.
CTTTAGATTAAGTGTTTTTGCAACTGGCATAGCAGTTGAGGTTAAAATATCTTCAAAATTATTAAAGTCTATTTCTTTATATAGTCTTGAACAGGTTATCCTGCTTTTAAAATCATATAAAGTGTATTCATAGATAGAGCCTATATTTTTATGTACTCCATAATCTGTTATCCAAAATAGCCAACATTCACCGCTATTTAGTTCAGATAGTGGGGGAAGAGGTATGGATACTTGCTTTTCTTGTTTTTTAGCAAATTTAATGCGTAGTTCTTTTTTAGTAAGATTATTTCTTTTCATAATGTTATATATAGCAGATTCACTTATATTATAGCCAAGCTCATCAAAGATACATTTTAAATATTTAGGACCATAGCTTGGATATTGTTTTATAAGATTTAGCAAAGATGCTTCTATTTGTGCATTAATTTTATTAATAGGAACAAAATCTTTTTTTATAGTATCTAACCCATCAATACCATTAGATTTATATCTATTTAGCCAACGATAATAAAGAGTTCTTGAAATATTATATTTGCTGCAAGTAGAACTTACACCAGTATGTAAACCCTCAGAAATGATTTTGAATTTAAAATCTTTATCTATAAAAAACTCCCCCTAGTATATAAGTTTAAGTAAACAATTACTTAAATAGTTTATAATGTTAAAAGAATTTTGGCAAGAAAAATAAAGAAAATAAAGAAAAATTTACCTTATATTAATGTTTACAGTTAATTGATGTATGTAATCGATTGATAAGCTGAATACCTGTAGTTTAAGGGTATTTAAAGTGTAAATACTTTCCTAAAGTATTTATAAAGAAAAAAACCAAAAGAAAATGAGATTGTTAAAATAAAAACAAGTTGCTATAATCAATCTAAATTAAGGTTTTAGGAGGGGTAACATGAATGAATATAAAGTGTTTACAATAAAAAAGGGATTACATGAAGATAATGCAAAGGTTGCACAGGTTACTAGAGATGAGCTAAAGCAGCAAGGGGTATTTTTAATTAATATTATGTCATCTCCAGGTAGTGGAAAGACTACAACACTTGTAAATACTATTAAGACTTTAAAAAATGAAATGAAAATTGGTGTAATGGAAGCAGATATTGATTCAGATGTAGATGCAAAAACTGTGGAAGATGCAGGAGCGAAAGCAATTCAATTACATACAGGTGGGCTGTGTCATTTAGATGCAACAATGACAAAACAAGGAATTGATGAACTTGGAGTTGAAGAATTAGATTTAGTGTTCTTAGAGAATATAGGGAATCTTATTTGTCCAGTTGGATATGATACAGGGGCTATGAAAAACATAGCTATATTAAGTGTCCCAGAGGGAGATGATAAGCCATTAAAGTATCCTAAAATATTTGGGAAAGTTGATGTTCTTATTGTTAATAAAATAGATGTTATGGAATATTTTGATTTTAATATGGAATTACTTGAAGAGAGAGTAAGAAAATTAAATAAAGATGTTATTATAATACCAATTTCAGCAAAGACAGGCAAGGGGACTGAAGTTTGGGCAGATTGGTTAAGAAAAGAGATAAAAGGGGGAATTTAAAAAATGGCAAATAAAGATGTGAAAACAAATTTTAGGGAAGAAAATAAATTTAGATTTGCACTAACATGGGCAGATGTTGATGGTAGAGAGTATAGACAAGAAATACTTGATTTAGCTAATAAGATTGGAAGAACAAAAGCTGGTGGGGCAAGGTCTGCAATTCCATTTGGACCAGAGTATTATGCTTTAGCACCAATACTGAATGAATATCAAGCAAAAATTGCAATGCATTTAAAATTTCGTGAAAAAGTAAGTGCTAAAGATGTTGCTAAATCATCAGGGGAAGTCTATGAAAAAGTTAAAGAAGCACTTGAGCATATAGCTTGGGTTGGTGTTGCTTTTGTTAATACAATAAATGGAGTAGATATGTATTGGCAAGACATTTTTGTGCCAGGACATTTAGAGATGATTGTTAATAATAAAGAAATGGTAGCAAAGTATCCAGAACTTGGAGAAGCATTCTATTACTTTGGTAATAAAAAAGGACCTATGGCAGCAGGAGTTATGCCTATTGGAGGAGGACCAATGCGTGTAATTCCAATACAAAGTTCTATTGATGGAAATGCAAGAAGAGCATCTTATGAAGAGCTTGTAGGGCATATAAATGATTCTGATGTATTCTCAGTATCTGATTGTTCATGTAGAACTTCTCGTGAGTCAATGGGAGAAGGTTGTGGGCATTTAAAAGAAGATATGTGTATCCAACTTGGACATGCTGCTGAGTATTATATAAAAACAGGGCGTGGAAGAAAAATAAGTAAGGAAGAAGCATTTGATATTATAAAAACTGCTGAAGATAATGGATTAATGCATTCTATACCAAATTTAGATAAACCAGGTCACACTCATGCAATTTGTAATTGCTGTGGATGTGGTTGTTATGCAATGAGACTTGCTAATCAATATGTAAATAATGATATTGTAAGGTCAAATTATAAATCAGTAGTAGATGAAAGTAAATGTGTTGCTTGTGGAGAATGTGTGGATGTATGTCCAACAAATGCACTAAGACTTGGGCAAAAATTATGTTCTACTAAAGAAATAGATGAGAAATTTGTTAAAGTTATTCCTCATAATACAGAGTGGACACAGGATAAATGGAATAATGATTATAGAACTAATAGAAAAAATACTTTAGATTCAGGTACAGCACCATGTATTACAAAATGTCCAGCTCATATTCCAGTACAAGGATATGTAAAGCTTGCATCTCAAGGTAGATATACAGAAGCTTTAGAGTTAATTAAAAAACATAATCCACTTCCAGCAGTATGTGGTCGTATTTGTCCAAGATTATGTGAGGAAGATTGTACTCGTGGAGATATAGATGAGGCTGTAGCTGTAGATGATATCAAAAAATTCATAGCTGAAAAAGATTTACATGAATCAACAAGATTTATTCCAAAAAAGAGACATAATTATAGTGATAAGAAAATTGCTATTATTGGAGGAGGTCCATCAGGACTTACTTGTGCTTATGATTTAGCTATAGATGGATATGATGTAACTGTATATGAAAAGCAAAAGAAACTTGGTGGTATGTTAACTCTTGGAATTCCATCATATAGACTTGAGAAAAATATAATAGAAGCAGAAATTGCTATATTAAAAGAAATGGGAGTTAAGTTTGAAACTGGTATTGAAGTAGGAAAAGACTTAACAATAAAAGAACTTAGAAAAAAAGGATTCAATGCTTTTTATATTGCTATTGGAGCTCATGCAGGTAGAATGCTTGGTATAGATGGAGAAAATGCAAGTGAAGTAATTAGTGGAGTAGATTTCCTTAGAACTGTAAATCTTGGAGAAAAAACTGAGGTAGAGGGTAAAGTCATTGTAATCGGTGGTGGAAATGTTGCCATTGATGTAGCAAGAACTGCTGGAAGATTAGAAAAAGTATCTAAAACAGATATATTCTGTTTAGAAGCAAGAGAAAAGATGCCAGCTCATATTGAAGAAGTGACTGAGGCAATAGACGAAGAGATAAGTGTAAATAACTCTTGGGGACCAACAAGAATTGTTAGAGAAAATAATAAAGTTGTTGGAGTTGAATTCAAGCGTTGCTTATCAATAATAGATGAAACAGGAAGATTTAATCCAAAGTTCGATGAGAATGATATAAAAATTGTTGAATGTGATTATGTATTATTATCAGTAGGTCAAACATTTAATTATGGAAATCTTTTAGAAGGAGAAGCTGTTAAAATAGCGCCAAGAGGAACTATAGAAGTTGATAAAATTACTTTACAAACTTCAAAAGAAGATATTTTTGCAGGTGGCGATGTGGCAAGTGGCCCAAGATTTGCAATTGATGCTATTGCAGCTGGTAAAGAAGCAGCTATTTCAATTCATAGATTTGTACAAAATGGTCAATCATTAGTATTTGGTAGAGATAATCACGATTACAAAATGTTTGATAAGGAAAGTTTAGCACAAATAGAAGGATTTGATGGAAGTCCTAGACAAAAAATAAATCATGTTGATGGCAAGAAAGCAAAGACAACTTTCAAAGATTTAAGAGGTACTTTAACAGAAGAGCAAATCAAGAAAGAAACAGCAAGATGTTTAGGGTGTGGTGCTACAAAAGCAGATGAGTACCTATGTGTTGGTTGTGGAGCTTGTACATTAAAATGTAAATTTGATGCAATTAAGCTTGAAAGAGTTCATGATGTTAAAGGATTTGAAATTGAAAAATTACCAAAAGAGGTAATCAAAAATACAATTAAAAGAAAAGTTAAAATAGCTATAAATAAAGCAAATCCTTTTGAGAAAACTAGATAATTATAAGTATATATAAGTGAAATTAAATAACTCCTACATATTAAAAGGTAGGAGTTAGTATTCAAGAGTTATAAAAGAAATAAAGGGGATTCAATATGCATGAAATAGGAATAGTATATGAAGTTATTAATATTGTAGATAGATTTTCAAAAGAAAATAATATTACAAAGGTTGATAAAATTGTACTTGAGGTAGGTGAATTATCTCAGTCAATCCCAAGATTTATTGAAGAATGTTATCCAGCAGCTGTAGATGAGACACCATATGAGGATACAAAACTTGAAATCATAGTCCTTCCAGCAGATGCAAGGTGTAGAGAATGCAATAATATCTATGGGGTTATAGAACATAGAAAAATATGCCCAAACTGTAATGGTGAGAAATATGATTTAATATCAGGACAGGAATTTAATATAAAAGAAATAATAGCTTATTAAGATATAAAGGGGTATTTTAAATGGGAATGTTTTTTGAAAATTATACAATAGGAAGTATACTAGCAGTTATAGCATTTATAGCTATATGCTTAGTAATTAATGAAGCTACAAGAAGGTCTAAAGTATTGTCAATTTTGGCATACTGTGTGTTACCAGTGACACTTGCAATATTAATATTTACAGGAGTATTAGATGCTCCATCATCAAAAACATGGTTTGGTTGGGTTAAAGTAATATCAGCACTGCTTGGTATTTATGGATTTATGCTTATAAGATTCACAAAGCTTGGAGAAAATAAGTTTGCAATTATATTTCCATTAGCAATTCTTGCTATAAATATTTCAGAGGCAGTTTATAAAGAAATTGAAGTATTTATGCAGTATAAAGAAATTACAGTAGATTCTGCAAATCTTGTAGTTCTAGGAGGACCTTGGAACATAATGAATGCAATAGCAGGTATTTTATGTATTATAACATTAACAGGATTTATGAAAATTAGAGTATCTAATGATAAGACAAAAGATATGATATGGCCTGATATGACATGGATGTATATAATGGGATATACAATTTGGAATATGGCATATGTTTATAATTGTGTTTCAACAAGAGCCATGTATGCAGGAGTAGCTATATTACTAGCAGCGCTGATTGCAGAGTTTGTATTTAAAAGAGGAGCTTGGCTTCAACATAGAGCACAAATATTAGCTTTATATGCAATGTTCACTTTATCATTTGATTTCCAACAAAATGAACTATTTCAGATAGTTCCTGTGTTTAAAGAATCTATGTGGATGGGACTAAGTATTGCATCACTTATATTTAATATAGGGGTATTTGCTTATATGCTTTATACAATGAAGAAGTATAAAAAGAATCCGTTAAAAGAAGAGATTTATACACATACAAGTTATTATAAGAAAACAATAAAAGATAATAATCTTTAGAAAATAATGAGCTATTATAATGTGAAAGTAATTTTATATTTTAATAGCTTATTTCCATTTATAAATGATATGCTTTATAATAAGGTATATTATAAAAGTAGAAAAGGAATGATTACATATGTTAAAGAAAAGATTTGAGACAACAGAGGAATATATTAAATTATCTGAATTAGAGTTTAAACAAGGAGTATTTGCAGGTGATAAAGTAGGTGCAATAGAAGAAGAACTTTATTATGTAGATGAAACTTTTACTGATAAAGCTAGTGGAGAAGAGTTTTACTCAGAGGCAGAGTTAACTAAGCATCTTAAAATGAATCGTCTTAGACAAAGAGATGTAATAGTATATAAGTGCCTTGATTGTGAAATTCCAAAGGAAGAAAGAACACCACTTTGTGATAATCTTAAAGGACTAGGAAAAAATCTATTAGAATTTATGGGTGAGGTAGAATATGATAAGATGATAAGATCTTACTTTGCTACAATGTTTAGAAGTGCTAATGTTAAAGATATTACTATTAGAAGAAGTAAGTTAGTTGGGGTAATACCAGATATCGATAGATACATAAACTTAATGAATACACATGCACCTATATCTACTACTTATAGACACCCTAAAGAAAGTTTAGCTAAAGCAGTAAGAAATGATATATCAATATATGGATTAAATCGTGTATATAGAAATATTAGAACTGAAATTGGAATAAATGAGAACGATATAATAAAACATGTACAATCAGGTGCAGTTTTCTCTATTCTTTATAACATAACAAGCAATAATAAAGATGCAGATTTTATAACTAGTAAGGTAGAAGAACTAGAGCAGTTATTACCAGCAGTTGGTACAAGTATTATCAATGAAGAGTATATGGAAAAACACTTTGGTGGGAAATCTCTTAAAATTGGTAATGAATAAGAAGAAATAAAGAAAATTAGATATATATATAAGTATCAAAACTTATAAAAATCAAAAAATACTTTTAAATATAGAAGGCCCTGTTCTCAATAGTAGAACAGGGTCTTTTAGCATATATGAAAAACCATATAAGAATTTATTGAAATTTAGACTATCATTTTTTAGATATTTATAGAGTACTTTTGACATGGTATGGATGGGGAGTTTTAAAGAATATTTAATGGATTTCAAGATAGAAAAATAATTAAATTCAAGAAAAAAATACAAGTATTTTAAAGTAAATGGTTAATATCTACATATTTGATGGAAATAATCAAATATGTAGATATATTTGTTAAATAAACTAAATAAAGGTTAATGAAAAGGTGAAAAAACAATGTTGGTGTTAAAATTTAAAAATGTTATATTTATTTGGTAATAATTATAATATAACAAACAATTTACTAATTTAAAACTAAGGAGAAGTATCATGAAACAAAACAAATTAATAGCACTTATAATGTCAGGGGTTATGATGACAGCTGTAACAGCAACAACTTTTTCAGTTAGTAATACAGGAGCGAAGAATATAGTATTATTAAGTGATAGACAAACTACAAAAGATGCATGCGTTATAAATGGAAATGGAAATCTTAATATTACAAATGAGGCGGGTAATATCATTGGATATGTATCAGTTGGAGAAATGTTGCATATTTCTAAAACTAATGAGAATAGATCTCTTATAAACGTTAAAGAAACAGGTGAAACAGGATATATAGCCAATGAAAATATGCTTAAGATACAAAATGCTAGTATGGATAATATTATGTCTATGAATAAGTTAGGTAAGATTATCAATGTTAGCAGTAATGTAAATCTTAGAAAAAGTCCATCAATGTCTGGAGTTGTTATAGAGGGATTAACAAATCATACTTCTATAAATATAATAGGAAAAACAGGACAATGGTATAAAGTATCTGTGGGAGAAAAAACAGGCTTTATATTTAGTGAATATGTAGCAGAGCTAGCTAATAAAACTGATATAACATCTGAAAATACAAATGTAAATCAAGCTCAAGTTAAGGTAAATGAAAATATTAACTTAAAACCAAATATAAAACCAAATATAAAACCAAATATAAAACCAAATGTAAAACCAAATGTAAAACCAAATATAAAACCAAATGTAAAACCAAATATAAATATAGGTAAGAAGATTACTAATAGTAATTCTAAAGTTGAAACTAAACCAGTTAATGCAAAGTTTTTAAGTGATTTTAAAAATTATAAAATTAAAGCAAATAAATTACAAGGTGTGATTTATAATCACCTTGTAAATGGAAAATCATTAGATAGCATAAAAAATGAGATTATATATTCAATGTTGAATACTAAAGAGATAAAACTTAATAATCCTAAAAAGACATTAGCAAAATATAATAAGCTTTCAGATTTATATTATCAAGATATGACAACATATTTTGGAATAATGAGTGAAGTACTAAATAATAACTTAACAACTAAAGAACTTAACAACTTACAAAAAGAGCTTCAAGCATATAATAGTACAAGAGATGTACAAGATGTCTATGGAATGAATACTAAATATAGTAATGCTATTGCTAAGATGCAAGAAGATGTATCTCAAGCAATACAAGATAGGGTAAAGGCTAATCAAATTCCTAAAAAAGACCGTGAAAGACAAAGATATTATTGGATGTGTGCTAGTGGAGAAGGCCAGACACTACAGGGTGACATGATAAAATTAAATAATGCATATGCAAATGTTCTTAATTCAGATAATAAAAATTATAAAGAAAGTAGTAGTTCTAAGACTGAATCTCAAGTAACTAATAAAAAGATTTCAAGTAATTTAGAAAAATATAAAGATAAGGGAGCTAAAGTACAAGCTGTGATTTATAATCATCTTGTAAATGGAAAATCATTAAATAGTATAAAAAATGATGATGTACATCCCTTATTAAATACTAAAGAGATAAAACTTAATAATCCTAAAAAAACATTAGCAAAATATAATAAATTAACAGATTTATATTATCAAGATATAGAAACATATAATGGTATAGTAGGTCAAGTATTAATTCCTAATCCAACAGATAAGGAACTAAGGGATTCACAAAGAGAGCTTCAAATATATAATAATGAAAGAGATGCGCAAAATATTTATGGAATAAATAAAGAATATAATAAGTATATTAGTAAAATACAAGGTGATATATATACAATGATACAATATCAGATGAAAGCTCAAAATTCTAAAAATGATAGTGAAAATCGAAGTTATTATTTAGAATGTGCAGCTGGATGTTGGCAGGGAGTAATGTATCATATGGAGGGATTAAATACTGCATATGCAAATATTCTTAATTCAGATAATAAAAATTATAAAGAAAGTAGTAGTTCTAAAACACAAACAGCTAATGAAAAAATTTCAAGTGATTTAAAAAACTATAAAGCTAATGGAACTAAAGTACAAGAGAATATTGATAGTTATCTTATAAATGGGAAGTATCCAAATAATTTAGTGAGCCCTATGTTTGATACATTAAATATTCAGGAGATAAAACTTAATGATCCTAAAAAAACATTAGATAAATATAGTAAGTTAACAGACTTATATTATCAAGATGCACTAACATACTACGGAATAATGAATCAAGTAGTAAGTAATAAGTTAACAACTAAGCAACTTGAAGTGCTACAAAAAGAGCTTCAAGTATATAACAATACAAGAGAAGTAAAAGATGTTTATGGAATGAATAATCGATATAGTGATTGTATTGTTACTATGCAAAAAAATATAACTAATGGAATAAAAGATGAGATAAAAGCAAATGAAGCTTCAAAAAATAGTAGTAAAAATGAAAAAAATGATAGAGAGTCAGCAGTTAGAGTAAGTGAGGTATTAAATAATAATATTTCTGAATTAAGTACTATATATGCAAATATTCTTAATTCAGATAATGTGAAATAATATAAGTATATATTCAGAAATGAATTTCAAATGATAATATAAAAAGAAATAAGCTACTAAAAATAAAACCGACCCTATCTAAAGGGAACTTTAATAAAAAAGTAGTTAGAGAAAAGCTAATTTTGGTATTGAACCAAAATTAGCTTTTTTTATTCAATAATAGTAAATTATAGATTATAAATCTTTTTTAGTACAGAATTTATTTAGATATACTTGAATTGGAAAAAACCTATCTAAGTATTCTTTGAGGAAGTATTGTAGTTAACTTGAGAATTTATCAATATAAAAAATTAGTATAAAGATATAAAACTTAAATAGCCAAGCTCTAAAATATAATCATCGAATGATTCTTCAAGGAATTGTGCTACAGCATCAGTATTATTACCAATAATTCTTGAGAATACTACTATATAATCTTTAACATCAATAATATCTATTGTCTTATTTTTACCTTCACAATACTTTAGGAATAAAGCATATCTAGTAAGAAGGTAATCAAGGATAATCATTTGCATAGCGTTTGTCATATCTTCTATATCATCACTTGTACAATTACTTATAACCTTTGATATAATACAGTTTTCAATAAGTGTATTATGTTCTTTTAATAATTCTTTAAACTCATTCCAATTTGTAGAAAGAGTTTTTGAATCTGTATTTTCTGCAAAGTTTACAATATCAGTTAAAGAGAGTTTTAATCCAGATACTTCTTTATAGTTTTCTGTGATATCTAGGAAGAATGTATTAAATTCTTCAATTGAATCAGCTATATCAAATTTTGTTGCTTTGTAATCAGATGCTACATCTTTGATATATGACGCATCATTATATTGTTTTAAAACTTTTGTGATAGCTTCTTCTGATAATTCATCCATATCTAAAAGTTTTAATAACATTTCATAGACTATCATTAGTTTGTAGTTTAAATCAAGTTCATCATTACTTATAGTATCAATTAAAGTTTTTCTAACTTGTAGTTGTAATAAGTCACTATCTGATGAAGAGGGGATACTTATCTTACCTGTTAATGCAGATAAAATTTCAACAACTTCAGGACAAGCACAAGAAAGTGAAAGTTCTGTAGTTTCATCAAAAGTATTTTCTATTCTTGGGAAGCTATGACATGTGTTAGATAAATAATTTTCACCATGAGATTTTACAATTTCACACAATCCTTTGCTATCTAAGAAAGGACAAGGTGTAGAAGTTTCTTTATTTACAAAATATCCTGACTCATCATCAGAATCTCTAAATGTTATGTTATCTAAAATATAACTAGCACTATTATCAGATTTCCATTTCTCATGTGTAGCATCATCTATGCTAACATCCCAGCCAGAACAACAAGTAAATTTACATTTATCAGCTGTACATTTAAAGTTATCAAAATTTATAGTTTTTAAAATATTTAGTTCATTACTCATATAATCAATCTCCAATTTTTTATAGACTTAAGTCTTAATTATAGTCTATTATGGTGAATTGGTATATAAAAAGTAAAAGGATTTTGTGATAAGATTGAAATTGAGGTGATAAATATGAAATATTTAGAGAATAAGGGAAAAAATAGAGTTGTACTAACGCTTGTAATGGTACTTATAAATGTAGCTTTTTGGATGGTTTTACCACGAGAAATTGGTATTCATTTTTCAGGGGGCATAGTGGATGGTACAGTACCTAAGGTTGCATTTATATTTATGATTCCTATTATATACTTTGCGTATAATTATTTTACCAATGAAAATCAGAAGAATTTATTAGTAAGTTCTATATTATTTGGTGGGTTGGATTTAGCATTGATTTTTATAAATATTTAGGTTTAAGTCAAATAAAAATAGAAAAGGAAACAAGCCATGCAAAAAACATAGCTTGTTCTTTTATGTTATAAATCTTTTATAGTACAGTGCATAGCAGCTTTTGCGTTATCAGATTCTACTAGATATGCTTGACCTTTAGAACAGAATATAGATGTGCTTGTATATTCTATATCAGCATTTTTATCATAAGCAATTTCTTCAATAACTTCCTGTGTGTTATGACAAAAATCATAACTATCAAAAGTTAAATTAAGGTTTCCTTTACCTTTTGTAAAGCTAACAAATTCTAAAGGATATTCCATAAATGTTTTAACAGGTCCTCTGCCTTTAATTCTAATTATATCTGTATTTAAATTTTCAGGTGCTTCAAATGTACCTTTAAGTTTTTGAACATCTGCTAAAATTCTTCCAAGATTATCTGTAGTAGTTGTTATGCTAAAGCTATAATAAGGTTCTAAAAGTTTTACTGTAGCTTCTTCAAGTCCTTGTCTTAAAGCTCTTTTAGTAGCTTCTCTAAAATCTCCACCACTTGTATGTTTATTATGTGCCCTACCAGTTAGAAGAGTAATTTTCATATCAGTTATAGGACTTCTAGTTAAAACTCCTTTATGTTCTTTCTCAAAGATATGAGTTTTAATTAAGTTTTGATTACCAGTAGTCATATCATCTGCATGACATTTATTTTCAAATATTATACCAGAACCGCTAGGAGCCTCCTCAAGCTTTAAATGAACTTCACTATAATGACCAAGTGGTTCAAAGTGACCGTAGCCTATAACAGCATTCTCAATAGTTTCTTTATATAAAACCCTAGGGGGTGCAAATTCAACCTTTAAGTTAAATCTATCTCTTAAAATTTCTTCTAGAACCTCTAATTGAACTTTTCCCATAATACTTATAGAAAGTTCTTTTATATCTTCATTCCAAATGACATTTAAACTATTATCCTCACTTTCTAAAATTCTAAATATTTTAAAGACTTCATTAGGGTTTAGTTTTTCATCATAAATAACTTTTACATTCAGAGTAGGGTGGGTTATTATATTTAGTTTTTTATCAAAGCCAATAGAATCACCAGCTTTTAGAGTATTTATTCCTACAACTGCAAAAATATCTCCACAGCTTGCACTATCAGATAATTTGAACTTTGCACCATTGTAAACTCTGAGTTCATTTATTTTTTCCTTTACAGTAGTACCGTTTATAATTATATCAATTTCATCTTTAGTTTTAATCTGACCTGAAAGTGCTTTTATAAATGTTAGCCTATTACCTTTTTCATCATATCTTATTTTAAAAACCCTACCTTTAAAATCTCCTATAGTTTCTGTTGTATAAGTTAAACTATGAAAAGCATCAAAGAATTCTTTGATACCCTCATCTAAAAGAGCTGCACCTTTAAAGACAGGGAATATTTCTCTATTTTTTATAAGTTCTTTTAGTTTTTGATTCCAAAGAGTTTCATTAAATTCACCCTCAAGATATAATTCTAAAAGTTCATCATCTTTTTCGGCAATAATTTCAATAGCTTCATCACTTAAAGCAGTTGATTCAAGATAGATAATATCTTGTGTTAATTCATATTTTAAAGAAGTTAAAGATTCTTCTACATCAGCATTAGTTCTATCAATCTTATTTATAAATATAAATGTTGGGATATTATATTTCTTTAAAAGTTCCCAAATAGTAATAGTATGCCCTTGTACCTTTTCTACAGCACTTATAATAAGTATTCCATAGTCAAGAACACTAATAGACCTTTCCATCTCGGGAGAGAAGTCTACATGTCCTGGGGTATCAATTAAAAAGTATTTATCTTCTTTATAATCAAAAATTCCTATATCAGAAAAAATAGTAATTCCTCTTTCTTTTTCTATAGAATGGCTATCTAAAAAGGTGTCTTTGTGATCAACTCGACCTTTATTTTTTATTGCGTTTGTATTATATAATAAACTCTCTGAAAATGTTGTTTTACCACCATCAACATGAGCAAATATTCCTATTGTTTTTTTCATAAAATCTCCTTTAACAGTAGATAATTAACTTTATATATATTTTTAAAAATAAAACATATACTCATAGCTACTAATTTTATTATAACAAAAATAATTAGTCTAAAGTTTAATACCAAAAAATCCCTAAAAACTTTAGTGCTTTTAGGGATTTCTTGTATTAAATAAAACTAATTAGTTTTATTAACTTTTTCTATTTGCGCTATTTTTTCTGGAGTTGTAATGTTGATAGTTTCTACATTTCCATTAGTATAAACTTTTAATATTTTATAATTTGCTGTATCTTGATATCCTAAGAATACAGTTTTAAAGAATTTGTGAGTTTGGTTATTATATTCTATTCCACTTGTAAATATTTGATTAGGATGTTTATTTACACCATTAATATTTATATTAAAATTAGCATTACCTATAATTGATAGAATACTGTTACTTGGAATTTGGGCACTTAAATATGAATACATACTATAACCATTATTTCCTTGCTTTATCATATAATAAGCAGCTTGTATAGACATAACAGCATTTTGTGCAATTATTGTACTTGGAAGTATGCCATTCATTAAGTTAGAGTAGGCTATAGCAAGTTTTATACTTCTTTGAGCTTGCTCCATATTTCTATTTAACATTTGACTATCTGCTAATTGGAGATAGCTATAAACAGTTTGTATATAAGGAATGCTACCATAGTTATAAGAAATCCCAGTGTTACCACCAGTTTCTTTTATAAAGGCATTAAGTTTATATTTATCAAAAGTATTTGATATATTATGGAAAATAGAGTTTGATTGTGGTGAAACTACAAATTGTAGTCCACCAACAAAATCACTAATAGCATTTGGTTTTGTTAAAGCTCCATTTGGATCATTACTTAAATTAGTGTTTTGTGAATTATTATTAACACTACTATTTACAGGTCTACTACCAAGTTCACTACCTATATTACTTATCATTCTTACAACTCTATTAGCAGAAATTGTATGATAATAATTAGGGGTAAATGTACTAATAAAATTATAAGTTAAAATTTGTGTATTAAAGCAGATAATTGCTAAAACTATTATAACCACAGTAAGTCTACCAGAGCTCTTTCTAGCTTTTGAAACTCTATTTGGATGCATAATATTTTCTTTTATTTGATAGAAAACACTTCCCTTATCAGTTTCTTTTTCAAATAGTTCTTTTGGAATAATAATAAGGTTTGGACTATCGGTAACTGCAATATAAATACTTTTTAACATTATTTTTATATGAGTCATCTTAGTAAATAATATTTGATTTTCTTCATATCCATCATTTAAAATAATACCAAGGTCATTAATCTTTAAATTGTATTCTATACTATTCTTATTAAATCTTCTTTCAAGTTTTTTTCTTAATTTAATATTAGGTATTATAAACATAAATGCAATTCCTAGTATCCATATAAGTGGAAGAGAGATTGATAAAAATGTATTAAGTATTTGTGTTAAGCCACCAAGATTATATACTTGTTGTCCTATAAGAGAGATTAAAGATAGTGCAATTAGTATAATAAATTTAATTTTAGAATGCCTATTCTTTGTAATTGACCTTGTAATTTCTTGATATTTATATTTTATATATAGATATTTTGGAAGTTTACAAGAAAAGCTATCTTGAGTATCTTGTTTGTTAAGGTCAATAATAGTAGGCTTAATAGTAGTTGAATTGATATCTTCATATATAGGTGAATTATCTTCTTTATTAGTTGAGCTTGCCTTTTTTTGTGACCATTCATAATTATTCTTTAAAATACTAATAAAAGAATCTCTTTCTAGACTATTATTAAATGCATAGCTAGGAATTAAAAATCCCATAACACTATTTAAAACAATAATATCATCTTCATCTATAAGTATATTTTGTATTTGGTCATATCTAATTTCAATTACCCCTAACTTATCATTTGAAAAAATAATCAAGTCATTTGTAAGTTCTATTGTTTTTACTATATTTTTCATGAAAAAGGTTTTGAAAATTAGAGCTACAGACAAAGTAAGTTTCTTTGAAAAACTAACCTCCCCATCTTTTACTGTTAAGTACTTTATCATATTTTTTCGCATATTTTTTTTTCTACTTTTAAATTCTAATTTCATATTTATTTCCTCCTGTTAAAATCAATTATATAGATTTAAACTAAAAAACAGAGTCATATAAATATCTAAAATATTACAAAAAAAGGGTTTTGAAATGGAAAAGTATATTTTATTGTTTAATATTAAAAAAGTTTGGATCATAAGTTCCACAGGCTGTTGTAATAGCTTCTGAAGATAGATGTAAATCTATTGTTTGATTATTTATATTAACTGGAACTATCAAATTATTTTCAGGTTTTTTATCTAGATTATCTAGATTATCTGATTTAAGAGAATTATCATTCCAAATATATAAGTCAGCCACAGGAAATGAATTAATAGCTTTTAAGGAAGCTTCTTTTACTGTATTTTCATTAAAGTTTGGATATTGTTTTATAATATCCTTAGCTACAAGAACGGCAAGACTATTTTTAAGATTAGATATAGTAGTTGATAATATTGTTATAGGATTATCAGCTTGTGATGCAACTTGCCCCATAGAGTCATTAAAAGTAAAGTATGCAAGTGTTGTTCTAGCATCATTATATAGGTGTAAAAATCTGCTATTAGCGTCATTTTTAGTAGATGTCTTTACAATAGGGTATTTACCATTATGAGTCCACTTATCAAGTAATGAATCAGGTATGTTTGTTACAATATCTTTTACAGCATTAATTGCTCTTGGATTATCTAAATTTGGGTATCCTTTTAAAGTATCAACTAAAACTACATTTGAAATTGCATTTCTGACATTAATATATTTACTCTTTGGAGTAATAACATCAAAGTTAAATATTTTTCCATCTTTTTTTGTATGATTAACTGATGCGATTGAAGTTGTTTCTGGCTTAATTATATTTGGGTTTTTATTCATATAGGCAATTAGACCAATTCCCACAATAACAATTATAGCTCCTATAATTAGAGCTGAAATTTTTTTCTTATTCATCGTGTATTTCTCCTAATAGTAAGTTTAGTAAAACTTACTATTTATCTTTATTTGTTTATTTAAACTAAGAATATTTATAGTTAATTATAACATTAAACCTAAAAAAACTATAATTGCATCTTGAAATAATATTAAAAAGGTTATAATATAAAATAGATATATTAGTATAAAAAATAATAAAAAATTATTATACTTAAATTTGAGTTATATTAGTTATAAAATTAATTGTTTTAAAAAAAGTGTGATTTAATATGTAAAATAAATAAACTGATAAAGAAACTAAAAGAGAAGCTATCAAAAAAATGATAGCTTCTCTCTTATTTTATTTAGATCTATTATTAGTTGCAGGACCTGCAATTTTATTAATTAGAACATTAGATATAATACCATAGATAATAACAGCTGGTATTGTATAGAACATATTATTTAAATATTTGTTATCATGTCCGAATACAGCATAAATTACAATAATTAATGTAATAAATATTAGAAAGCTAATTAGATTAGCAATCAATCTTTTGTTTTTAAAATTCAAAGTTATTTCCTCCTTAGTTAGCTAATGTTTTAACATTATTCAGATAATTATAAAAAGCTATTAAGTTCTTTTCACAATTTCCTCTAACAGTTATAGTATCATATTTTGAAGTATAAATAACTAAAATCTTTTTACCACGCTTATTTTCTTTAAGTTCTAAGTTTTTAATATTTTCAATTTTAATTTTTCTTGAGAAATAAACTCTGATAGTATCGGTATTTATGATTGCGACATTATTATAAACAATCAATAATGGAATTAATCCTAAGAATAGATAGGTAGAATTATTTGTTTCCCCAAGAAAATCCAATACAATTAAAATCAATGCAAAAGTATAAAGCAATGATACAATAACAAGATTAATAATCATCATATTTTTAGTATTTAAATATAAAATTCTAGTGTTTTTATCTTTTTTTGCAATATAGACAGTTCTGCTATATTGTATTAAAACTACTGTTACAAAAAGAAGCAAAGCTAGTGCATAGTAATTCATAAATTTATTAAATATCATTTAAATCAACTCCTTTAATTAGCTAGATTATATAAGGAGTTAGAGTAGGAGTCCAATTAAAGAATTTATTGAAAAATATAAATTTATAGTATTAAAAAACATTAAATACATATATTACCTTGGATTTATATTGAACTGAAAATTTGAATAGTATTTGAAGATTGAATTTATATTTAATCTAAAATAAAAAATTCCATACAGACATTTAATAATCTCTGTATGGAATAATAATTTTATAATGATTTAATTATTGGTTCCAATTCTAAAGATAGTTCTTTTGCAAGTTCAAAATTCTTATCTTGTAGAGCTGCTTCTATTTTTGTTTCAAGTAATTTTTTACTTTGCTCAAGTTCTAAGTAATCTTTACTAAAGTGATTAGCATAGATTTTTTGCTTGAATTTTTTCATTTTCATTTTTCTGATTTTCTTATCATCAATGATTAAAACATAATCCATGCAGTTTACTACTGTGTAGAAGTCATGAGAAATCATTAGAACAGCACCTTCATAGTTTTTAACAGCTTTCTCTAGTGCTATTTGTGAATAAGTATCTAAATGACTTGTTGGCTCATCCAGAAGTAATACAGTTGATGGTGTAGCAGCAACTTTAGCAAGTTGAAGCATGTTTCTTTCTCCACCTGATAAAGATTCTATTTTTTGGTCAAGTATTTCACCTTCAAAACCATATTTTAAAAGGTATGATTTAATATCATCATAACTTCTAAAGTTAGAGTTGAAGAATTCATCATACATTGTATTAGAACCTTTAAGTGTTACATCTTGAAGCTGAGATAAGTAAGCCATTTTAACATCATCAGCCATCTTGATAGATTCATTATCATTTTTAAAGATTTCTTGAAGTAAAGTTGTTTTTCCTGTACCGTTTGGTCCAATAATTGCAATCTTATCAGTTGAGTTAATTTCAAAATTAACCTCTTCTAATAAAACTTCATCAAAGGCAACATTAAAATCAGTAACTGTTATAGCAATACCATCTTCAATTACGTTGTTTGTAACTAAATTAACTTCTGGCTCTTTAATATCTACAAAAGGAGTTTTAATTCTACGAGCTACAAGTCTTTCTTGAACTTTAACTCTAGCATTTAGAGTTTTTCCTCTGAAAGATTCTGCATTTTCAGTAGCGATAACTCTAAGTTTATCTATTAAAACATCATTTCTCTCAATTTCTTCATCATCAGCCGCAGCCATTTCTTGAAGCTCAATTTTAGTTTGAAGTAATGAGAAATTATAATCTATATAGTTTCCATCAAATTCTTGTAATTCTTTATTTTCAAGGTGAATAATCTTATCAAAACAATGGTTTAATAAATATCTATTATGAGTGATAACAAGCATTGTTCCCTCATGTGCATTAATTAAATCTTTAAGAGCTTTAAGGTGTTCAAAGTCTAAGAAGACATCTGGTTCATCCATAATGATTAAATCAGGGCTGTTTAATAGTCCTCTAATTATTTGAATAAGTTTAAATTCTCCACCACTAAGTTCAGATATTAGTAAATCTTTATAACTGCTTAAATTCGCAAGATTTAATGTTTTATCAATAGTGTTCTCAAAGTTATCATCACCAACTAAACTAAAAGCATCTAAAGCTTCTTGGTATTTTTCAAGTAAAGTTTCAATATCTGAAGATGTTTCCATTTCAGTACATATAGCAGTTATTTCATCTTGTAGTTTAATAAAATGCTCTCCTATGTATTCAAAAACTGTAATTTCTTTTGTTTTATCTAATTGTGTAAATTGACTTACATAGCCAATTTTACTGTTTGGAGCTACTTCTAAAGTACCATCAAACATATATTTATCTGGGTCTATTATCATATCTGTTAGAGTACTTTTCCCACTACCATTTGTTCCTATGAAAGCACAATGTTGATTAGCTTCTAGGGTAAATGAAATCTTATTGTATAAATCTTTTCCAGGGAATGAATATGATAAGTTATCAATTTTTAACATAATATACCTCTCTTTATAACTAAAAAAGAACCTATAAATAGGCACTTTAAAAAATTTCTTAGCAATTGAAATTTTACAAATAATTTTTTTATCTAGTAAAGACATTTTACTAAGTTTATTATTGATAGCATAACATTTTTTTTGATGAAGTTCAATTATTTCTACAAGTAAGAGGTGAGTAAGTTGCTTTGTTAATTAACATATATTAAAAAAGGTAAAGTTTGATATAATCAATATATTAGCAAATTTTATAAAGGGGGGTGTGATTGGTAAGTAGATAAATAATACTTACTAAAAAACTATGAAACATGAATGGAGAAAACAAGAAAAAAATTTATACATATCAAAACAAAAGGCAGAGCTTATAGAGGTTCCTAGTCAAAAGTTTTTTGCTATAAAAGGAAAGGGGAATCCGAGTGGTGAGGAATTTACAAAGAAGATAGAGGTTTTATATATGTTATCTTATGCGGTTAGGATGATGCATAAAACTAACTTTATACCAGAAGGATATTTTGAGTATACAGTTTATCCATTAGAAGGAGTTTGGGATTTGTCAAAGAAGGGCAGGGAATTAGAAACTTTAGATAAGAATGAACTTATATATACTATAATGATAAGGCAGCCAGAGTTTGTAACACAAGATGTTGTAGATAGAGCTTTTGATATAGCAAGAAGTAAGAAAAAAGGAAATATTTATTTAGAAGATGCACAGTTTATAGAGATGAAAGATGGATTATCAGTACAGATGATGCATATAGGTTCATATGATAATGAGGCAGAAACTTTTGCTAAGATGAAAGAATATATAAATGAAAATAATCTTGAAATTAAAACATTAGTACATAGAGAAATTTATCTATCAGATGTTAGAAGAGTAGAAGAGGGAAGGCTTAAAACAGTTTTAAGATATAGAGTGAATAGAAAATAGCATTTTTTAATAAATATAGAAAGATTTTAACAGTTTTGATAATTTTAAATAGAAAATTAAATGTACTATTAGTATAGCAGTAATACAGAAAAAATATTAAATTAAA
This sequence comes from uncultured Clostridium sp., assembly GCF_947039605.1. Taxonomy (GTDB): domain Bacteria; phylum Bacillota; class Clostridia; order Clostridiales; family Clostridiaceae; genus Sarcina. The sequence goes on from NZ_CAMQZG010000040.1 coordinate 22,352, forward strand.
GATATTTAGTTAAGAGGTGGATAGTATGGTTGATAGAGTGACAGCTAAAGGTGTAAGAAAGTTTTCAAAGGAGTCAGGATATGACTGTTTTATAGATGATGACACAAACTTGATTTATCTTTCAACATTAAATTATAAGTATGTTTTAACTTATAACAAGGAAAGCAGAAGTGTTGTATGTGATGATTTTAGGTGTAAGGGGAAAAATGTATATAAGAATTTAAAAAGAAAATATGGCATTGGAATAAATGTAAGTAAGATTCAAGCTATTCTTATAATTGTAGGTTCCCTTATAGCAATTGCTGGTGCGATACTTTTCGCTATAGATAATACACTTATAATGGAGGCTTTAATAGCATTTGGAGTGGGTGTTATAGTCCTTGCTATTGGAATTATAAGTGCAGTTTAAAAAATATATAGGTAAAGGGAGGCAAATATTTGCCTCCCTTTACTATTTAAGAAAGAAGTAATAATAAAGGGATATAAATAAGTTATACTAAATTTAAATAGGGTAATAAGGGGAGAAAAAAGATGGAAAAGAAAGAATATAGTTGTGTAAAATGTGGGCATAATAAATTTGAACATGATGAAATTGCATCTACAGGGACAGGTTTTTCAAGAATGTTTGATATTCAAAACAGAAAATTCATTGTAATTAGTTGTAAAAGTTGTGGTTATTCAGAATTATATAAATCTGGTGCTAGTTCTAAAGGTGAGAATATTTTAGATTTCTTATTAGGATAGATAGGGGATAGAGGCTATATCAAAAGTAAAGTTGTTTATAATGTATAGTATTTTGAGGCTGAGTATTCAAAATACCTATGTATTATAAATAATGGTTCTTACTCAAGTATGGGTATAAAAAAATAAGCATACAACAAAAGGGCATTTTCGGATGCCCTTTTCTGATGTGTTAGTTATTCTATTTACCCAAAGATGAGAAAGAACCCTAATCGGTGTCAATACTGTTAAGTTTTAATACTAAAACTTTATTAATATTAATAAAAATAAACTGAATTATACATAGTAGTATCATCATTAGTTATAAAGTTAATATCTATTACGTTTTCTGGTGGTTTTGGTATAAATTCCTCATCTATTTTAAATTTAATCTTTGTACCTAAATTAGTTGAAGAATCCAACCTTTTAGCCGAAATATTTTTTACAATTATTTCTATAGTATTTTTTAGTTCACTATCAGTTCCATGCCTATATGTGTAACATTCTCCATAAATTCTTTTAGCAATCTGTTTTCTTAAAGTTACATATTTTATATTTTGATTAAAATTAAATTTTACAACATTAGGTTTTATCTCTTTATTTTTCACCCTATAATTATTAATTATATAAGTTCCACAAATTAAAACTATTATTATCCATATAATATATTTCTTCATATTTCCACCTTTTAAAAGTATTGTTAATCGATATAAATATATCATATTAGAGTTTGTTTGTAAAATTTTATATATTAAATTATTCTATAATAGTCCATTGTTTAGACTATTAATTCTATTTGCAAAAGCTCTACTACAAAGTTTTGATCTTTAGCAAGTATACTAAGAAATAATTCTCTACCTGCTTCTTTATATATATACACCAATAAACTTATTCCCTCAACAGGTCTTTCTAAACCTTCTGAACCAGTAAATAATTCATAAATTGAATCTTCAAGTGATTTACCATTTAATATAATACTATTAGTTATTATATTTTTTCTATCTTTATATAAATCATCATATTTTTAAAAGTAAAATCTTTACGTTTAACACGAAATGCTAAGTGACATTTTTTGAAAAGATTGACTAAATTAGCTCTACCATATAAAATACGTTTTATAAGTTTGAATTTGTTATAGTTTTTCATTAACATTTAACTCTTTATATTTCATTTATTTCGTCTCCCCGTTGATATAACTTTAGTTTAACCAAACAAGAAAATATAATAAAGAACTTAACAAAAAAAATGGCATCCGAAAATGCCATTTTTATTATTTAACCATTTTTTTGAAATACCCATACTTGAGTAAGAACCTAAATAATAAATGATTTTGATATAGCTTTTTTTTGTTAGATTAGGGAATATGACTAGGAAAGAGGTAGGTAAAATGTATAAAATTTTAATTGTAGAAGATGATTTGATTATTAGTAGAGAAATTAAAAGCGTTTTAGAAAGTTGGGATTATGAGGCTGTTGTAGCTAGTGATTTTAAAAATATTTTGAGTGAGTTTACACAGCATATGCCGGACATAATTTTACTTGATATAAGTTTACCATTTTTTAATGGATATCATTGGTGTAATGAAATTAGAAAAATATCTAAAGTTCCAATAATATTTGTATCTTCCATGACTGAGAGTATGAATATAGTTATGGCTATGAATATGGGAGGGGATGACTTTATTACAAAGCCTTTTGATTTAACTGTTTTAGTTGCAAAAGTACAAGCTCTTATTAGAAGAACTTATTCTTTTAGAAATGAAACTAATATTTTAGAAAATAGAGATATTATTTTAAATATAAATGAGTATTCAGTTTTTTATAGGGAGCAGTCTTTAGAACTTACAAAGAATGAGTTTAAGATTCTTCAGATATTGTTTGAGAATATAGGTAAGGCAATATCGAGGGAAGATATTATGGTAAAACTTTGGGATAGTGATAGTTTTATAGATGATAATACGCTTACTGTTAATATAGCAAGACTTAGAAAGCGATTAGCATCTATTGGAATAGAGGATTTTGTGAAAACTAAAAAAGGTATAGGATATATGGTGAATTAGATGATAGGGAAATATTTAAAGGATAGAAGTAAATTTATAGCTTTCGCTTTTATGAACATTGGTATTTTTAGTGGAGTTTTATTTTTATATAACATAGAGGTAGAAGTTATACTATATGCAATTTTACTTATCGTAACAATAAGTTTTATTATAGGAATATTTGATTTTAAAAAATATTGTACTAAAAATAATTTATTAAAAGATATAAAAGAAAATATTGATATAGAAGTAGATTTATTAGATATAGAGGGTGGACTAATAGAAGAAAGATATAAAGAAATAATTCAAAAGTTGTATGATGAAAATTTAGAGCTTAAAACAAATTTTGATAAAAATAATAGTGAAATGATTGATTATTATACTTTATGGGTACACCAAATTAAAACACCAATATCTGCAATGAATCTTATTTTGCAACATAGCAAAGCTAGTGAAAAGACTGAATTATCAGGTGAGTTATTTAAAATTGAAGAATATGTTTCAATGGTGCTAGGATATTTAAGGCTTTCAGATGGGGAGTCAGATTTAGTTATAGGTGAATATGATTTAGATATAATTTTAAAAAATTCTATAAAGAAATATTCAAGGCTATTTATAAGAAAGAAACTTACATTAAATTATAAAACTGTGAATTTAAAAATTTTGACTGATGAGAAGTGGTTAGCTTTTGGAATAGAGCAGTTGATTTCAAATAGTATTAAATATACAGGGGCAGGTGGAGTATCAATATATGTAGAGGGAAGTAGACTTTATATAGAGGATACAGGTGTTGGTATAGATGAAGAGGATTTACCAAGGATATTTGATAAAGGATTTACGGGATATAATGGAAGAATTAATAAAAAGTCTACTGGAATAGGACTTTATCTTGCAAAAGAGATATTTGATAAGCTAGGGTACAAACTTGAAATAGAATCAAAGGTTGATAGTGGGACAAAAGCTATTATTACTTTGAATAATGAAAAATTTATAGATTATTAGCTAGTATTACATAAATGTAAGGTTAGAGATGAAATTGTAAGCTAAGGTTATGGTTTGAAATATGAGGATTTCTTATAATTAACTTATAGTAAAAATTTAAGGAGGTATTTATGAGTTTATTAAAGGTTAATAATTTAAAGAAAGTATATTCTACAAGGTTTGGAGGAAATACAGTTAATGCACTTAACAATATAACTTTTTCAATTGAAGAGGGTGAGTATGTTGCTATAATGGGGGAATCTGGTGCGGGAAAAACTACCCTTTTAAATCTACTTGCAACACTTGATAGGCAGACAAGTGGTGAAATCTTATTAAATGGTGAGGATACATTTAAGGTAAAGGAAAGTAAACTTTCTGATTTTAGAAGAAGAAATTTGGGATTTGTATTTCAAGATTTTAATCTTTTAGATAATTTTTCAGTAAAAGATAATATATTTTTGCCATTAGTCTTAAATAAAGAAAAGTATAAAGATATGGAAAAGAAGATAGCTCCATTAGCTAAAATGCTTAAAATAGAAAAGATATTAGATAAGCAGCCATATGAAGTATCAGGTGGACAAAAACAAAGAGCTGCAATAGCAAGGGCACTTATTACAAATCCAAAGCTTATTTTAGCAGATGAGCCAACAGGTGCGTTAGACTCAAAATCAGCAGATAATTTACTTAATATCTTTGATGGGATAAATAATGATGGACAGACTATTTTAATGGTAACTCATAGTATAAGAGCTGCAAGTAGGGCTAAAAGAGTTTTATTTATAAGAGATGGAGGAGTGTTTCATCAAATTTATAAGGGAAGTATGAGCAATGAAGATATGTATGAAAAGATTTCAAATTCACTATCAGTAATTTCAAAAGGTGGTGAGTAAGATGTTTTATTCAAATCTTGCATTAAATAATATCAAAAAAAGTAAACAGACATATATTCCATATGGAATCATTTCTATTTTTATAGTTAGTATTTTATATATGATGGTATCAATTAGCCAAAATAAAGAAGCTATAGAGATTAGTGTTACACTTCGTATAGTACTAATATGGGGAGCTATTTTAACAGGGATATTTACAGTAATATTCTTATTTTATATAAATAGTTTTCTAATGAAAAAAAGAAAAACTGAATTTGGTATATATAATGTTTTAGGATTAAATAAAGTTCATATAATTAAAATAATCTTTTTAGAAAAACTTATTCTAGGTTTAGGAACAATAGGTATAGGTGTGCTTTTAGGTGTTATCTTTGAAAAATTATTATTTTTAGTACTATTAAAGCTTGTAAAAGTTAAAGCTGTTTTGGGATTTTATGTTTTATATAAAGTTGTTTTTATAATTATTGCTTTTTTCTTAGTTTTAAATATATTGATGTTTTTATGGGATGCATTTGAAATAAAAAGAAGTAAAACAATTGAATTATTAAATAGTAAAAAAAGTGGAGAAAAAGAGCCTAAAGTTCAAATTCTTTGGACATTAATAGGAATTCTTTGTCTTGGAATGGGTTATTATATCTCCGTAACAGTTGAAAATCCAATGACTGCTATGAGTGAATTTATGGGGGCAGTTATTCT
>NZ_CAMQZG010000041.1 GCF_947039605.1 uncultured Clostridium sp.
TGGAGCGGGTAGTGAGAATCGAACTCACCTATTCAGCTTGGAAGGCTGACGTTCTACCAATGAACTATACCCGCAAAGTTGGCTGGGATAGCAGGATTCGAACCTACGCATATCACAGTCAAAGTGTGATGCCTTACCGCTTGGCGATATCCCAAAGTTGGTGTACCTTTAGGGATTTGAACCCCAGACCCACGCCTTAGAAGGGCGTTGCTCTATCCAACTGAGCTAAAGATACATATTAAAAACTTACATACTTTGCATTCCCACAGACAAGTTGTCCGCTTGATTATATTAGTAATTATATCCCCATAATCATATTCTGTCAACACTATTTTATTATTTTATTAATTTTTTTAAATTAATCTGTTAATCACTAATACTCACTCTCTTTTATGCATACTCATAATATGATATCGTTATATTAAGAATATTTTAGGAGGTTGTCCTATGAATTGTGAAGTTTGTAATGCAAAAGGTGATATTCATCATATTGTTTACAGAACCCGCGGTGGTTTAAATTTTAACCTTAACTATAAGTATCTTTGTAGAACTCATCACAGAAGCATAAATGGACCTCATAGAGATAAAATAACTGATTATAAATATAAACTTGAAATGCAAGACAAGCTCTATTCTACTTTTTCAAAAACATACTACTCTATCTTTTTGATAAATGAAATATTAGGACTATCAATAAGTAGCCGAAAAAAAATTCAAGACTCATTATTTTTATATAAAGAAGGCTACAAAAATACAGAGCTTATCTTTTTTTTAATGGGTAATCATCACTACTCTACTATAGGATTAGAAGATTTTATTCTTCAAACAGCAATTGATAAAGAAAAATCTTTATAAATATAAAATACCCAAAGACTTTTCTAGCCTTTGGATATTTTTGTTTTAGAACGAAAAATGAGGACTGTTATTTCTAACAATCCCCAAGGTTCTCTGATGGTGCAATCAGAGGGAGTCGAACCCTCACGTCCGTAATGGACACTAGATCCTTAGTCTAGCGCGTCTGCCAATTCCGCCACGACTGCATGTCGTAATTTAATTATATATCTATAATTTGTAAAATGCAATAGTTTTATTTCTTATTTTTAATTTATAAGTTATTTTTTTACAATTATACGAGTTATTTTCTAAGATAAATGTTCTTTATTCAAAACTTAATCTATTGCTAAAATGCTTATATCACTTTTTTATTTCTATAGCATACTATATTTAGTAGCTATACATTTAATCTAAATAAACTATGGATATTTTTTTGATATTTTGTGAAATTATTTGTTGACAGTCATTATTAATAGTCTTATAATTTGATTAATGAATACGTTGATGAGAAGAGTAAACATAAATGAATCTTCAGAGAGAAATACATTTGCTGTGAGTATTTTAGATGATTTTTGTTGAAAACTACCTCGGAGTGACTCTAATCCAGTCCGCAGATGCTGCGTTAAAGCTATTTAAGTGGTACAGTATTGTACAAATTGGGTGGAACCACGGGAATCTTTCGAATCTCTCGTCCCTTTTCTAGAAATAGAAAAGCGACGGGGGCTTTTTTTATTTTAAAGGATACTCGCCCCGATATAAAAATATATAAAAAAGGGAGTTTTTAATATGATTAAAATTACATTAAAAGATGGTTCAATCAAAGAAGTTGAACAAAACAGTTCAGTATTAGATATCGCAAAAGCTATTAGTGAGGGTCTTGCTAGAAATGCTATGTGCGGAATCGTAAATGGAGAAGTTAAAGATTTAAGACACAAAGTTTCAGCTGATGCTGAACTTGAAATATGTACATGGGATTCAAAAGAAGGTAAAGATGCTTTCAGACATACAGCATCACACGTTATGGCTTATGCTGTTAAAAGACTTCACCCAGAAGTTAAAGTTGCTATAGGACCTTCAATAGATGGTGGTTTCTATTATGACTTTTTAAAAGAAGATTCATTCTCAGAAGCTGATTTTGCAGCTATCGAAAAAGAAATGAAAGCTATAGTTAAAGAAAACCCAGAAATTAAATTCTTCACAAAATCAAGAAGCGAAGCTTTAGATTTCATGAAAGATGAACCTTTCAAAGTAGAACTTATAAATGATCTTCCAGAGGACGCTATTATATCATTCTACCAAATAGGTGATTTCACAGACCTTTGTGCTGGACCTCACTTATTATCAGTAAAAGGAATCAAAGCATTCAAATTACTTAGAACAGCTGGAGCATACTGGAGAGGAAATGAAAACAATCCTATGCTTGCTAGAATATATGCAACAGCATTCCCTAAGAAAGCTGAAATGGATGAGTACTTAGAAGCAGTTGAAGAAGCTAAAAAAAGAGACCATAACAAACTTGGTAGAGAGCTTGGAATATTCACAACAAGTGAACTAGTTGGTCAAGGACTTCCATTATTAATGCCAAAAGGTGCTAAAACAATGCAAGTACTTCAAAGATGGATTGAAGATGAAGAAGAAAGAAGAGGATACCTTTTAACAAAAACTCCTATCTTAGCTAAAAGTGACCTTTACAAAGTTTCAGGACACTGGGATCACTACAAAGATGGTATGTTCATACTTGGGGATGAAGAAAAAGATGAAGAAGTATTTGGTTTAAGACCAATGACATGTCCATTCCAATATGAAATATATAAAGCTGAGCAACACAGTTACAGAGATCTTCCAAAGAGATATGCTGAAACATCAACACTTTTCAGAAAAGAAGCTTCAGGTGAAATGCACGGACTTATAAGACTTAGACAATTCACACTTGCTGATGGTCACTTAGTTGTTAGACCTGATCAATTAGAAGATGAATTTAAAGATGTTGTTGATTTAATCAAATATGTTATGACAACACTTGGAATAGAGAATGATATCACATACAGATTCTCAAAATGGGATCCAAAAAATACTCATAAATATATCAACAAGCCAGAAGCTTGGGAATCAACACAAAACTTAATGAGAGAGATGTTAAATCACCTTGAAATTGACTTTGAAGAAGCTGATGATGAAGCTGCTTTCTATGGTCCAAAACTTGATATCCAATTCAAGAACGTTCATGGTAAAGAAGATACAATCATCACAGTTCAAATTGACTTTGCTTTAGCAGAAAGATTTGATATGAGTTATGTTGGTAAAGATGGAGAAAAGAAAAGACCATTTATCATCCACAGAAGTTCAATTGGTTGTTATGAAAGAACACTTGCTATGCTTATAGAAAAGTATGCAGGAGCACTTCCTACATGGATGTCACCTACTCAAGTTAAAGTTCTTCCATTATCAGATAAATATGCTGATTATGCTGACAAAGTTGCTAAAGACTTAAAATACAATGGTGTTAGAGTTGATGTTGATCACAGATCAGAAAAACTTGGATACAAAATAAGAGAAGCTAGACTTGAGAGAACTCCTTACATTGTAGTTGTTGGTGAAAAAGAAGAAGCTAACGGTGAAGTTTCAGTAAGAAGTAGAAAAAATGATGACGAGGGTTCAATGCCATTCGCTACATTCTTAACAAATATCAAACAAGTTATAGATAACAGAGAGCAAGTTTAATTTAAACTTAGCCTTAAATATTAAATGGCTGCCAATTATGGCAGTCATTTTTTTATTTTAATTTATCTTTTATAATAACTTCCTAAAAATAAATTTTTTTGTAAATTTAAATGAATTTGTTTTCATTTAATTTACTTCTTGTTTAGGTTTTCATTATATTTATTTACTATAATAAATATATAAACAAACGAAAGATAAAAACTAATTTGAGGGGGATTTAAATTATGTGGATTTTAAATATCTTAATAACACTAGCATGGGTAGTAGGTACAGGTTACCTAGCTAAGAAAAAAGGCCTCAACGTTATATTATGGGGAGCTATTGGTGGGATGTTCTTTGCCTTAGGACTATTACTTTGCCTTACTTACTCATTCTACGTAGACTATAGACGAAATAATGGAGCAAAAGCTTTTGGATTTACTATCCTTGGAAAAAGAGCTTAATATATATAAATGACTAGCCTAAATTTTAGGCTAGTCATTTCCTTTTAAACACTGTTCCAACTTCCAAGCTAATCTTTAAATTATCTTAATAAATTTTTATAAAACTTAATTGCATCTTCTCTCCAATTGAAATTAATTCCCTTATCTATATCATTATCAATAAAATAGCCCTTTGGTTTATTTATTTTAAATCCTTTTTCTAAATCACGAGTGTATTCTTTTTTTAGGCTTTCCTCATCATACTCTATATGCCCAAGTATATAATAATCATTGAATTCGCCCCTTAAAAGATGTTCTTCCCCCTCCTCCGTAACAGAAATTAACTTTAGCTTATTGCAATTTCCTAAATCCTTTTTTGAAAGTTTTGTATGTCTAGAATGTGGTGCTCTAAAACCACTTCCTATACCATCTAAGATTTCATCCCCATTCAAAATCTCATGTGAAAAAACTCCAAAAATTTTCTCTTCAGTTAATATCTTTCTAATTCCATAAAAATGATTTAATGCAACTTGTGCTCCCCAACAGATAAATAAAGACTTATTAATATTTAATTTTGCATAATCAAGAACTCCCCTAAGCTCTTTTATATAATCAACTTCATCAAAATCCATTTTCTCAAGTGGTGCTCCAGTGACTATAAGAATATCAAGACTCTCCTTAACCTCATCAAAACTTCTATAATTTTGTACTAAATAATCGTAGGGTATGTTCTTTGGTTTATAGCTATCAAGCCTTATAAACTCCACCTTAATATCATTTGAGGTTTCACAAAGTAATCTTAAAATTTGTGTTTCTGTTTCACATTTTGTTGGCATTAAATTAAGCACCCCTACTCTTTTGCAGCAATAGCCCTCATCCTCACTTACCTCTATATCATATTCCTGTGATAAAGGTGCAAGTCCATTTATGTTTTTAGAAAGATATATCGTCATAATTTATTCTCCTATCGTATTAAATGCTTGTTCAAAGTCCTTTATAATATCATCTGCATCTTCTATCCCAACTGAAATTCTAATAAGATCAGCGCTAACTCCTGATGCAATCTGTTCTTCCTCAGTTAACTGACTATGAGTTGTACTAGCAGGATGTAATATTGATGTCCTTGCATCCCCTATATGAACAACTAATGCAGTTAATTTAAGTGCTTTAGTAAATGTTTTTGCTACCTGCACTCCACCTTTAATTCCAAAAGTAAGCATTCCTGAACCACCTTTAGGTAGTAAGCTTTTTGCCCTTTCAAAATCTTTTTGTGTTTCAAGTAATGGATACCTAACCCAACTTACTTTTTCATGTTTTTGTAGGTATCTTGCAAGTGCAAGTGCATTACTACTATGTCTTTCCATTCTAAGATGAAGTGTTTCAAGCCCTAGATTTGTAAGGAAAGCATTTTGTGGACTCATTACACACCCAAAATCTCTTAAAAGTGTTACCCTAAGTTTTGTTATATAAGCAGCCTTTGCGAATTTCTCCACATATTTAATTCCATGATAACTTGGATCTGGCTTTACAAGTTCTGGAAATCTTCCATTATTCCAATCAAAATTCCCTGAATCTACAATTATTCCACCCACAGCAGCTGCATGTCCATCTGAGTATTTAGTAGTTGAATGAACCACTATTGCAGCCCCATATTCAAATGGTCTACATAAATATGGTGTAGCTATTGTACTATCAACAATAAGTGGAACCCCCGATGCTTTTGATAATTCTGAAAATTTATCAAGGTCCAAAATGTTTATACTTGGATTTCCTATAATCTCACCATAAAAAAGTTTTGTATTATCATCCACAAGAGCTAAAATTTCTTCTTTTGTAGCCTCTGGACTTATAAACTTTGTTTCAATCCCAAGTTTTTTAAGATTAATGTTAAATAAATTAAATGTTCCACCATATAAATTTGATGTTGATATTATATTATCCCCACTAGAGCACAAATTAAGTACAGCTAGCAAAATTGCTGATTGTCCTGATGATACTGCAACAGCTCCAACTCCACCTTCAAGCTCATTAAACTTAGCTTCAAATCCTTCTAATGTTGGATTACTAACCCTTGAATAAAAGTGTCCTGAAACCTTTAAATCAAAAAGGTCTGCTAAATGATCTGGATCATCATATTTAAATGTTGTGCTTTGACATATTGGTAATATTCTAGCCTCTCCAACCTTTGGCTTGTAGCCTCCTTGAACACATATTGTCCCTTTACTATATTTACTCATAAAAAAAAGCCCCCCCTTATTTCTTTTAGGTGGCAATTATACAAGTTGCAACATAGCTAATATAGATTAAAATAAAAAAACTATTCCAATCTATAAGAGATTGAAATAGTTCTACTTTTCAATAAAAAACAATCTCTTTTATCTTTCAAGAAAATAAGCTCTATAAAAGCTCTTTTTGCATTTTCTTGCAGGATTTAGCACAATTCTGACTTATACAGTCAGCTGTTGCTAGGTTTCACAGGGCCAGTCCCTCCACCTTTCTTGATAAAAGACCTATATTAAATTCGTATTTATGAATTTATTATATTCTAAATAAATGGATTTTACAACCATTTATTACAATATTTAGTTCATTATATTAAATTTTATTTATATATCAACTTCAATTTATATCTTAATTTATTTTAACTTCAATTTAATCTAATGCTTAATTGCTATTATGCTTCTATCAATTCAAATAGGAGCATCACTAACTCCTAAGCCTCAGATGGTTGGCTTTCGCCTATAAAGACTTTTCGTCTAACATAATATTTTAGATTATTTGATTATTAATCTATTAAAATTATAAAATTACTTTCTCTTTTAATTATTGATTCCTAAATGATTTACAATATGATTATTTGAAATAATCATCTCTACACTTACATCATATTCTGTAGGGTACACAGTTGTTACAAATTGATAGTCATAACATAAAGAAATTTTTATAGAATTTTTATATCTTACAAAGAATCTATCATAAAATCCACCACCATAACCAAGCCTTTTATTTAAGCTATCAAAAGCAAGTCCTGGAACAATTGTTAAATCAACTATTTCATTTAAATCTTCTGACTGTGAGCTTGGCTCTAGTATTCCAAAACTTCCAACTTCTAATAATTCATCAAGCGAATTTATTTTTAAAGCTTTCATTGTTTTATCCTTCATAATCCTTGGAACTGCAACTACTTTTCCATCTTTAAATAATTGTTTAATTATTTCTATCGTATTTATCTCTTCTGATGTACTCACATATATAAATACAACTTTTGATTTTTTATATTCTTCAGTCTGAAAAAGCCTTTCCCTTAAGTTTTTATCTAATAAATTTTTTTCAATTTGGTCCATACTTTTTCTTTTCTCTCTCATTGTCTTTCTTAAAGATACTTTATCCATTCTTTCTCCTTACTTTTTAACAAACTCTCGTAGTCTTATGATTGGCATTGGTTTATAAAAGAAATATCCCTGAATATAATCACACTCCATTTCTTTTAACATCCTTGCTTGCATATAATCTTCCACACCTTCTGCAACAACTTTAAAACCTAAAGTCTTTGAAACATCTATAATGTATCTAACTATACTTCTATGTTTTTCTCCATTTTGAATAAAACTTCTATCAATTTTTATTGTATTGATTTTAAATTCTTTTAAGTACTTTATTGAACTATATCCTGTACCAAAATCATCAATTGCAATTGATATTCCAAGTTTACTTATTCTATCAAATTTTTCAACAACTTCATGTGAATTAAACATCCCTATACTCTCAGTTAACTCAAGTTCAAGATTTTTTGCTTGAAGCCCACTCTCTTTTAGTGCAACTTCAACTTCACCTACAAATGATTTTTGTAAAAATTGAATAGGCGAAACATTAACTGCAACACTTATATCAGTTCCAAGTTCATCATTTAATTGTTTGATATCCCTCACTGCTTTATTCAAAATCCAATTTCCAAGAGTAATTATATAACCTGTTTCTTCAGTAAGCTTAATAAATGAAAATGGTGAAATATATCCATATTCATCATCAAACCATCTTACAAGTGCCTCAACACCATCAATCTTATTTGTTTTCAGATTAACTTTTGGCTGATAATGCAGTTGTATATCACCTCTCTCAAGTGCCCTCTCTATCATGTCTAAAGTTATATCCTTCTTATTTTTGCTAGTAAAGAATTCATAACTATTTTTCTGTCTTTCTTTTATAGTTGTCATTGCAAGATATGCATTATTTAGCATTGCAGCTGCTGTTTTTTCCTTATCACCCTTTATACAAATTCCGATACTAGCTGAAATAAACCCTCCAACCCCAATATCTTTTATTCCATTTATGCGATTAAGAAGTCCTTCAACAAACTCAGAACTATTATCAAAGTTAAGCTCTTCTGATTTAATCATCACTGCAAACTCATCTCCACCAAGTCTTGCTATCACACTATCAATATCAATAAATTTAGTTATTTCATCTGCAACAAGTTTTAAAATAGCATCACCTTTATGATACCCAAAATTATTATTATAATATGAAAAACCATCAATATTAATATATATAACTATAATTTTTTTATCAGGATTTTTTTCAATTTCCTTATCTAGTTCAATAAGAAATGTTGGTCTATTCATAAGACCTGTTAATTCATCATACTTACTATAATAATTCATTTTTTCTTTATACTCTGTTATCGAATGTCTGATTCCATCTATGTTTTCTTCTATATCATCAGATTTTTTCAGCCTATCTAAATCGTCGTCAATTATAACAAACTTTAGTTCTTCCTCAATTAATCTTATTTTATTTAAAAGCTTATTTTTCGAAATTTTTATTCCTATCACAAAAAATGATAAACCAGCTAAAAAAAATATAATTGTACAGCCTAAAATAGTTTCATTGATATATCCTTTTAAAACCTCATTAGATAATTCTAAATTGTATACATTTACATAATTATCTATTTTACCCTTAGTATACTGAGAAATAATGCCTATTGAAAAGCCTAGTGCAGACAATATTATTATTCCTATCTTGAGTATGCTCTTACAGAAATCATCTTTTTTTCTCATAAAATAAACACCTCATATAAAATATACTTTAATATTATCATATTTTATGGATTAAATGTATAAATTTTGAAACAAAATTAAATACTTAATTTAACCATAAAACTTTTTTTTCATAAGATATAGTAAATAAATATATTTTACAGGAGATTTTTTTATGAGTTATACAACTTCTAAACAACCCCAAGGTAAACCAAGAAATCTAGCAAACTTTCTTCGAGAAGCTATGGTTGGTGAGCTTGTGGCAATAAACGACTACCAAATGCACTTAGGCTACTGTCCTATAAATGATGTTAAGACAACTCTCGAACATATAATGGAAGATGAAAAAAGACACTATGGTATGTTATTAGATTTATCGAGAAAATGTGACCAAGTTCAATGTAAAAAAGCTAGTGAAATCTCTGACCACATATCTCTAAAATGTAAATCACTTAATGAGCATAATAGTAAAAAGAAAATAAGCCAATCTTCACTTTTAATTAAACTAAGAGAAGATATAAAAGGTGAACTTGAAGCTATTATAGCCTATGAAGACATTGTCTATAAAATTGATAATAAGGAAGCTATTGAAATTTTAACTCAAATAGCTAATGATGAAAAAGAACATGTTGAAGAATTAACCTACATTCTTCAAAAACTTGATAGCGATTGCTATGGACCACTCGAAAAAAAATGCTAAAAAAAGCAGTAGAAAATTTCTACTGCTTTTGCTATATATCTATTTAACTTTTTCTAATATTAAATTAGCAAGGTCATTTGCAAGCTTATCAATTTCAACTTGGTCTTCCCCTTCTAACATAACTCTTACTAAAGGTTCTGTACCTGAAGGTCTTATAAGAACTCTTCCTCTACCCTCTAGTTTAACTTCTATCTTAGCTATTTCTGCTTTAATTTCTTCATCTATTTCATGAATGTTCTTTCTCTCATTTGGAACTTTAGCATTCACAAGTACTTGTGGTAGAACTCTCATTACTTTTGCAAGTTCTGATAATTTTTCACCAGTTTCTTTAACTATTGTAGCTATTTGAAGTGATGTTGCAAGTCCGTCGCCTGTGCTATTATGCCCAAGTAATATAATGTGACCTGACTGTTCTCCACCAAGCATATATTCATTTTCTATCATATTTTCAAGAACATATCTATCTCCAACAGCAGTTATTTCTGTATTGATTCCTTCTTTTTCACATGCAAGCATAAGTCCAAGATTACTCATTACAGTTACAACTAAAGTATCATCTTTTAGTTCGCCTCTATCTTTTAAATATTTAGCTGTGATTGTTAATAAGAAATCTCCATCTACAAGGTTTCCATTCTCATCTACTGCTAAACATCTATCAGCATCTCCATCATAAGCAAAACCTAAATCACAATTATTTTCTTTTACAAACTTCATTAAATCTTCTGGATGTGTAGAACCACATTTTTCATTTATGTTTATTCCATTTGGTTTATTGTGAATAACAAAAACTTCTGCACCAAGTTCTTCAAAAGCTCTCTCTGCAACTGAATAAGCGGCACCATTGGCACAATCTAAAGCTACTTTAAGCCCAACTAGACCATTTTTAACAATTTTTTTTGAATATTCTATATATTCTTCATTTGCATTTTCAAGTTTGCTTTCTCTACCAATTCTAGCTCCTGTTGGTGTTGGAACACCTTTAAATCCAGTTTCAATTACTTCTTGTATTCTATCTTCTAATTCATCAGATAATTTGTATCCTTTTGAGTTAAAGAATTTTATTCCATTATACTCAACTGGATTATGTGATGCTGAAATCATAACTCCTGCATCTGCATTATATGCTCTTGTCAAATGCGCTACTGCTGGTGTTGGTATAACATCAAGCACTATTGCTTCTGCACCTACAGATAATATACCTGCAACTAAAGCTGATTCTAGCATATCTCCTGATATTCTGGTATCCTTTGCAACTAATATTTTAGCTTTATGAGTAGCCTCTGTTAAAACATATGCACCCGCTCTTCCTAAGTCATACGCAAGTTCTGATGTTAGCTCTGTATTTGCAATACCTCTTACTCCATCTGTACCAAATAATCTTCCCATCTTGTCACCTCTAATTAAAATTAATATCTTTATTATAGTATATTCTTATAATTCTATCTTTCTATTTAACTGCCTTAATTATTCAAAATAATTTTCAGGCTATAAACTCACTCTATTATAGACACCTTAACGCAAATTTCGCTAAGTTGATATAAATATAACCCATTAACAAATTATTGTCAATTCTGAGTATATCTTCACATAATTTAACATATATCTTTTATTATAGATTCTATTTTTGAAAGTTCAAACGTCGTTATACTTCAATTTAGTGCAATTGAAGTATAATTACATATAAATATTAAGTAAATCTAAAAAAAATAGCATTAATAGCACATTATAGTAGACATACTTTTTTTAGAGAACTAGAATAGTACTATACGCATAATTCGAAAGGGGATTTAAAAATGAAAATTAAAGAGTTTAAGAAATACATAAAACAGAATGGTCAAAGTTTAAACAATGCTTTTGCTACGGAGCTAGATGAATTTGATAAAGAAAATGTAGTTAAAAGAAGAGAAATTATAGAGCAAATTATTGTTCTTGCTAATACATCAGAAAATTGGAAAGAGGCCAACAAGAAATTCTATGAGTTACTTGAGGAATTCAAAGTCACTCCTTGTTCTGATACAACTGAACTTCCAAAATTAAATGACGAAATGAATAAAGCTAGAAAAGCTTTTTATGATAAAAGACAAGAATTCTACGATAAGGCTGAAGATAGATTTAAAGCAAATGCCGTGCAAAAAGAAGAAATCCTTGCAAATCTTGGAGAAATTCACTATGCAGCAGATGCTATTAAGAATACAGATGAGATAATTAATAAAATAACAGAAAGATTCTTTGAACTTAAATTTGCTGGTGCAAAGCAACAAACATTATATAAAGCCTTTAATGATCTTAGAGATGTTTTAAGAGAAGAAAGAAAAGTTGCTGTTGAATCTTTAAAAGAAACTTATATTGAAAAAAGAATACAGAAAAAAGTTTTAATAGAAGAATTATCTAGTCTTACTGAAAATGAAAACTGGAAAGATGCTACTACTAGATTTAATGAACTTACTGAAATATTCAAAACAATTGGATTCTCAGGAAAAGAAGAAAATGATGAAATTTCAGCTGCATACAAAGCTGCTAAAGATAACTTCTTCCAAACAAGACAAGTTTTCTTTGATGAAATGAAAGCTGGTTATTCAGCTAACATAGAAAAAAGAAAAGAACTTACTGAAAAAGTTAAAGAGCTTTATGTAAATGAAAACTGGAAAAATGCTTCTGCTATAATAAAAGAAATTAGTGAAGAATTCTTTAAAGTTGGATTCTGTGGAAGTGATTCTAATGAAACTATCGTTAATGAATTTAAAGAAGTTCGTGATGGTTTCTATGCTTTAAGACAAGAATACTTTGATGAAATTAAAAGTTCAAGAAATGATAAGCAATTAGATTTCTTAACAACACTTGGTAAAAACAAAGAAGACTTCATAGTTAAACTTAGAGGATTTATAAGTAATGACTCTGGCAAATTAGAAGAATTTAAAGAAAGATTATTCTCAGTTAGACCTAGTGATAAATCAGAAGAAATAATCGGGAACTACCAAACAATTATTGAAGATATTCAAGGTAGAGTTGCTTCAAACAAAGATAAACTTAAAGTTGTACAAGATGAATTATTCCAAGTAAAAAAACAAATTAGTGAATTAAAATAATTTTTATATAAAAAACGGTTAAGCAGATTTTGCTTAACCGTTTTCCATATTATAAATCCGTTATTGTAAATATGCTTCCTTGCCCCTCTTTACTTCTAACAAATATTTTCCCACCATGAGCATCAACTATACTTTTAGTTATAGTTAACCCAATACCAGAGCCACCTGTTGCCCTTGCCCTAGACTCATCAGTTCTATATAGTCGCTCAAATATATATGGTATATGTTGTTTTCCTATCCCAATCCCCTCATCAGCAACAGAAATTTGAACATTCCCTTTATTCTCTTCTACTGTTATTTCAATTCTTCCACCAACATTAGAATATCTTATTGCATTACTTATAAGATTTACAAATGCTTGTGCCATTCTATTTTTATCAATAAAAACCTCAATAGCATCTCCATTTACAACCACTTTTAAATCTTTATCTAGCATTTGTGCCCTAAAACTTTCCACATTATATTCTAAAAGAGTTTTTATGTTAACCTTACTTCTTTTTAAAATAATTCTTTTATCATCATAAGAACACAATTGTCCAAAATCTAAGGCTATTTGTGATAACCTTTCAACCTCTTCCTTTATACTTTCAAGTCTTTCAGGTGTTGCTTCCCAAACGCCATCTATAATTGCCTCTAAATGTGAATTCACATTAGTTATTGGAGTTCTTATTTCATGTGCTATATCACTCGTTAACTGCTTTCTAACTTTTTCTTGCTGACTTAAATCTGAACTAAGTTTATTTATAGTATCAGTAAGACTTCTCAGTTCCTTTATATTAGTTCCTATTTCTATAGGTTCATCTAAATTTCCATTAATAATATCCTTAGCCTTATTTTCTATATAAAGTATAGGCTTACCTATAGCATTTGACAATATACAACCTATAATTACATAAGAAATAAATAATATAATTCCAAGTAATACTATAATCTCAGCAACTAAATTTAAAAATTCATTATGTCCCTGAACAGAAAAAGATTTATTCTGAAAACATTCTCTCATATAACTTGTAAAAGCCTCATCAAAACAACACTTAAATAAAATCAAACTTACTGTTGATATGATTGCTGCCATCACAACTGTTGGGAAAATCATTCTAAATTTTAAACTTCTAATCTTTTTTCCCTTCAAACCTATACCCAACTCCATAAACTGTTACTATATATTTTGGTTTTTTACTATCTTCCTCTATCTTACCTCTAAGGTTTTTCACATGAGTGTCTATAACTCTATCATAACTATCATTTTCATCCCCTAAAGCAAGTAGTAAAAGTTGTTCTCTACTATAAACCCTTTTGGGATTTTTCGCTAAATTTAAAAGTATTTTATACTCTGTTGCAGTAAGTATCACAGGTTCATTTTTTAGTAATACCTCATGACTGTTAGCTTTAATAATAAGTTCCTCATTATCAAAACTATAAATATCTTTATCTGAACACTTTTCAGTTCTTTTTAAAACAGCCTTAACCCTTGCCACAACCTCTTTTGCACAAAATGGCTTTGCTATATAATCATCTGCTCCAACTTCAAATCCTGCAAGTCTATCTTCAGCTTCATTTTTAGCCGACACCATTATTATTGGAACATCACTTTCTTCTCTTATTTTTTTACAAACCTCTACTCCACTCATATCAGGAAGCATAAGATCTAATAAAATTAAACTTACTTTATTTTCTTCAAATAATTTTAAAGCATCAATTCCATTATTAGCTTTTAAAACTTTAAAATTATCTTTATTTAAATATGCTTCTAAAACTTCTACTATTTTTATTTCATCATCTACAATAAGTATACTTATTTTCCTCACCTCTTCTAACTGTTAGTATTTTATAATTACCTTAATCTCTTGTTTTGCTATCTTTTATATTATAAACTTTGCTAAAAAATTTTACAAAAGAAAAAGAGGACATTTTTCGCCCTCTGTATATTTATTTTATTTATCTATTTTCTCTAAAATTAAATTATATCCCTCACTACCATATGTTAAAGCTCTATTTACTCTACTTATAGTTGCTGTTGATGCTCCTGTTATGCTTGCAATTTCTATGTATGTTTTTTTATCATTTAACATTTTTGCTACCTGTAATCTTTGTGATAAAGCTTTTATTTCTGTGATAGTAGAAACATCTTCAAAAAATCTATAACACTCTTCTTGTGTTTCTAAAGCAAGTATTGCTTTAAAGAAATAATCTAATTCTCTACATTTTAACTTTGACTTAAAATCTTCCATAACTCTCTCCCCTTCTGATTATATATATGTCTATCCAAACATTTCATTACTTTATCATAATAAAGTATTTTGTTATAAAAGTGAAGTAGTAAAAAACTTTACTACTTCTGTAATTCTAGATTATATTTTATATCTTCATAAATTCTCTTTGTTAGTACAAACAATCCTTGTCCACTACTAACATATACTATCCCTTTTATTCATAACTTTTACTTAATATTTTCTACAAAATATTAAATCACCTTTTATTTTTCAAAAATATTTTAAAAAACTTTTAAAACTCTCTTAGCTTTAATTCCTAAATCTCCAAAATAATTTTTTAAATTTCTCCATTGCTTATGAAATTCATACTGAACAAAAATTTGATAATTAATTTCTTCTTCAAAGTCATTTCTTATCTTATCTACATTTTCCGGATGATTTCCTTTATATATTTTCCATTCATCAAAAGAGTCAACTTTTATAAACTCCCTTGCAGACATATACAATGAATAATCATCAAGCCACTCCATCTGTTCTAACATAAACTCCTGTAACTTAAAATCTAAAATACCTTTTGAATTTTTATATGCTAATTTCAATATTCTTTTTCTATCTTGATTATTACCAACTTCTATATCTTTATAATCATTTTTAGATAATAATTTATCATTTCTTAAAAGGCTTAAATCTATGAATGCAGGATTACCAACAAAATCTACAATCTCCTTATGTAGTGATCTTTCATCTAACATACCTGTAAATATATTTATCTCATAGCAATCAACATTTAAACTTTTTATCTCATCTGCTTTTTTATAAGCTTCTTCACCAAAATTTCTTATCATATAAGCTTTGCTTAATACTTCATTTCCCATAACTGTTACATTACTTGCTTCCATACCACACACACTCCTTTTTTCTATTATTAAAGTATATGAAAAAAGAAAGGGAAATAGCTCATATATACCTACTTCCCTTCCTAAATTATATATTTTTATAATAAAATTTCTTTTAATTCCTTACTAATTAAAGAATCTATACTCTCTATAAGTTCTTTAATTTCAATTGTATCTTTTTCACTTCTTCCACTTTGAAATATTGCAAGTGGTTTTCCTGTACAGCAATTTCTAATAAGTGTATAAACTCTAACTTCTATTGCTCCATCTATACTTCTAAACTCTTCATAAGTTAATTTCTTTTTATCTATATTAACCCCAAAATCCCTTACTCCATTGTTAACCTTTATATCCACCCCTGTATATCTTTTAGCTACAATCTCTGCTGATATTGCTATCACTTTAAATCACTCCCTTAATTTAACTTTATACTATTAAATTTACCCTTATAAAATCCAAATTAAAAGTACTTAACTAAAATTTAATGTTTTGATTCTCTATCATAAGAATAATGCAATAATTGATGAGCCTTATATTCTCCTAGTTTCCCCATAAACTGCGCATATAATTTTATAATCTCTGGATTTTGATGTGCTTTTCTTTTTAGAAGACTTAAATCCTGATTATATAAAACCTTTCCTCTTGCACTTTTTATATCAATTTTTGCCCTGTCGAGTGCTGTTAAGTGAGGTTGTCCCCCGCCATTAATACATCCACCAGGACAAGCCATAACTTCTATAAAATGATATCCCTCTTCAAGTTTTCCAGCTTTTATAAATTCAGAAAGATTTGCAGCACCATTTATAACTGCAACTTTTAGATCCATATCACCAATTTTCACAATAGATTCTTTAACTCCCTCATACCCTCTAACCTGTGTAAATTCAGTCACAATCTCAGTATCACCTTCAATAAAGTCTTTAGCTGTTCTAAGTGCCGATTCCATAACTCCCCCTGAACTTCCAAAAATAACACTAGCGCCTGAATATTCACTCATTAGTGAATCTGATGTACCATCTTCAAGGTCTGAAAACTTTATCTTTTTATCCTTTATCATTCTCGCAAGTTCTCTAGTTGTTATAACTGCATCAATATCTCTTCTACCTTCAAATTCAAATGCCTCTCTATCAGCTTCAAACTTTTTAGATGTACAAGGCATTATAGTTACTGTAAATACATCTTCT
This sequence comes from uncultured Clostridium sp., assembly GCF_947039605.1. Classification (GTDB taxonomy): domain Bacteria; phylum Bacillota; class Clostridia; order Clostridiales; family Clostridiaceae; genus Sarcina. The sequence continues at coordinate 17,096 of NZ_CAMQZG010000041.1, forward strand.
GCATTAAGTCCTTCTTGCTTTGGATAATAAGTTTTTGATGTTACACCAAATATTTGTTGTGGTGACTTTGTAGTTGAAAGATTCTTTTTAAGTTCTGGATAAAACTTTTCAACTTGTCTAACCCAAGATGGGCAGCAAGACGTAAACATAGGTAAGTTTTTATTTTCCTTAACCCTATCTAAAAGCTCTCTAGCCTCTTCCATAATGGTAAGGTCTGCACCAAAGTTTATATCAAATATTTTATCAAAACCAAGTTCTCTTAAAACTGTATAAAGTTTTCCTGTGACATCTGTCCCAAACTCCATTTTAAATAATTCCCCCATAGAAGCTCTAACAGCAGGTGCCATGGCAACTACAACATGTTTATCAGGATTATTTATAGCATCATTTACTCTTTCTATATGTGACTTTTCTTTAAGTGCATCTACAGGGCAAGCTATGACGCATTGTCCACATAATAAACAATTAGTATCATCAAAACATTTAAGCCCATCTGCCCCAACTCTTCTTTCATTCTCAACCTTATGGAACTTTATCGAGTTTGTCTTTGTATAATTTCTACAAGCTGCAACGCACCTACCACAAACAGTACACTTACTTCTATCAAATGTAATTGCCCTACTTCTATCATCTACATAATCTGATTTATTTTCTACTTTAAAAGGTTTTGTAGCTCTAGCTTTTGTTTTTATAACAAGCTTTAAAAACTCACAATTTTCTTTTCTGCTACAAGGTCCACATTTAAATTCATGCTTATCTAATATTACTGTAACAGCTGCTTTTGTTTCATCTGTAACCCTTTGTGTATTAGTCTTTACAACCATACCTTCCTTAGCCTTCATAGCACAAGCCCTTGCAAGTCTTTCTTGTCCTTCTATTTCAACTAAGCAGACACCACATTGTCCTATATTTGCACAATCCTCTAAGAAGCATAATGTTGGAATTTCGATTCCATTTTCTCTAGCAAGTTTTAAAATTGACTCTTTTCCCTCAAACTCAATTTGCTTATCATTAATAGTCATAAAACTCATAAATATATATCCCCCATACATTCTTTTTTTAAATAAATTAATTGTTAAACTTTTAACTAACTATAGTATTTAAAAAGTGCCCCCAAAGAGGCACTATTCTATTTTAAGCATAAACCTTAGCATTTTCTTCGCCAGTTAGTACTCTTAAAGCACCTTCAGCAAGCGCAAGCATTTCATCTTCTCCACCATAAACAGTAATTTTTGATATCCACTCTGTTTTAGCTTTAATTCTATCAACTACCATCTCACTATAAGCAATTCCACCAGTTAAGATTATTCCATCAACCTTACCCTCTAAAACTACTGCTTTCTCCCCAATAGCATTACATATCTGATACATAAATGCATTGTATATATTTTCTGCCTTTTTATCCCCCTGTGCAATTCTAGTTTGAACCTCTCTTTGGTCATTTAAACCAAGATAAGCTACATAACCACCATTACCTACAATCTTTCCATAAACCTCTTTCTCAGAGTATTTACCACTAAAACATAACTTAATAAGATCTCCTACAGGAACCGCCCCAGCTCTTTCTGGTGAAAATGGACCATCTCCATCAAGTGCATTATTAACATCCACAACTTTTCCATGTTTGTGAGCCCCAACTGAAACTCCTCCCCCCATGTGCACGACTATAAGATTTAACTCTTCGTAGCTTTTTCCAACTTCTTTTGCAAATCTTTTAGCAACAGCTTTTTGATTTAAAGCATGGAACTTACTTTTTCTTGGAATATCAGGACAACCTGAAACTCTTGCAACTTCTGAAAGTTCATCAACAACAACTGGGTCTACAATAAATGCTCTACCATTTACTGAATCAGCGATTTCTTTAGCAAGTATTCCACCAAGATTTGACGCATGTGGTCCTTGAACCCCTATTCTTAAATCTTCAACCATTGAAGTATTTACTTCATAAGTTCCACCCTCGATAGGCTTTAACATTCCACCTCTACCAACAACTGCATCTATACTCTTAATATCAAAATTATTTTTTTCTAAAATATCAAGTATCAATCCTTTTCTAAAATCTAGCTGATCTGCTACCTCTGCATACTGAGCTATTTCTTCTGATTGATGTCTTAAAGTTTCTTCAAATACTTCCTTTGTATCATCATACACTGCTACTTTAGTAGATGTTGAACCTGGATTAATGACCAATAATTTATATCCCATATTAAATTCCCCCCCAATAAATTCTCTCATAAATTTATAAATTAATTATTTTGATGAAACAAGTGCTGCCACTGCTATTGAATTAACCTTAACTTCAAAACTATCTGATCTTGATGTTAAAATAACTGGAGCTGAAGTACCAACAAGTAATCCACCATTTCTTGTTTTTGAAAGCATTGTTAAAGTCTTATACATAACATTCGCTGTTTCTATATTAGGCAAAAGAACTATATCAGCTCTACCAGCAACGTCTCCACTAACACCCTTATGCTCTGCTGCCTCTATTGAAATAGCATTATCTAAAGCAAATGGTCCGTCAACTAAACACCCTTTAATTTGCCTTCTATCATTCATCTTAGCAAGCAAAGCTGCATCTACTGTTGCCTGCATATCTTGATTTACTACTTCTACTGCACAAACTACTGCTACTTTTGGAATCTTTATCCCACAAGCAGTTGCAACACTTACAGAGTTATTTATAATTTGAATTTTTGCTTTCAAATCTGGATATGTGTTAAAAGCTGCATCTGTTAAGAATAAAAGTCTGTCATATCCTTCTATATCAAATACAGATACATGTGACATAAGCTTTCCTGTTCTAAGACCAACTTCTTTATTTAAAACACTTCTTAAAAATGTCGCTGTATCAACTAAACCTTTCATTACCATATCAGCTTCCCCAGAGGATACAAGTCTAACTGCCTCAAGTGTAGCTTTTGCTATATTGGGTTCATTTACTATTCTAAAATCTGATAAATCAAAATCAATTTCATTTGAAATATTTCTTATTTCTGGTTCACTTCCAACTAAAATACCATCTACCATTCCCATTCTACTAGCCTCTTTTAAAGCCTCTAAAACCGGCTTATCCTGTGCTACAGCAACAGAAACTGTTTTTTTACCTACTTCTTTTAACTTCTTAAATAAATCCTCAAAATTTTTACTCATTATTGCACCCCTTAACCCTTTGTCTTATATAAGTTTTTATCTTTTTCTCAAAATTTTCATTCCACTTATAAGTTTATCAAATTTAAACTTTTTTATCAAATTTTTCCATTCTTTTTTTGTGATTATTTTATGACTCTTTTACTATTTTAGTGTTATTTTTAGATAGTATTCATCTATCTTGCATTTACCTTACTGAAATCGCTTACATTGGCTATTCTTCTTGATATAAATTTATTTTCCCAACATTTATCTTTTGAGATTCTAGTACTATACTATCCTAAAACAAGCATTTATTGGAGGTTTTACTATATGTGTAAACTAAAAAAATTCACCCAAATTATAAGCGATCAAGATTTATTCAAATTCCATTTACTCCTTACTAAAGAAGGGCTTAACATTCTAAATAAAATTGAATCGACTGTATTAGATACTCAAATAATTCGAAATACTTACTTTTTACTTTTTTATAACCTTTGGAATACAGAAACTTATAAACTAAAAAAATATGATACTTTAATCGACTATATAAATTGTAATATTGATAAATATAGCCTAGAAGCTAAATCACTTTCACTCCCAGAAATACATGACTTTTTTAAAATCCTTCCTACTAATGAAAAGGATTCTATTATAAAAAAAAGAGAATCAAATTATATAAATGAACTTATTATCAATAATATCTTACTAAATAAATTCAAAAAAGAACTTAACCTCAAAGATTGTTTCTATGAAATCCTTCTAAATTCTTTTTCAAAAAGAAAAACAGAGTTTAGAGATTCTACTGGTCTAATACAATCTAAATCTAATGATTCTCGCACTTGTTACCACGCTTACATTATTACTTTAGATAAAATATATTTTAAAAAACTTGATTTTAAATATCAGGAAATTTCTTCAGAAGAATTTTCTTTAAATGATATTAAATTTATAAGCTTTGTTGGCCCAAGACATTATTCTGATTTTTCAAGGAATATGGTAATTACATTTAGTCATTTTAGAGATATCGGAATTTTTCAAAACCAAGATTATGATTCAAGAAAACTTAAAGAAGTTTTACTATTACTTTTAGAGTCAAAAAATATTCTTATTAAACGATTATCAACTAAAAGTAACATTAGAAATATAATTTGAATTTTTATATAAAAAACTATATTTTTTTATGAGTTATAATATGAATATTAACTTTATAAATTGGAGGTTCCTAATGCTAAAATTTAAAACTATAACAAAAGCTGTACACAAAAGAGATTTATATAAATTTCATATTTTAATCAATGAATATGGTGAAATAATTTTCGAAAAATTAAAAGATGTAAGTGGTATTTCAAATACTGAAAATCTTTATTTTCTTTTACTAACAGAACTTTGGAATGAAAAAGAATATGTTATAGAACATATCTCTCAATTTGATGATTATATAGACTTTAAACTTGATTTGATAAAAAAAGAATCTGTCTGCCTAACACTTACTAAAATTAAAAGTTTCCCATCTCTTGCAGATGAAAACATTGATTTATCTATTTTAAAAGAAAGACAAACTATACACAGAAATGAGATTATTATAAATAGCATACTTATTGATAATTTTAAAAATGAAATCAATACTGATGATTTTAAATTTAAAATTGTAGTGCCAGTTATAAAAAGGGCTATGGAGACTAATGGTATGTTTTATAATCTAACTCATTCTTCTCATTATGCTTTCTTTATTTATCTTGTAACAGAGAAAAAAATATATGTTAAATCACTTAATATAAAATTCGAACAATTACCTGATACAAGAGCCTACTCAGAACATAACCTTAATTCTTTAAGTGAAGTTAAAATCATGGCAAGTGAAAGCCTAGAGTCTATTTCTAGAGAATTCAGATTAGAATTTACTGATTCACAGCCACTTATACTGCTTTCAGAGTACTCTATTGAATCTAGAGATATAAAAAATTATATTCTTAAATATGCAAGTGATAAATCAATCCCTGTGATTGATTTTCCCAAAAATTATGATTTATTGTAGGAAAAAAAGAGACAACACTAAATTAATTAGCGTTGTCTCTTTTCACTATTTCATAGGTGCATACTTTTCTATAATTCTTTCTGCAACTTTAATTCCATCAACTGCTGCTGATATAATTCCACCAGCAAATCCTGCACCTTCTCCTGCTGGGTATAACCCTTCAAGTGAAATGCTTTGAAGTCTTTCATCTCTTTTAAGTGTTACCGGTGCTGAAGTTCTTGTTTCAACCCCTGTAAGTACACTATCTGCATGACCAAACCCTTCAATTTTTCTTTCAAAATCTGGAACCGCTTCCTTGATTGCTGTTACAACATAATCAGGTAAACATTCTCTTAAATCTCTAAATACATGATTAGGTGCTACTGATGGCACTACACTTTTAAGTTCTGTAGTAACTCTATCTTCCATAAAATCACCTAAAAGTTGAACTGGTATTTTATAATCTGAACCTCCAACTTTAAATGCAAGTTCTTCATATTTTCTTTGGAATTCCATTCCTGCAAGTGGGTGGTCACTACCATAATCTTTTGGTCCAACAGTTACCACAAGTGCTGAGTTAGCATTATCTTTATCTCTAGCATGATAACTCATACCATTAACACAAAGTCTTCCATCTTCTGAAGCTGCATTTACTACAACTCCTCCTGGGCACATACAGAATGAATATACAGCTCTACCAAGTTCTTTGCTTTGGTAAACTAATCTATATTCTGCCGCTCCAAGTTTTGGATGAGTTGCATATGGTCCATATTGATTTTCATTAATTCCTTTTTGTGGATGCTCTACTCTAACCCCTATAGAGAAAGGCTTTGCTTCCATAAACACTTCATTCTCAAATAACATTTTATATGTATCTCTTGAACTATGTCCTATAGCAAAAATAACTTCATCTGCAAGAATTTCTTCTCCGTTAACTATAACGCTTTTAACTCTTCCATTTTCTCTAGTTATTCCTTCAACTTTTGAGTTAAAGTGAACCTTTCCACCACGTGATTTAATTTCTTCTCTAATATTCTTAACAACACCTTTTAAAATATCAGTCCCAACATGTGGTTTCCCTTTATATTTTATGTCTGCTGGTGAACCATGTTCTATTAGAGCATCTAAAACAAAGTCACATCTGTTATCTTTAATTCTTGTAGTAAGCTTTCCATCTGAGAATGTACCAGCTCCACCTTCACCAAATTGAACATTTGATTCTTTATTTAAAGCTCCACTTTCCCAAAACTTATCAACAGTTATAGTTCTAGCATCAACATCTTCTCCTCTTTCAAAAACAAGAGGCTTGTAGCCCTTTCTTGCAAGAAGTAATGCTGCAAAAAGACCTGATGGTCCCATCCCTACAACTACTGGTCTATGTTTAAGTTCTTCAACTCCACAGATAACATCTGCTTTATATCCCTCTTTTTCTACTAAGATATCTTTATCTTTAAGCTTTTTAACTAAAGCTTCTTCATTTTGTAAATCTATATTTATAGCATATGTGAACTTTAAATCCTGTTTTTTTCTAGCATCAAGTGATTCTTTTATTATATTATAACCACTGATTTTATCAACTGATAGCTTTAACTTCTTCGCTATTTTTTTATCTAACAAATCTTTAGATTCATCAATACCTAGAGTTAAATTTATGATTCTAATTGTCATGTTGTTTTCCTGCTACTCAAAATATGGACAAATATACCCATATCGAGATTTTTACTGCTTCTTAGCATCTTGTTTTGCCAAAGCTACTCCAATTTGATATAATGCTCCACAGTCATAAACTCCCGTCTAGCCAACGGTACATATACAAATATCTATTTTACGTTAGATAATTTTGTATTCTTTGCAATCCCTTAGATTATATGATGCTTGTAAATCTCTATCACATATTAGATAATCTTTGATGATATCTTTGCACCTTAGCTATTTGTTTTTGGATATTTTGTCTAGTAGCTTCTCCTTTTTCTTTATTTT
>NZ_CAMQZG010000042.1 GCF_947039605.1 uncultured Clostridium sp.
AGGGAATTCTAAATCTGGATTTATTTGAAAATCATCTTCTCCTGATCCATCTCCTGTTGAAGGGAACTCTAAATCTGGATTTATTTGAAAATCATCTTCTCCTGATCCATCTTCAATTATATCTGGTGATAATATCGGTCTATCATGGCTTCCTTCTGGACCTGCAATATCAGGAACTCCTGGAAGTCCTTCTACTTCTGGTGTTACTCCCATATCATCTTCATGTGACCCGTCTCCAGCTATATGGAAATTATTTTCTGCTTCTGAAATTTGAGCCCATGATTCATTTAACCATACTAAGTGACCATTCACTTCATCTGATCCTTGAATTTCATTATAAAATCCTCTAATTCTTTCAATAGCTGTTGCTCCAAATGTTAAGATAGTTTCTCTATTTTCAACACTCATCCCTTCACTATTTAAAAGATTTATTGCTATTCTCATCTCTTCTATAGCATAATTTAATGCATTTAATGCAGCTTCGCTAACTATCCCGATATTATCTTCTGCTGATCCATCTTCTACTATATTGCTCCCTGCTGGCCCTTCAACATCTGGAATTCCTGGAATTCCTTCTATTTCAGGTGTCACTTCCATGTTATCTTCATGTGAACCATCACCTACATTACTATCACTTTCTATTGGCCCTTCTGGTTTATTATGACTTCCTTCTGGACCTGCAATCTCAGGAACTCCTGGAATTCCTTCTATTTCTGGTGTTACTCCCATATCATCTTCACTTGATCCATCTCCAGCTATATGGAAATTTTTTTCTGCTTCTGAAATCTGAGCCCATGATTCATTTATCCATACTAAGTGACCATTCACTTCATCTGATCCTTGAATTTCATCATAGAAAGATCTTATTCTTTCAATTGCAGTTCCTCCAAATGTTAAAATAGTTTCTCTATTCTCAACAGTCATCCCTTCACTATTTAAAGTGTTTATTGCTATTCTCATCTCTTCTATAGCATAGTTTAACTCATTTAATGCTGTTTCACTAACAACATCCATGTTATCATCTTCAGATCCATTTTCAACATTGCTATCGCTTCCTATTGGAGCTTCTGGTCTATTATGACTTCCTTCTGGTCTTTCAATATCTGGAACTCCTGGAAGTCCTTCTATTTCTGGTGTTACTTCCATATTATCTTCGTCTGAACCATCTTCGACTACATTGCTTCCATTTGGTCCTACTACATCCTCTACTACCTCTCCTGAATTTCCTGGAATTTCATTTCCAAGTACATTACCTTCTGAAATAACCTCAAAACTTTCATCTACCTCTTCAGCTTCTACTACTTCTATAGTAGCAGTATTATCACTATTTATAGCTTTGATTTCTGTAGCTTCTGCTACTACCGGCATACTTGCAATTCCTGCCCCTACAAGTAAACTAACTATTACCTTTTTCTTCATACATCTCTCTCCCTATAATTTCAAAATTTTATATAAATGCCAAATTTACTTTTTTGCAATGTTAAAATTACAAATAAACTTCTGCAATTATTTCTACTCAGATAAATCTTTACCTCACTTTCTACAATTTAAACCATTTAAACCATTTATTTCCATTTATTTTTTATATATTTTTTGTAAACTTTCCTCCGCTCACTTTTTAAAACAACTTATACAATTTTTCTACTACTCCACTATTAGCAAAAAGGTAATCCTTTTCATTTGTATTAATTTTCTCGATAAAAAACCTCAAAAAATCCTATGCAGATAAATTTCATCTACATAGGATTTTTTTAACTTAAATATTAAATTTAATTTCACTCTATCTTATACTTGTAAATTATTCATAAATATCGGTGCATATACCTTTTCTTCTACTCTATCTGCTATTTCTCTCAAAGTAAGAGTTTTATGTATTCCAAGTATTGAAAATGTAACTTTTCCATCTAAAGAGATTGGAACCTCTCTCTCATTCCAAGCAATTACAATAGAACATATCCCTATCACTTTATTATCCTTCTCTACATACGCAACTCTAATTATTTCTGTATCTACACTTATATCAGCTATTTTTCTGTGTTGTAAACTCATCTTAAATACACTTCCTTTATATATCAAGTGTATATCTATTTTTTTTTAAATTCAAAAGCTTCAATTTATCATAAAGTAAAAAAAGTTAGCCTTTACGGCTAACTTTTTTCTCTTTAAATCAAATATTATAATCTTTTTTATTCTTTTAATCTAAAGTTACTATTAAGTTTATTTTTATTTAAGTCTTACTAATTTATTTGAATTTGCTTTCTTAACTCCAACAATTATTGGAACTTTTTCAATTTCAACTACACTAGTGTCAATTCCATACCATTTTTCTGGTGAAACTGTAAGTTTCTTTATAAGGAATTTTGAACTTAGAATAAATCTATCCCATGATGTGAAATTACTCTCACTAGATAATACTTCTTCAACTAGAACAAACTTAAAGTTACCTATAGCTGTTCTTTTACCTGAAGTTATCATATAATCTTTTGGTTTATAACTAATCTCTCCACTATTTACAAGCTCTTGGATTACTTCCCCAAGCAATGTATTTATACTTTGTGAAAGTCTAAATCCAAGTTTAAAGTCAATGCTAAGTATTCTATTCTCTGCTATAGTATTTACTTTATAAGCCTTTGTATATGGCTCATCAGTAACCTCTATATTTACAAACCAATAGAACTCTGCTCTTTTTGGCAGTTTATTAAATATTGAATAAACAAGCTTGTTTTCAACCTTATTTAGTTGTGTTGATTTTGTTAGGTAAACTAAATTAGTTGCATATAAAGGTAGTTCTTTATCTTCTTGTATATATGTGAATTTATCTGCATAATCTACAAGGTTAACAAGATTTCTGTATCTCTTTTTAATTTTTGTACTATATGACCAAATATACATTAAGAATATCAAGACTGCTGTTATAAGTAGTGTAATATAACCACCGCTTATTATTTTAAAACTATTTGCATATAAGAAACTTATTTCTATTGTTCCAAATACTATTAAAATAATAACTGATAAAATCTTCTTCTTTTTAACATGTCTAATATATTGTGATAATAATATAGTTGTCATAAGCATTGTTATAGTTATAGCTAGTCCATAAGCTGATTCCATATTTTCTGACTTTTTAAAGAATAACACAATTGCTACACATCCTAAACATAAAGCATAGTTTATACTTGAAATATATAATTGTCCTTTCTCTCCATTAGGATATCTTATATGAAGTCTTGGGAATATATTTAATTTAATAGCTTCAGATACAAGTGTAAATGAACCTGATATTAAAGCTTGGCTGGCTATTATTGTTGCAAGTGTTGCAATAATTACCCCTATTAAGATAAACCATTTTGGCATTATCATAAAGAATGGGTTATCTGAGATCAGTTTATTATCATGCATTAATAAGTAAGCACCTTGTCCAAAGTAACTTAATAGTAAACATGTTTTAACAAGTCCCCATGTATAGTAAATATTTTTTCTACCACAATGTCCAAGATCTGAATATAATGCTTCAGCTCCTGTTGTACAAAGGAATACTGCCCCTAAGATATAAACCACTCCACTTCCATGGATTAATAACATAACTGCATAATATGGATTTATAGCTTTTAAAATTATTGGATTATGTGTTATTTGCACAAGTCCCAAAATCCCTATCATTAAGAACCAAATAAGCATTACTGGTCCAAAGACTTTACCTATTTTTTCAGTTCCAAATCTTTGCAGTAAAAATAGTGCAACTATTATTGTAATTACTATAAGTATCGTTACACTCTCTTTAATAGGGAATAATATATTTAGCCCTTCAATTGCGGATGTAACTGAAACTGGTGGTGTAAGTATCCCATCTGCAAGGAGTGCCCCACCCCCTATTATTGCGGGAACTATTAGCCACTTAGCATACTTTTTAACAAGTGTATAAAGCGCAAAAATTCCACCCTCACCTTTGTTATCTGCTCTAAGGGTAAATAATATATATTTTATTGTTGTTTGTAACGTTAAAGTCCAGAACACTAATGAAACTCCACCTAAAACAATATTATCGGCAACATAATTATTATTTGTTGCAAGTATAGCCTGCATTACATAAAGCGGAGATGTTCCTATATCTCCATAAACAATACCTAATGCCACTAACAATGATCCTATAGTAACTGCTTTTTTCTTCATTTCTTTTGTTATTCTCCTCTGTCTTATACTTTATCAAAGTGAATCTATTCTATTTTTTTTATGCTAAATTGTCAAACTGCTAGAAATATTTAACTCTAAATTTTCTATTTGAAAATCCATCTAATTTATAAAGAGATAAATCTATTAATACGAAAAATTCATTTTTATAGATTTATATTGAGATACTCTAAATTTAATCAACTTATAACTTTTATTTATTTTTTTATCAATTAACTAATATCTTCTACTTTCTATAAAAAAAGACACTTTTTCGCAACTGAAAAAATGCCTTTTTTTATAGAAATATTATTTTGTTTAGTTAAACAACTTCTCTTCTTATTGAAAATAAATTCAAATTTTCTTCTGGTTCATTTTCAAACAGTTTTTGAAACGCTTCAACAACACATTCACTTTCATCTATTCCTTTTTCTATTATAAAACTATTTTGTGCAATAGCTTTTTCTAATATTAAAGTACTAAACTCTATTCCTAATTTACATTCCTTAATACCTAAAACTATATCATTTTCATCAGCTAATATAAATGCTACTTCTATACCTTCTTTTGCAGAAAATGATTTTATATCACCTATTCTAAAATCAATTAATACCTCACTATTATCTATAAATTCATCAATTAAAACTGAAAATGCATAGATACTTCCTATTTTTTCTTTATACTCATTAAGTTCTAAAAGATCAAAACTCATTTTTGCATTATTAAAAATAGCCACATCATCTGATGTTAAATCTTCCATCTTTAAAACAAATATTAAATTTCCTGAGAAACTTCCGCTAAGCCCCTCTGGTGTTGTTCCTATAAAATCTTCTGGTAATACATTTCCGATAACTATATCTTTCATATGTAAAAACTCCTTTTTTATAATTTAAATTAATCAATTAATTCTAACACAACCTAAAGAATCTAAAAAATGTCTTTGCAAAACACTTTTGCAAAGACATCATAATTATTTAACTATAAACTCTTTATTTTCTTCTTCAAATACAATTCCTTCTATAAGCATCTTAGCTGTTGCAGGGTTAGTTGCAAGTGGCACTTCATAAACATCACAAAGTCTTAAAAGAGCACTAATATCAGGTTCATGAGCTTGTGCAGTCAATGGGTCCCTAAAAAATATTATCATATCTATTTCTTTTTCAGGAATTAATGCTCCTATCTGCTGGTCACCACCAAGTGGACCACTTTTAAATTTTTTGACCTCTAAATGTGTTGCATCCATAATTCTTTGTGCTGTTGTTCCTGTCCCAACTAAATCAAGTTCTTTTAAAACATTCTCATATATTTTAGTAAACTTTACTAATGCATCTTTTTTCTTATCATGTGCTATAAGTGCTATTCTCAAAATAATCACTCCTTAAATATTTAATATTTCTTCTATTCATTAATTAATATTTCCGTTTAATCTCTTTTTTATAATAATTCAAATTTTTCTATAAATTTCATTATTTTTCTTTGTATTTTTACATTATATACTATTATAAGATAAATAAAAAGATTCAATTCATCGAAATTTTATTTATTCTTTATTAAAAAAATTTATCAATATTATAACTAATTTAAATTGAATTACCCTGTTAATAAATGGTAAAATATTACATATAATGAGAGGTGATTATTTTGGAATTCAACTATATTGAAAAATTTGTACTTAACATAAATGATTTTGCTATTTTCGAAAAAATTAGTGATTTATTAAAATACTTTACTATTAATAAAGTTCAATATCCTATACCCTATATAATTAGAAAATATTTATTCAATGAACTTTCAAAAATATATGATGCTAACGAACTTCAAATCTTCAAACTTAAATTTCTCAAACTTAAATCTGAAGATTTTGCTTTAATATACACCATGCTTTTACTTAGACTTTATCTTCTTGAAAGCTCTAACATTCATCATCAAAGTGAAAAAAAACACCTTCCTGCAACTATCACTATCATAATTGACTATACAAACAAAAAAATAACTACTGAAAGTTTCCGTTATAATCTAGGTCGTATTTCTGAAATTCTTGGATTAGATGAAAACTTTGTAAAAGCCCTTACAAAATTTTTCTTTGAAAATTATTATCCTATAATGAAAAACTTATATGGTGAAAGATTTCCTCTCCCATCAGAAATAACATAATATTATAAAAGAAAGATTGCTAAGTTAAATTAACTTAGCAATCTTCTTTTAGTTCTCTATATTTATAACTTCAACATCAATAGTTTTATCATAGTCATAGTAATAATTTATTCTATTATAATCTACTAAGTTTTTTGAATCACCAATTGAAACATTACTTACTATTATAGTAACTCTAGCATCCTGTGAAACTATATCTAAAACTTCTACACAGTCCTCTTCAAGTTCTTCATCTCTAATTACCTTAACCTCTGTTTTACTAACTTTTGTAAAACTCGCAATTTCTTTTTCAACTTTTACTTTGTAGTCAGCCTCACTTTTATATAAACCTAAAATTTTTACATCATCTTGGTTTATACTCTCATCCTCACTATCAAAATGATAGTTTATAAGCTCTACTAAATATAATTTTTCCATATTAAAAATCTCCTTTGATTTTCTCTAATAAAATTTTTGACTCTCTCATTCTAATAACAATTCTATAAAGATTTATAAATAATAATTTTTCTTCATTTCCTTCTATTTCATAGAAGTTACGCTCAAATTTTCTTTTTATCTTTTGTATCATAGTTATTTCATCTTTAAGTTCCTCTTCACTATAATCCTCAACTTCACTTATATACCTTTTAAAATCTTTTAATACTCTACTTTTTTGTTCATTATCTCTAATTGAAAATAACAAGAAATATATTGTATTATTCAAAATTCTTTGATTAAAAATAAAATCTTTAATCTCGTCATCATTTCTTGATACAAGTTTACTCTCATATAGTTTAGATAACATTAGCTTTTCCCCAAGTATTTTAAAATAATACTCATTAATAGGATTATTAAAAGCAAACTCTAATATTTCCTTACTTGATTTATAATAAATATCTATAATCTTATTCTTAGCCCTTACAGATTTATAAGGTAATAAATACTTACTTGCTATATATCCTACTGCTATTCCTATAGCAACAAAACTTAGTCTATAAAATATACCATGCCCTGGGCTTTGTGTTACTATACCAAACAATCCAAGTCCAACTGTTGCTGTGCACATAGTCTTCATCCTAAAGTCTTTTGTAATTACATAAATATAATATAAAATTATAAATATAACACCTTGAATTATTATGTTATCTATAGTTACATAAATTATTGCAAATAAAGCAATCCCTATTAATGTCCCCTTAAACCTCTCTGGGAATCTTTTCTTTGAATCCTCTAAAAGTGGGTCCATTATTGCATAAATAGTAAAGACTATCCAAGTTCCCTTTGGAATGTTAAAGTATTTAACTATAAAATAAGAAACTGAAAGTGTTAAAGCTATTCTAAAAGCAAATGAAAATCTTAATGAATCTGCTTTTAAATTAACTTTAAATGTTGTACTTATTTTATTTCTAAGTTTTATATTAAATACTATATCTCTTTTTCTATATGCATCATATGTAGCATTCTCTATTGATAGTTTTAACATACTAATATTTTGGAGAATCTCATATAAATAATAATCTTTTTGAGCACACTCAATATGTTCATTATAAAAAGTATCTAAAAGAGTCAAAAGTTTCTCATTGGGCTCTTTTTCACTTACAATATCATGCATACTTTTCATAAGAATAAGTAAATCCTCTATAAAGGATTTTTCTATATTATTATGTAAATCAATATTTATCTCTTTTAAAAGATAATTAAGTCTTTCTGCATAAAGAGTTAAATTCAAAAGTATATTATCCTTTTTAGTAATAAAAAATGGATCTATTCTTTTACTGTAAATTGCTGAAACTACCTTATCAACACTTGCTGTAACCTTGAATTTTGTACTTAGTACCTCTTTACCTTCTAATATAACATTTAACTTTTTAGATATTTCATCTATTAAACTTGTTATTCCCTCATTAAGTGCCCTTTTTGATCTATTCTTATTTAGAATAAACTGTGTAAGAACCATAAAGAATGCTCCAAGTCCTAAAGTTATAAGTCTTGATGGTAATTCATGTACTGTACCTGGTTCTACTAAAAGATATAAATACCCAAGTACAAATGGTCTCCATATCAATTGCTTGATATTTGAAGAAAAATTATATGCAAGTATAAATAGCGTTACAAAATTTATTATAAGACCTGTATATATATTTAATGATGCTAAAAATGAAAATACACCTATATATATAAAGACTATAAAAAATGTAAGGGTACTTCTTATAGGATTCCCTGTAAGGTCTGTTCCAAGCATTACAAGTGCTCCTTTAGCTATTGTTGCACCTATAAATGCACTTCCATAACCAAGCACTGTCCAACAAGTAAAAAACACTATAACAGCTAGTATGTATACTATTGTCCTAAGGTATAATTCTCTTCCTTTAAAAATATTCAATTATTCACCTTCTTTAATAGGTATTCCCTATTCTTTTATCTTTTGTAATGTTTTTATTATAGCTTATTTTCTCTTTTAAAACAGAAAAAGATGCTATCTTTATCAATTAACACCAATTGATATATATTTGAACTAATATTTTCCCTTCCATCCTGTTGTATCAAATATACTTTATATTTTTAAAGTGGTATAATTAAACTACAGATAGTAAAAATAATACTGTTACATAATAGTATTAAATTTAGATACAAAGGCGGATTTAATTATGAGATCAAAGAAAGATTTAGTAAGAGTAAAAGGACTTAAAATAGAACTTAAAAGATACCTTAAATCAGGAGTTATAACTAAAGAAGATTTAATTTCAACTGGTAAAGTTGAAGAGGGTGTTGTAAACCCATTATTAGTTGCTTTAGAAAAAGGTAGAAGACTTAGCAAGTAATTGCAAAAAAGACTGATTGTCAGGCTATATAGCTTGTACAATCAGTCTTTCTTTTTATAGAAAAGCTCCGAAAACCACTGTGCCTTGTGCCTGTGGATGTAAGGATCTAAACCAATTATTTCTTGTATTAAATTTAGTTAATTTTGGTTATACTATTAACGTAGCCCTAACGCTTTTTGTATGCAAGTCGCTATTTTGAGGTCGGTCGCATATAACCTATGACACTCAACTATGCAAGATTAGGATAACTGCATAATTACCTATCGTGGTAATCATATAGAAATCGCAAAACTGAATATATGGAGTTGCTTAGAGTAATTTGGTTCTAAGCGTAAAATATTCAACCTACACAGTTTGAATGTATTCCCAAAGCTATTAAGCTGAGGGATAATTGGCAATTGGGCTCGCCATAGATAATAAAATTTAAGTTATCTTTAAGAATCCTCTGGTATTGTACCAGAGTGTAGTTCAAAAACCAATACTACCAAAGTTATTTAATGCATCCTCAATCTTTTCATGCTGTATATTATTATTTTTCTCCTGAATTATCTGCTTATAAGTATCTGGCATATGATTTTTAATAATATATCTTGTACTATAAGGTGTTGCTATTACTCCAACTAAAGTTACAAGAGCACCTATTGCTAGATATCTTTTTATAATAGTTAATTTTTTAATCTGTTTTTTTGTAACTTCCTGTTTTTGATTATGCTTCACTATACTATTTATTCTATATTCAAGCTCACTCTTCTCTAGCTTTGTTAAATTACTAATTGAAATATATACTACCTCTAACTTTTCATCTCTCTTTGCATAAACCTTATAATACTCATTAGCTTTAGCAAAATCATAAAGATTTTCTAGACTATAAACTCTTTCCACACCACCTTCAATTACTGTTAAATTACGATTATCTAATATAACCCTCACTAAAAACTTATCTTTTATATCTTTCTTCTTAATAACTCCAAACTTGTCTTTTGCAAGCACCTTAATCATTATAAACTCAAAGACACATACCAAAACCCCAATTACTAAATAACTATTTATATTAGGAACCTGTGACCCATAAATCATTGCTTCCTTAGTTCCAAAAGCAAGCCAAACACTCATTGCTAAAAATGATAAAATTACAATCCAGACACTTGTCCCATCTTGTACTTCTCTAAATCTCATATTACATATAAGTTTATAAAAACACCTTGTATATACAGTTTTTAAATCTAACACCTTACTTAAATCAAAACTTTCTACATCTTGCTCTGCTTCACTTGCTATAGCTAACTCTTTATTCTCCTGCACATACGCCTCTATTGCAGTAATAAAAAACTCCCTATCCTCACGAGTTTTAAACATTCTTATTGGTATATTTATATTCATATACTTATCAAACTCAACCCTTACAACACTCTCTAATACAACTATATTAGTACATTGATTAAAATCATTTAATATCCTTAAATCATTGCAATATATCCCTGTATCCTGAATTGTTATATCATACTCACTTTGCTCTCTTATAGACTTTTCTACCATGTTTTTTTTAATCATTTTAAGTTTTGTCTTCTCTGACTCCATACTCATTATGTAGTCTACAACTTCTTTTTGCTCAAAATTATGTAACGTATATTTAAACTTCATTTTGTCCTCCCTCAATTGGTAACCTTTTCTTTCGTATATAAAAATTTTATCATAAGGTATATCAAATATACTAATTAAATATTAGTTAACTTATTTGCATATTTTAAAAAAGAAGAAAATATATAATGAAACTTTTAAAATATCTTGAAGCTCTTCTACGCTCATAACATAAATCATATTAAATTTTTTACTATTTCAACAACCTCATCACTCTGTGGGATTGGTAATATTGCAAAAACATGAGGCATTTCTTCATACTCATAATAATTAAACTCTATATTCTCTTTATCTAGAATTGCTTTAAGTCTTTTAGCATCAAACCATAAAATATCATTTGTACCTGTAAAAACACTTATCTTTCCAAGTCCATTAAATTCTCCATATATAGGACTAACTTTACTATCTTTTACTGATAGTTCATTTGCCCAAAGCTTTCCACATACTTTTAAAGAGTCAACACCTAGTATATAATCTCTATATTCTATTTCTCTCATTTCTCTATTTTCCATGCTTACATCAAGCCAAGGTGATAATAGTATTATATTACTTGGTGATTTTTTATTAGTATCTCTTAAATACTGTGCAAGAGAAGTTACAAGTCCACCACCAGCAGAATCGCCCATTAAAGTGATATCCTCTTCTTTATAATTTTTTGTTATATCATCATAAAGTAAAACCATCTTTTCAAAAGTTTTACTGCAATTACTAAATGGTGTTAATGGATACATAGGCAGAATTATTTCACACCCAAGTTTTTTCACCATTCCATCTATAAAAATCCAATGTTGCTTATTCATATCCTCAATATAAGCCCCACCATGTAAATATATTATCTTTTTATCATTTCTAAGTTCTTTTGGTCTTAGTCTATAAAAAACTATCCCAAAACTTTCAAACTCTTCAACTTCTGATTTAAGTTTAAAATTCTTTGGAAGTCTATAATTATAAACTTTTTGCTCTCTAGCATTTTCAAGTTTTTCTTCTAACTTTTCTATATGTTTATATGGAGAGTTTTTTGACATAACCTTTAAAACTCTTTCAACTACTCTATTCATAATTTTCTTTTTCATTAATAACACACTCCTTTTATAAAGCTAAAACATCAATAAATTCCCCCTTTAATCTTATTTGTAAATATCTATTCCATCACCAACTTTAAACTCTAAAACATCTAAATCCATACTTCCATCATCATTAACTTTTGGAACATCAACTGGTAATCTTCCCTCTGCTTTATATACTCCAAATATCACATCTATAATAGCTGGAATATTAGGTGCATATGAATTTAAGTTCCCACTCAAAGCCTCTGTTGGATCCATCCCACTGCTTCCATAGCATAAAAGTTGTGCAGGTGCATCTTTATAAATCCCTACATTATAAGGATTTGCTATACTTGCAAATATCGGTGACTTATCTATTTTTTTAGAATACTCTAAAATAGAAGTTGGTAAACTTCTTAAATAATGTCCTTTACTCATATTAAATGTATTATAAGCCTGTGTTAAAACTATTATCTGGTCTGCATTATCTAATTTTTGTTTTAAAGCTGCACTTATACCTCCCTCATTTTTATAACTATAAGTTTGGATATTTATATTTGGAATCTTCTTTTCTTTAATTAATCTATCTATTGCAAACTTCATAGAAGATATTTTGCTCTGCTCTGGGGCAACTAAAAGAATGTTTTCCTCACCCTCAAGCTTAACTGGAAGCACATCATCATTTTGAAGAACAGTAACTGCCTTTGCTGATATTTCTCTCTCTAACTTTCTATGCTCCTGTGAGGCTACTACTTTTTTTGCATTATCTATCTTTTTATCTAGACCATCATTATTAATTTTTAAAATTCCTTTTTCACTTTTTAAAGTTAAAATCCTTCTAACTGAACTATCTATTTTCTCTAAAGAAATTTCTCCACTATCAACACTCTCTTTAACTCCATTAACTATATTTTCAAGCTTATATATATCACTTGAACTTCTAATAATTGTTGGCATCAAAACTATATCTACTCCAGCATTAATAGCCATTTTAATTGACTCAACTTCACCAAAGTTATCAGCTATAGCCCCCATATTCATAGCATCAGTAATAACTACTCCATCAAACCCCATATCCTCTCTTAAAACTCCAGTTACAATATCATCAGATAAAGTTGCTGGCAAATATATATTTCCCTTTTTGTCTTTTTCAATTTGAGGATACTGAATATGTGCTGTCATAATCATATCTATTTCTTTTATATTTTCCTTAAAAGGTAAAAACTCTACTTTATCTAATTCTTCCCTTGATTTATCTACAAGTGGCATCCCCACATGAGAATCTATATGAGTATCCCCATGCCCTGGAAAATGCTTAGTTCCAGCTATAACATTCTTATCTGACATTCCTTTAACCATTTCTATCCCAAGCTTTGAAACAAGCTTTGGGTCACTTGAAATAGCCCTAAGACCTATAACAGGATTACTTGGATTACTATTTACATCAAGTGATGGTGCAAAATTAGTATTAATTCCAAGAGAATCAAGTTCACTAGCTAAAATCTCACCATACTCATAAGCTACCCCCTGTGAATTTATAGCCCCAATAGCCATATTCCCAGGTAAATTAGTTCCCATACCAAGCCTTGTAACTATACCACCCTCTTGGTCTATCCCTATAAATAAAGATTTATTATTTTCCCCTCTACTTACCTGAATATCATTACAAAGCATTGTTGTCTGTTCTACATCTACAATATTTTCAGCAAACAAAATAACTCCACCAATATTAAAATCAGAAATAATTTTAGCAACTTCATCATTCATCTTAGTAAAATTACTACCATTCCAACTTCTAAAATCAACCATAAGCATTTGACCTATTTTTTCTTCAACACTCATCTTATCTATCATTTCATTAATCTCATTTTCTACTTTTAATTTTCCCTCTTCTTTTTGTTCTACTGACTCTGACTTTATATCAACCTTTTCCTCACTTTTTTCTGTGCTAAAACAACCTATTAAAGTTGTTGACACTAATCCTACTAATAAAAAACTTAATACTTTTTTAAATTTCATCATTACACCTTTTATCCCACAATTTTTTTATACTTAAAAGTCTATTAATCCTCTAAGTAATAAATTCTATATTTAGATATCTTATGTAACTTCTATTTATTTTATTAAAATCCTTTATTTTCCATATTGCATAATGATATATTTTTCTCCACCAGTTTCAAAATTTCTATTCATCATTTTAAATCCAAGCTTTGTATAACACTTTATTCCACGCTCGTTAAAAGGTTTTACCATTAAAACCACTCTTTTCTCTGGGAATGTTTCCTTAGATTTCTCAATAGCAAGAGTTAGAACTTGTCCCCCAAGACCTCTGCCACATAATTGTGGTCTAAGTCCAATCCCTAAAATTGATAAACTTTGAATACTAGACATTCTAATAAAACCAATCATCTTATCAGAATCATCAAATGCTACAAAAAATTCTTTCTCTCTTTTATCACTTTTAGTTATATCATTTTTTTCATAAACACACTTATCCCATCCACCAAGATTATAATCTGAATACTCACTCTCATACTCCCAACTACAAATTTCCTTAGCCTCAATTTCACTCATTATATCTAAATACATAAAATCCCCTCCCTATAAAATGCTTCTAATTCCATCATAATACAATTACATAATAAGAAAAGAGATTTTTACTATATTACTAAAATAAAATATGTGCTATATTTGTAAGATAAGATTTAGTACATAATCAATACTAAGCATAAAAGGAGATTTTTTAATGAATAAAAGATTTAGAGAAACAAGAATGAAATTTAACTTAACACAAAAAGAATTTGCACAAATATTAGGATTAAAAAAAGTTGATATAGAACTTATAGAAAAAGGTAAGCAAAAATTATCACAAGAAACAATCACAGTATTAAGACATAAATTAAAAGTTGATATAAGTTGGCTTATGGGTGCACCAAGTAATGTATCTCCTGATGCTAAAAAAACTTTAGCAAAACCTCGTTTCTAAGCTATAAATTTACTTAATAAAAATAAAAACTCTATAAGCAAAATACTTTCTATCTAAGTATCTTGTTTATAGAGTTTATTTTTGTTCTATTTAACTATTTTAGTAGCTTTCACTCTGTCTTCTTGACTCATGTTTGCAAGGTCTTTAACTCTTATTACATCAAGTTTTAAACCTGTTTCAACTCTCGAACCGAATATTTTATGTTCAGTTTCTTGTAACCTATCCATATTATAAATAAAAAAACAAGAATAAAAATTTTCATTTTTACTCTTGTTTAATTTGTCCATCTTCATAAACTTGGACTGCATATCCGCCTAATAAAAACGAATAATATTTATATTTAGCATCATAAGTTACATCTGTTATTTCTTCATCTATTACACTAAATTTATTTTTATAAAGTTGTAGTGCTTGTCCAAAGGTAAAGTTAGGATTTTCATTTTTTATATGAATTCCTTTTGGTACTTCTACTTTATCAATCGCTACATTAGTTTTCTCCTCATTAGACTTGCTCTGCATTTGAGCCTCTATCTGTCTATCAGTTTTTGCTTTTAAATTTTTCGGAATTTTTGATATATTTAACACACTACTTTCATCTATAACTTTTGATGTTTCATTAGCACTAATCTCTGCTTGTTTTTCCTTATCTAAAGATTTCATTGGTGCTTTATTTTCTACTCTCATACTTATCTTACCACTCACTAAACTTTCATCATTAACTATTGGAGTCGCTATTATCTTACTTGTCCTCAAACTATCCACCTGATTTAATGTGAAAATTGATGACCCTGCAATTATCATAGCTATAAACGAACCTATTATCACTTTTTTCATTTGTTAATCCCCTATTTTCTTTAATCTCTATTTTCTTATAGTTAAAACTATATCACTTTTTGTAACTTTTTTGTAGTTTAAAAGCTACTTTTATGATATATATACTAACTTTGCTTTTCTATTATTATATTTTTAGTAATTCATCTGATTTCTACTTGAATTTAAAAGAAAAAAGGCTAGAAGTCTAAACTTCTAACCATTTAAAATAATATCTCTAACTTCCATAAGTGCAAACCCTAAAAGATTTTCACCTCTCCAAGCTATTGGATTACTAAGCTGTGCTTCTTGTTCTGACATCCCAATTCCCCAAATCGTGTCATAAGGACTTGCTTCAACTATAACCTTATAACCTGTACTAATTAAAAATGCTTTTATTCTTTCATCCTGCGAAAATTTTGCTAAATTTCCCTTTAAAACTATTTCATATTTTTTCTCATTCCAAATCGCTTCATCAAAATTTTTAACTTGTCTACCTAAATACTTTATTCTAAACTGCTCTGATGTTTCTAATATTTCTCCTAAAACTTCCTTATCATCAAATAATCTAGCCTTTTCAGCCATCATAAACTGTTCTGCACAATTATAAGTAACTCCATCAATAGTAAAATCTGAATTATACCATTGGCTAAAACATGACTTAGTTACACCACTATTTCCTTTTCTATGACCCCAAAAATATATGTACTTAAGCTTTTCCTTCTTCTTAAAACTATCGCGCACCATTCCTACATTATATCTCATAACTTATCCTACCTTATCATCATTTATTTTATACTCATGCTAAAAATATTCACCATCAAAACTATATGTATTATCTATCATCTCTAAAGTAAACTACTCTCTTGGACACTCAACAACCTTTGCAAGTTTATCTACTAGAATCTTACTCTCATTTATAACTTCTTCTTTATTAATATCTCTAAACTTTAACATTGGCATAGCATCAATCTCCCTTAATTTACAAACTAATTTATTTATCGAATAAATTATGCTATAACTTCAAATAATAATTCACTTTTTTTCTTTTGCTATATATAATAATAACTCAAAATTCAACGCTTTATAAGGTCGTTCATTTAATATTTATATTTTGGGATAATTTTGGAAATAAATAAGCTTATTTATAGCTTTTGCTATCCTTTTGTTTCTTCTCTTCACTCTTAGTTTTTTATAATTAAAAGATAATAAAATTTAATAATTGGAGAAATTATAATGAAAAAGAAAACTTTAATCCTTAGCTTAGTTGTCCTAGCATTTGCAATATTTGTAGTTATATATTCAAAACATATACATAACAATAACCCCATGGTAATAAAACAAGATAAGCCTTACCATGAACTACATTTTGTTTCTAGTGGTAAACTTGCCTATGAAATTAGTTTAGGTGACACTAAAGGAAACTCTGATGGGCTACATACAAACGTTATCTTATCTAATACAACAAAAAAAGGTACATATATAGTTGTCTGCCCTAAGAATTCTTTCACTAATCAACTAGTAAAAGATAAACTTGAATATAGTGGTATGATAACTTTTAGAAAACTAGGTCTGACAGATGCACAGCTTAAACAATTAGGTGGAAGATAAAAATTAAATATGCATTAATACTTATATAACTACCATTTACAAACATCAAATTAGATATGAATAAAACAAAAAAACAACCATCGCTGGTTGTTTTTTTTCATATATCTTAATTTTTACTATCTATAAAACTATCATACTTCTCGCTCTCTTTAAGATATCCCATCCCTCTTTCATACTTTGACATACCTGTAACAGTAAGCCCATCAATTACTTCAAGATAATCACTTATAGCTTTAAGATTCGCTCTATGGTAGTAATTACTTTTAAGTTCAAGTTCTAACTCTTTTTCAGTTTTAATAACTCTTCCATCTTTTTTATAAGTTATCTCATCATAAGAAAGTTCGTACTCAATATCATTAATATTTATATCAACTTTATTTTTAATACTTTCAATAACTAATGCCTCTTCTATTTGTTCAAGGTAATTCTTATTAACCTGCCCACCAAGTTTTTTAGCTATTACATCTCTGTCAAATCCATCTACATTAAATTTATATTCAAATCTTTCTGTAACATTATTTGCATTCGTAGGCTTTTTAAAAGTCATTGTAGTTTTACTTTCTTTGATATTATCTCTAAGTCTTAATGTATACTTATTCTTTAAGAAATAATCTTTATAATCATAATAAATATCTCTAAGCTCTTTAACTTTAGTCTTACTTGCTACTACATCATCCTTAAAGTTTTTAACCTTATCAAGAATCTCATAGAATCCTAAGCTATCATCAATAAGAAACTTTCTCTCTATTTCTATAAAGTTTCTATTATTATAATTTTCAATAAGAAGATTTAATTTCACTTCAAAATCTTTCTTGCTACATTTATCAATAGAATCTAAAATTATAGCTCTATGAATATAAACAAAATGCTTAATATTCTTTCTAACTATACTAGGGTCTAAATCAAAAATATCACAAACAACTCCATTATTTCTTAGTACATAAATATTTTCTTTCTCTGGTCTATAAGATATATTTACATACTTCTTTTGAACAAACATATAATTAAAATATTTATCAGTATACTTGCTAGAATACTCCGAAACAAGTTCCTTTAAATCCTCTGCAAAAAGTTCTATAGTCTTAGCTTCATTATCAAGAAGTGTTAATCTCTCAAACTTCTCTCTATAAAGAACAACTCTACAAAGTTTACTTAAAATAAAATCTCCCATTTCATCAAGGTCTTTAAAAGCTGAAATCATATCAAAATCATCTATGCTAATATAGTCTTTAAGTGAAATTTCATCAGTAGTTATAAGCTTTAAAATATTCTTTGGAAAATCTCTTTCTCCATTTTCATAAAGTTCTTTTACTCTAACAAAAATAAGCTTTATAGCTGCCTCTGCATCATAATGTCCTTTATGATAATAAACAGCCTCATGCATCTTGTATCTTGCTGAAATATAATCCTCTACATCAAGAATATTCTTTTCTAGAATACAAGTATAAATCTTGTTGTTATACTCTGTAACTCTTATACTCTCTATAATTCTTTGAACATCTATATTTCCAAAAGAAACCCCTGTACTCTTAGCATCTCTAACAATATAATCAAGTCTATCAGCATCAAGCTGACTACTTATAAGTGATTTTAAGACAAAGAACAAATCAAGCCCCTTATTCTCACCACTATAATTATTAGAAATTAAATTAGCTATATCACTTGGATACTCCTCACCAAAATTCTCTCTAATAACCTTATTAACCTCTGTATCACCCTCGATAATTCTACAAGTCATCTTCTCATGGTTAGTCCCAAGAGCTGCCTCAAAAGAATGTGAGAAAGGTCCATGTCCTATATCATGTAATAAAGCTACTAAAAGTGCTAGTTCTCTATTTTTTCTACCAACATTGATGTTCTTAAACTTCTTCTCTAAATGGTCTACAATAAGCCCCATCATGTGATAAGTACCTATGCAATGAGAAAATCTAGTATGAGTAGCGCTAGGAAATACCATCAAACTCATAGAAAGTTGATTGATTCTTCTAAGTCTTTGGAACTCCTTAGTGTCTAAAATTTTTAAAAACCTATCATCAAAATGGATGTCACCATGTACTGCATCCCTAATTGTTTTTGTTGTATCAATTGCATCATCAAAACTATCAAAATTACTCATAATAAATTCCTCCTTCATTATAATATTTATTTAATTTTATCATAACAGATTATATGCACAATTCATCCGTTTTAGATAACAAAAAGTATATTATATTCTCATTTTATCCAAAAGAGATTGACCATTTATTAACGATCAATCTCTTTCTTTAGGCATTCTTCTCTGCCATTTTCTCTATATAATTATGAATTCTAACTTTATGCTTTTTAACTACAAATAAAAGTACAAAGTATAAAACTATAATAAACCCTATTATAAATGGATTTTTTGTTATAAACCCAAGGAACATAAGCCCTGCTATTGGCTGTGCCATCATGTTAAAGCTTGTTATCATAAGTGCACCTGCTGGAATTGCTATACCAGCTGCTACTGCTGCCTGTGTATAAATTGGTGCAATGGCTGTGCACATATAAAGACCTGCTGAATACCATATTCCACAAACTATAGTAGTTTTTAATACATTTCCTTTTGTCATAGCAATAACTGCTTCAACCATAAATGGAAGTGCTACTAAATCAACCATAGGAAGTGTTTTATTACCTGGCAGTATTAATGCCATAAAGATTATTATCGGAATTAATATTGTACCTGTAATAAGAGTTGCTGGTTCACCATATCCCGTAGCATCATCAACTCCTATATACCATTCACGTCCCTTAGTTTCACTAGTATTAAGTCTTTTCTCTACAACCTCTGCCATAGGTAAAAAAGCCTTTGCAAATATCTCTGATATTTTAGGGAATATAATTAGAAGTGCAGCTAAAACTACTCCTAGTTTCATAATCTGCCCCCAAGCTACCATTGTATCTAATCTTTTTATATTTCCTAAAATACCAATTAAAATCCCAAGGAACAGTCCAATTGTCCCTGGCTCTCCAAAGATTCCCATCTTCTCTTTCATGTGCTCTGGATGAAATTTTAATTTGTTAAGACCAAATTTATTAAATAATGGATCAAGTATATATAAAAGCACTGTTGGTTCTGTATTATGTGTTGAGATAATTGTGCAGTTAGGATATTTATAATATCTTGACCAACTTCTGCAAATAACCTCAAAATTAAGTATGCTATATAAAAGAATAACTACCATAAATAACATTGCAAGCCCAAAACTTTTAGTAGCTATATAAACCATAGCCCCCCAAACCATATATGTATAGTTTAACCATAAATCTGATGGTAGAAATATATTTGTAAATCTAGTTGCAAATAAAACTAACTGAATTATAATTGCAAAAGCAAAAAATATTAGTCCTATTTTACTTGAATAACCTATTATAGCAGTAGTCTGCCACCCTAAATCTAATACTGGTAAGTTGATACCTGTTGAAGTAACCATTTGCTTTACAACTGGCATTATGATCGGTGTAAAAGCACCTATTAAAAGCATAAATCCTTGAAGACCCACGCCCGCATAAAGACCAGAAAGAAATGATTTTTTCACACTCATTCTTAAAGCCTTACAAATTATAAAAATAACTATCGGCAAAAATACAGGTGCACCAAAGACAGTAAAGAAGTCTTTAATATCTGTTAAAATCATCTTTTTTCCTCTTTCGTTTTCAATTTAAATTTTTTCTCTATTGTTATTATTCATTACTAATTCCCTCCTTATACCTCCACTATTTAGAGAAAATCAGTCTGAATTATCTATTATAATAACATTTTTTAAAAAGAAAAAAAACTAATTAAGGTAAAACTAACCCCAAATTAAACCAAAATAGCTTTATCTTACTACCTCAGTCACAATTTAAAGCTTTTTATAACACTTGTAAAAAATAATCATACTATATAGAAAACTTTAATTTAGGAGAATTTTTAATATGTCAAAACAATTTAATAAACATAAAGTAAATTTCTTTTCAACAGGCTTAGATGAAGTTGCAATTTATACTGAAATTTTCACCCTTGAATCTTATAAATTAACAACAAGAGAACCTATTATAGTTATGGATATTGGAATGAATGTTGGTTTAGCTTCTTTATACTTTGCAAAACTCCCTAATGTAAAAAAAGTATATGGTTATGAACCATTTAAAAATACTTATGACTTAGCACTTGAAAACTTCAATTTAAATGCAGGATTAAAACAAAAGATAATTCCTCTTCAATATGGTCTTAGTGATAAAAATGAGTTTGGTATTGGTGTGTGTAACCCTGAGTATAAAGGAAGCGCAAGTATCATAGATGGAATTTCACCTACTGGGCCTACATTTAGAGTAAAACTTAAATCAGCAGGAGATGAACTTGAACAGCTTATAAAATCATATCCAAATACACCAATAGTTTTAAAAATAGATTGTGAAGGTGGGGAAATTAAAATATTTAATGACCCTAAATTTATATCACTACTCCCTAACGTAAAAGAAATTGTTATGGAGACTCATAATATTGCAATCTATAACAAGATAGATAAAATTTTAAGAGCTAAAAATTTTATAGTTCAAAAAAGAATGTTAAGTGCTAGCAATGGGTATATTCATGCAACAAAAAAAATAACTACTAAAAATTTTAAATCGCTTTTAGCTACAACTTAGACCTTAAACCTTTTTCTAATAAAATATTTATAAAAAGATTCTGCTTTGTACTTTGTTTCTTTGCAAATTAACACTATCAAAGTTGAGTCTTTTTTCTGTCTTTTTAGGTGAAATTTTCAAATTATGAAAAGTACTTTGTGGAGGCATTATATATATATAATTCTTATTTTTTACAAATAATTCAAATTAGAGATATTTTTATATCTAAAAGATTACAAATTGATAGAATATTAACTTATTTAACTATCTTCAATCAAATTGCCCTAAAATTTGAGATTTACTCTACAAATTTACATAATACTCTAAAATTTATAAATCTAATAACAATTAACATGATTTGTAATTCAAATAGCAAAGTGCTATATTACTGTGAATACATTTTACATAAGGAGGCACATATGAAAAAAGGAAAATTACTAGCACTTGCACTTATATCGACATTTACTCTAAGTGTAGCCTTAATAAGCACACATACAACAAAAGTTTATGCAGATACACTATCAGAGGTTCCTGGCTATACACAACCTAAAGATGCTGTATTACCAAAAGCTACTGAACTTCCAACATCACTTTATAGAAGTAATAATATAAGTAATAACTTTTACATTTATAATATTCCAGGTGTTCAAAGAGTTCAATATGGAACTAGTGGTGAGGGTAGACCACTTTACTACTATAAAATTGGAAATGGAAAAAATACATTAGTAGCAAACTTTGCAATACATGGATTTGAAGACTCTTGGGCACAAGATGGTTATCAATTAACTAAAATTGCTCACCAATTAATTGAAAAATTTAATTCAAAAAACAATTCACAAGGACTAAATAACTGGTCAGTTATCATCATCCCTTGTGCAAATCCTGATGGGGTTTTAGATGGTTGGACAAATAATGGGCCAGGTAGAGCTCAAATATCAAAACACATAGATTTAAATCGTGATTTCCCAACTTACTTTGTTCCAGAGTATAACGCAAGAAATTATACTGGTCCACATCCCCTTGGAGCACCTGAAGCTCAGGCTTTAGCAAATTTAGTTCCTAAAATAAGTAGAGAAAGTAGAAATATGGTTCTACTTGATGTTCACGGCTGGTTAGATATGACTATTGGTGACCCTCAAATAGGACGATATTTTATAAATAACTTAGGCTTATCAAGAAATGCAGGTTATATCCCTGCAGGTCATGGATATTTTGTCAGTTATGGACATGCTCAAGGTGCTGAAGTTTCATTAGTAGAATTACCTGATACAACTTCAGCTTCTCAAGTAACATCAAGAAACTATGTTGGTAAAATGTATAATGCTATGAACCAAGTAATGAGTGATGGTACTGGCTTCTCTTATATCAATAAAACTGGTATTGTTACAAATACTCCTAGATTAAATATCAGAAGTGGTGCTACAACAGATGGTAGCATATTAGGTAGTTTAAATGGAGGTCAAGCTGTTCATATACTTGGTTCTATAAATGGCTGGTATAAAATTTATCAACCCGGTATAGGCTATGCTTATGTTTCTAGTGATTATATTAAAGTAACTGGAAATGGCGGATCTACAACAGCTCCTTCAACTGGATGGCAAAAAATTAATGGTAACTGGTATTACTTTAATTCAAATGGAAAAATGGAAAAAAATGCGTGGCTTAAACAATCAAATGGCCAAACATTCTATTTAGGGTCAGATGGAATAAAAGTAATAGGAACACATACTATAGATAATGCAGTTTATATATTTAATAATGCAGGAGTACTTGAAAGAAAATGGGAAATAATAAATGGTTCAAACCACGTCTTTGATAAAGATGGTACGATGTTAACAGGATGGATTGAACAATGGGACTCATGGTATTACTTCAATAATAATGGAGCAATGAGAAGAAATAACTGGCTTAAACAATCAAATGGCCAAACATTCTATTTAGGGTCAAACGGAATAAAATATATAGGAAAACACACTATAGATGGAGTGAAATATACATTTAATAGTGCTGGAATTCTTCAAGCAAATTTAAAAGGATGGCAAACAATCCATGGTAAAAGATATTACTTTAATAGTAAAGGAATAAAAGTAATTGATTGGCAAGAAATAGATGGTAACTGGTATTACTTCAATAATGATGGAGTAATGAGAAAAAATGAATGGCTTAAACAATCAAATGGTCAAACATTCTATTTAGGGTCAAATGGAATAAAAGTAATAGGAACACATACTATAAATAATGCAGTTTATATATTTAATAATGCAGGAGTACTTGAAAGAAAATGGGAAAT
>NZ_CAMQZG010000043.1 GCF_947039605.1 uncultured Clostridium sp.
GTTTTACTGGTTCTGGTTTCACTATTGGTTTTGTTGGCTCAACTGGTTTTACTGGCTCTGGTTTCACTATTGGTTTTGTTGGCTCAACTGGTTTTATTATCTCCGGTTCTGGTTGTGGTTCTGGGGTTTTTATTACTGGAGCTGGCTTTGGTGTATAGTCTTCAGTTTTATTAGAATTATTTACATTATTACTTGTCCCTACATTCTCTTCAACAGGGGCAGTATCTGTCTCATCTTCATAAGCAATTGTATTATCTGAATTATTTTCAACAGCTTCATTTTTAAATTGTGACTCCTTAGCTGTTGGATTTACATATGTACTTTCTACAAACTTTGTCCCCTCGGCTTCTTTATTTTTACTTATTAAGCTTGTACTACTAACCATTACTATAGTACCCATTATAACTATAAAAACAACAAATCCAATGGCAATAATAATTCTCTTATTGTCATCTTTGATATTATTAAATCTTTTCATATACTCTCCTTTTTCTTTTGTACCGCTTCATAATATCCCTATTACAAATCTAAATTCAAAGTATTTAAATACAATATAATTATACTAATTATTAGTTTTTTGTAAATGTCAAAATTTATACATTATTAATTAACAAAATAAATAGACAACCATTGCATTTTCTCGCACTGCTTGTCTACCTATATTTATAAACTTAAAAATAATTCATGTTGTTTAACTCTTAATGTATTAGAACTTTTATTTAGCATATCTATATACTTATTTAAATATATACTCTTTATTGGTAATTTCTTTTCTATTAATCTTACTGAATTAATTTTTTCATCCACATTAGATTGATAAAAATCTATTTTATTTAAAATATCTGTTCTTACCTCTTTATTTTTAACCTCTCCATATTCATCATGTAAAAATTCAATATAACCTAGGTTTCCCTCTGTATAAGCAAGTTTACTTATAAGTTTAAATGGACTTGTAAAACTATTTAGTGCCACTATGTATGTTGGTATCATTAATATAATCAATGCAATAATAATAAAAGTTATCTTATATACATTGTTTTTAAATAATTTCACGCCTATGAATATTACTAAAGCTAATATGCATAAAACTAAAATCAGTGCCAAAAAATCCCCTCATTTCATTACTTTAAATTACTCTTCATAGTATACCTTTTATTTGTATTTTTTTCTGTTATAGTAATTTCTAACTTCACATCAAAAAGTTATTTAAATTCATAGTTTGCTATTAGTACCGATGTAAAGTTATTACTTTTAATTTTTAATTACAAAATATTATCAATTTAGATAATATTTTGTAACATAGAAAGATCTTTAAATTTATAAATTTAAAGATCTCTACTTTCATATTTATAGTTACACCACAAATCAATATTATAATTGAAAATTAGATAACTCTAACTATATTGGCAGTAACTACTCCTTACTTTAAGACTTATTTATTTTTCTTATAGCTGTATATAGATTACATTTGCTTATAAATCTAAAATATATACTCTTAAATTTTGATTAGAAAATATTCTAAATGATTATGTTTTAAACATAATTCACAAGGAAACATTGTTATATTAATATATATTATTAACTTTCTCTCTTTATTCTCTTTCACTTAAAATTATTAAATTTCAAGTCTTTTCCGATTACAAAAATCCTTCTAACCCGGCATTTCAACTAAATTTAATATACATTTATGCATTTTTCTTTTTTTTATACTTTAAGTGAAAATAAGTGTATTTATTAGTATACTTTAGCAATGACTATCCTAACCCCCTATTAAAATATTTTTACAGTTTGATAATATACTAGCTTTTATTTAAAATCTATAAAGAAGATTCGTTAATTTATTATTTTATTATTTTTATAAATTAATACAAATCGGAGGATTTTAACAGTATGAAATTTTTTAAAGAACTATCACCCTTCCAGAAGATATTTTTTCTCTTCTTTATGGTAGCAGGAATTTTATCATTCTTTGTCCCATTATTTACAGGACAACAAAAGTTTGGTGAATTATTTGGAATATTCAGTATTATAGGACTTATATCATCATTATCAGGAGTTTTAACTTCTATCTATCAAGTAAGAGCAAATATATTTTGTTATTTTTGGTGGATTATGAATACAGTTACATATGGAGTAGTTGCACTACATGAAAATTTATATGGTCAATTCATTCAAAATATTATATTCCTTTTACCACTTGAAATATGGGGATTTATTTTATGGAAAAGAAATATGAGTACGTCTGAAGATGATTCAATAGAAGTAAAGAAATTTACACCAATTAAATGGCTAATGGCTATAGTATTTATCCTTATTTTTTGGTTTGTTTATGCAGAATTTTTAAAATTCTTACCAATAATATTTAAATCATTATTTGGAATGACAATACTTGCTGATAATCAAATAAAACTTGATTCATTCACATCTGTTATAACAATATTTGCGGTTTACCTAACATCAAAGAGATATATCGAACAATGGTATTTCTGGGTTATTGCAAATATCGGAATTGTACTATTTATCAAAAATATTATTTCTACTGGTGTATTCTCTGTATCTGATTTATCAGGTGCTCTTGTTTGGGCACAATACGGAACTGCATCATTCTATGGATTATATTGCTGGCTTAAACTTCATAAGAAACAACAAAGCAAAAAGCAAAAAACTTCATAACAAAAAAAATGCATCAAAATACTATCGTTGGTATTTTGATGCATTTTTTTTAGTTTGTTATTTCATTTTCTTAATTTTTAAAAGCTTACTAGCATTTTAGAGTATTTTAGCGTATATCTACTAAATCTCTACCCAACCTTCCCTTAAAATCATTTACTAATTTGTAAAAAAGCAAATAATCCCTTAGAATTTGTAAATACGATTCGTTAATTTATTTTTGTAAATAAACACAAACGGAGGAATTCATAATATGCAATTTTTTAAAAATTTTTCACTGTTCCAAAAAATATTCTTTTTATTCTTTGTAACAGCGGCAATCTTATCATTTTTTGTCCCATTATTTGTAGGGCAGTCAACATTCACTAACTTATTTAATATTTTTAGTATGATAGGACTTATTTCATCAGTTTCTGGTGTATTCACATCTATTTATCAAGTTAGGGCAAGTCTTGCTTGTTACTTTTGGTGGATAATGAATACTGTAACTTATGGAATGCTTTCATTACATCAAAACCTATATGGTCAATTCATACAAAATATAGCTATAATGTTGCCACTTGAAGTATGGGGATTCATATCATGGAAAAAACATTTAAACAGCACTCATAAGGAATCTATTGAAATAAGAAAATTCACTCCATTAAAATGGATAATCGCATTTGTAGTTCTTGCTATTTGTTGGTTATTATATGGAACTTTCTTATCTTATCTTCCGGATATATTCAAATCATTGTTTGGAATGGTAATTCCAGTAGATGGACAAGTCAAACTTGACTCATTCACATCTATAACAACAATATTTGCTGTATATCTAACATCAAGAAGATATCTTGAACAATGGTATTTCTGGATTGTTGCAAATGTAGGAGTTGTGTTATTTATTAAAAATATTATTACTACTGGTATTTTCTCAGTTTCTGATTTATCAGGTGCTATTGTACTTGGTCAGTTTGGAATAATATCAATATATGGTTTATTCTACTGGCTTAAATTACATAAAAAGCAACTTAGAGAATGCTAAAGAGGATGCCATTTTGGCATCCTCTTTTCATATTCATTTCTAATAATACTATTAATGTAAATAATAGTATGCTTTCTCATATAAATTTACTCTTTTAACATAATTAGATGTCTGAGTAAATGGTATGTTATAAAGATTTTGTCCATCTTTTGAATAGTCTTTGTTTTCTAACCATTTTTTAACATTTGTTCTTCCCGCATTATAAGCTGCTATAGCATTATTCTTATTATGGAACTCTGATTCTAGATTTTTAAGATACCAACATCCAAATTGTATATTAATCTTTGGATTATATAACATCTCTGGTGTAAAGTTTTTAACTCCTACTTTACCTGCAATCCATTCCCCTGTTGAATCTGTTATCTGCATAAGCCCTTTTGCATTCATGTTTGATGTAGCACTCGGATTATAATCACTTTCTGTTCTTATAACACCTTTTACAAGAAGAGGCTCTACTCCATATTCCTGACTATACTGATTTATGTAATCAGTATATTTATTTGGAAATACTACATCTTTAACATAAAAATATCCTAAAATAGAAAATACAAAGACTAAAAAAATAATTATTAAAACTATTATTCTTTTTTTCATAGTCCTCGTCCTTTGCTGCCATTCTAATCATATATTTTTTTAATATGATACAAATAATATACTATCATATTAAGTTTTTTACTAAGTTAATTTTTAATTACAGAACTAATCTATTTATTATAAGTTTATACCTCTAATTTAATTAAAACTTTACGTTACCAAGCATTAATAAAGATAGCACTACTACAACTGTACAAACAACTCTAGTAACATCTTCAATTCCTGATCCTGTTTTAAACCTTGTAAACTTTATTCTAAAATCTATAAATGGTTTAAAAAATGGAACTCCACCTCTAGTAAACATATCAAGAAATATATGACTTGCATAACCAACTAAAGCTCCTAGAAGATATACTCTTATATAATTATACAATGAATCACTATTTTCATATGCAATAAACATTGTAATTATAAATACAACCATGACTACAAGAGTCCAATTCTTCTTAGTAAATCTTTTATTCCTCTTACTAGGTATACTTTGAATTACAAAAAGCACTGATGTCATAAGTATAATCCCCACAACTATTGCAAAAATTATATGATTTCTTCCATTCATATTTCCATATAAAACATCTTCAAGTTTTATACCAAGTAAAGTTGTTAGAACACCAAATATTATAAGTGCTATAAGACTATGTGTACCACCTCTGTGCCCCATTGTTTCTGCTATGCATTTAGATATAGGTTTAACTCTTCTCCCAAGTGTACTAGTTGGAGAATCTATATCTGGTATAAGACTACCTATTGCCCCCCCTGCCATAGCTGCTACTGCAAATGCTATCGGGTCTTGAATAGGTATATGTAATACTTTTTCTATAAAAACTGGTGTTAAAGCACCAAATGCAATCCCACCAAATCTATGTGTTGGACCTAACAATCAATCACCACCTCCTTTTTATTTTACATATACATATTATAATTACTTAATTACTATTTATCAAATAGAAAAAAGTACCTAGCATAGCTAGATACTTTTTCACTAAGATGCTGCACCATTATTTGTGCTTGCAGCAATCCCTGAACTTATATACTTTATTGGATATTGTGCTGATGATAATACCCAACCTTTTTGACCTTTAAAAGATACATCTTGCATTTTATTAGCTGTATTTAATATATCAGCTTCATTATTTGAAGTAACTGGACTTATCTGATTAGGATTTATAACTCCTACTACTTTTGATAAATCTGTTGGATATTCATATAATTTTACTGATTGATTATTTGAATTTGCAAGAAAATCTACTTTAAATGGTGAATTCCCAAGTGTTAAAGCATATAAATTTGACTCATTTGGAATTAAAGTCATATTATCCGCTTTTACAAATGTGTCAGTCTTATACCCAAGACCATCAACATCTCCTGAAGCTGACCCTAGTATAAAGTATCCATCAACATATCCAATTACAAGAAGGTTAGTTCCTGCTGGATACTCTTTAACTGAACCAGAACCATCTAATATGGTATTATAAACTGATATAGGCTCATTTGAAGTTATCATTCCTGTTATTAAATAATCTGTATGCATATTACCATCTAGAAGCTGCATAGGAGCTTCATATGTTCCCTGTGGTATGTATATTCCATTCTGTAAATTTATTTTCTTACTTGTTGTATTCATATTTGCTGTTATCGGCATATTATTACTTAAACTATTTTGTGTATTCTCAAGTGTTGCTGCATTTATAAGTGTATCATTTACTTTTCTATCTGTTTTATGCTTACTCATAAATCCATGAATTGCAATTGCACCAATTAATACAACTACGCCTATAGTTACCCATAATTTTAATGATTTCATATTATTACTCTCCTAAATATGTATTCTAATTCTGTTTAAATTATATTAGTAAAGTAAAATTTAAACGTTTCAATTCCATTACAAAAGCCCTACTTTTGTATTAGAAAATATTTAAAATTAGAAAATTTAGGTATTAAAGTCCAACCCATTTCCTTCTATTTAAACTTCTTTTTCCTTCCTTTTTTGTCAAATTTAATTCTTAATATAATCTCAGTTCCAATCTGACAAAATAGTCCTGCAAAAAGCGAAGCAACTATTAATTGATATATATTAGTAGTTCCATAACTTCTTAAAAAATTAGAAACCAAAATTCCAAGAACCCCTCCAGCTATATACATTTTACTTGCAAGGTTATTTGCAAAAACCCATGCTTCATTACTTGCCTTAGATCTTTTAGTTCTATACCCTGCTCGGTCATTAATTTTTTCAGGGAATTTCTTTTTTGCCATAATTCCTGTTATTATAAAACTTACTCCTACTGCCCATGCAGCTATTAGTGTATCCATTTAGTCATCTCCATCATCTTTAGTTTTATCCTAAAACATCTTAAATAAAATTCAAATCAGATATTTTCTCTTTTCATTATAACATCATTTAGCATTTTTATTAAAAAATACATTAAATACTAAATTCACCTCTTCTAAATGAAGTAAATCTTAAATTTCTTCATTTTTTCAGCAAAGAATTCTTCATTTCACATAAAATAGACTCTTTTTTTTTTTTTTACAAGTTTATTTTTTAGTGTTAAGATTATTTTATGGCAAGTGATTTTAAAATAGAACTTAGAATATCGGAGGTTTTCAATATGAAAATTTATACACCAGAACAAATAGATAGAATGTTTAGTGAGTCAGATCACTTTGAAGAATTCAAAGCTTTCATAAATGAATGTTCTTTACAAGATGAGCTTACAAATATTACTTCAAATCACACAAAAAAAAGATTAGAAACTATCATAGCATTAGCTGAAAATCCTAAAAAATGTGACTTATGCGAAACATTACTTTGCAAACTTAAAGATGCTAAGAAAAATGCAGAACATATTCAAACATTAAAAGAATTTTATGGAAATGCAGAAATCGTTGAAGAAAGTGATTTAAAAGATTTATACAAGGAACTTAGAAACTTCCTTAAAAACTACAAAAAACATGATAATGTTCAAAAACATGAAGAAAGAATTGCTACTAAATGGATTAAAGATTTAACTAGAATTGAACCATCAATCCAAAAAGTAAGATAATTATTTAGACAATTAATAAAAAACTTATAGAATACTATTGCATATATTGATTTAATTTTAAATTATATGCAATAGTATTTTTTTGTCTTTACATAATAAATGTGATTAAATTCTCTAAAGAGGTTATAATTAAAGGATATGCTTAAATTTTAGGAGGAATAAAATGTTTTCTAATAAAGAACTTTTACAAGAAAGAATAAACGAACTAGATAATGTAATTCTAAATTATAAAAATAATAAGATTAATATTTTTTCATTTACAACTAAAGACAGAATGCTTGATTGCTTTATAAATAGCAATTTCTGCTTTTCATCTCAAGGTATCTATGAAAAAAATGATATAAATTTTGAAAACATAAAAGCTTCTGCAAATATTATAACAACAGATATTACTGGAGAAATTAATCTGATTGATGCAAAAAACAAACACACTTTTACAAGTAAAGAAGATGCAATTATTTTTATTAATTCGCCTTTAGATTTAGTAGTGGAAGCAATAGATACTATAGAAGAAAAAACAGATACTGCTATTTTAGAGAATGTTGAATATTCTGAAGATATTTTAGAGGATTTTTCAGTTCTTGAAACTTTAGATAATCTTTATACTTCTATTGATTATGATAAGATTCTTGCAATAGATTTTGAAACTGCAAATGAGTTCCATGATAAAGCTTGTAGTGTTGGTATTGCTATATATGAGAATGGTGAAATTACTGTTAGTAAAGAATTTTTAATAAATCCTGAAACTTACTTTAATCAAATGAATATTAATATTCATGGTCTTACTCAATCTATGGTTAAAGATGCCCCTACTTTCCCTACTATTTGGAAAAGAATTTTTGATATGATAGATAATCGAACTCTTGTTATTGCTCATAATGCTGCTTTTGATATAAGACTTTTACAAAAACTTATATCTATATATAAGTCTGAATATAAAGATTTTGATTATCTTTGTACTCAAAACCTTTATAGAAGTAATATAAAACTTGATGCTTATAATTTAAAAGCAGTTGGTGCATATATAGGCGAAACTTTTGAGCATCACAGAGCTGTTGATGATTCACTTATTTGTCTTAAAGCATTTTTACATATAGTTAATACAGAACGCTTATTTAATCGAACTCTTATAGAGAGTGAACTTCGTACAAGTGTAAGTAGATTTACTATGACAGATGAAACTAAAAGTTATACCGCTAGAGCTAAAAAACAGAATTTTAATAAATTTTCATCTAATAGTTTTAAAGCTAAAGATTTAAAGCCAAAATCAACTGACTTTGATGAGTCTCACCCTGTATTTGGAAAGATGTTCACTTTTACTGGTGATTTCACTACTTTTGCTAGTAAAGAAGAAGCTGCACAAAGAATTGTGGACCTTGGTGGTGTTTTTAAAGATGGACTTGTTAAAGCGAATAACTATTTAGTTAGAGGTATTAATCTTAATACCGGACTTCCTATGGATGGTGGAAAAGTTCAAAAAGTTGCTGATTATAATAATAAAGGCTGCGAAATTCAAATAATTTCTGAGTTTGAACTTATGAATCTTTTAAGTGTTAAGTCAGCTACTGAAACATCTATAGAACCTCAAGTAACTGAAGAAACTATCAAAGATTTAGAAGCTAAAACTGTGGTAGTTATAGAACCTAAAATTGAAGATTCTATTATTTCAGTAAACCTTGAAGAAATCATTTCAAATAGTAGTGATTCTGAAGTGGTTATTGAGATAAATCAAACTATTGAACCTCCTATAGTACCATCAATAGATATTTCTCAAAGAGATACTACAGCTGTAGTAGAAACTGTTGATACAAATATACCAAAACCAACTTCTACATTTAAACCTCGTAGCTCAAACACACAGTTATCAATGTTTGATTTAATGATGGGTGCAAAAGAATCAAATCAGCATGCTGAGGTTGCTATGACAGATTTATCTACTAATGAGCCAATAAAAAAAGAAACTCTTGTAGAGTCTTTAACAAAAGCTACTAATTTTACTCTTATAGCACCTAAAGGTGAGTTTTTTAAATTTGAAACTGAATCTGAAAAACTAGAAAAACTTAAACAATATAAACTTATTCCTGCTAAATCAATAACTTTTGATAAACCTATTTATTACAAAGGCGTTTATTCTGATGAAGCTATAAGATGTGATATTGTTGGTTATCTTGATTTAGATATTTTAATTTTAAATATTAATGACAAACTTCACTCTATAAGAGGAGAATACTTAAAGCAAATGCAAGATGCAAACTTTAGTATTTTTGAAGCTTAAACTTAATTCAACAAAAAGAGTGTGCTAATTTATTTCATTAGCACACTCTTTTTCTATTTTATAATCACATAAATTCAGATATACTTGCAACAAGTTTTGCTCTTTGTACTTTATCCGAAAATTGCTCAATTAAGTTTATTATTCCACCTAAAAGTTCTTCATCCATACTATCTTCAACAGTGTAAGTTGAAAGTATATCTTTTAAAAATGAATATTTGTTTCCTTTTGTTTTTAATGCATTTTCTATAAAACTTATAACTTTTGAATTATCATCAATTCTAATCAAATATTCTCCCATTGAACCAAGTGATTCAACATTATATTCCTCTGAATTTGATAACATTTCAAATGCCTCTGTAAAACTACACACCATCTCAAAAACTTTATCTGGCTCTTTCTCCATGAATGTTTCTAATAAATTTTGTGTTAGATCAAAAGACTGTGTTTGTGTTTTGATGATATATTCCCACATTGAAAAAGCTTTATCTCTATTCATATTAGCTAATCTATCTAATAGCTTTAAAATTTGTTCTGAATTTGCATCTAAGTCATCTTGTAAATTTATAATACTTTCAATCATAAGGTCTATTCTTTTGTTTTTATTTATAAACATGTTTACACACTCCATAAAAGTTTTATTAGAATTTTATTATTTAAGATAATTATACCACCTTATTCAAAAAAGTTTAAATATATACATTTTCCCCATCTTCCACTATCCATTTCCCAGCGTACCCAGTATCCAAACTTCCAAGTTCAAAGTGTAACATTGATATACCAAGGTCAATCTCTTCAAAGCCATGATTCTCTTTTGATATACTTGCATATACCTTTCCATCTTTATATTCATAGCTTATTGGCTTTTTATTTAATGCTGATGGAGCCTTTATAACACTTTCTAATCCACCTTTAATATAAGCTGGTATAATTTTTTCATCAGTTCTAAAAACATCATCCATCATTTTATTATTTTTAAGAAATGTTTTAACTAATTTATCTCTTAATTTAACTTTTTGTGCTGATCTTCCAATAGTTATTATACAAACTAATTCTTCATTTTCTTTTAAATCTAATTTTCCTATACAATGGTCTTTATCATAAGTACCACCAACCCAGCAAGTTCCAAGCCCATGACTTGTTGCTTCAAGTGCTAGTATTTCACCAAAATATCCTAGCTTCTTTTTATAGCCTACTAATGTTTTGTCTCCTACGAGTGCTATAAATGTCCTAACCCCTTCAAACATACCATATGTCGTTTTAAAATTACTAAAAGCTTTTGTTCCATCTTTTATAAGTTTAATATTTATTTTCTCTGTTTCATTCATTTGGGCTATTAAATCTTTAAGTCTGTGAATCTTTGTACTAGATATAACCTCTAATTTATAACGCCTTGTCGATTTTCTATTATCAATAGCTTCAATCCATTTTCTACTCTCATCCATAACTTACTCCTTCTCTATTTTCATACTATTCCATATCGTCATAGTCTGTCTCTAACTTTTTTATATCATGTTCCCACTCTGCAATTGAAAGGCTATAATTTCCACTTTTATCCATTTTGTGCATATCAACTAATTTTTTTAATGCTTCTATTACATTAAATGCTCCCATAGCAGGTGCTATAACTTCTTTTAAAAGCTTTGTTCTCTCACTTCTTGGAAGTCCTATATTATATTTAAAAATATTTAGATTAATATCTTTTTGATTTTTAAATTTAAGTTTGTAACTATGTGGTATCTTCTTATATATTTTTCTTACAATATCTGAATTAACAACTTTCTTTTTGCAAGTTTTAC
Source organism: uncultured Clostridium sp. (assembly GCF_947039605.1). GTDB lineage: Bacteria > Bacillota > Clostridia > Clostridiales > Clostridiaceae > Sarcina. The sequence continues at coordinate 11,404 of NZ_CAMQZG010000043.1, forward strand.
AGATTAAAATATTTTCTAATACTTCACCTAAAGAATTTTTAAGCATAGGGTCATAATACAATATACTTTGCCCAATAATCTTTAAATCTCCACCATCTTGATCACAAGTTCTAGTACTTTTATTAACTACAACTGACTTTAACGGCTCTAATTTTATCGCTTTAACTATCTTTTTTTCTACTACTTTAACTGGGCTACCTTTTACAACTGTACTAGGTTTTTCTGTATCAATTAATGATGTTTTAAAAAGCTTACTTTCATAATTAACATCATCAAGTACAACTTTCTTAGTCTCTTTTGCTATACTATATATATAACTTACTAAGTTCTTATTTAAAACCTTAATATTCATCATATTACTATCTAACAATGTAAAATCAAGTTTGATTTTCCCTACAAGGAAATTTATAAATAAATTATCAAATCTACTATCCATAGCCTTTATATAAAGGGGTTGTATGTAGTTTAATTTTCTTATATTTTCTATACCAAGATACAACCCTATTAACATTACATTTTGAATATTAGACTGACCAACTATAATTCGACCTGAATTTACTATTGATATTAAAATACTTTTTGCAATATCTTTATCTCTACTAAAAGCTGTTTTTCTTATAAATTTAATCATAAAATCTTCATCTATATAATTTTGCATCTCATATGTAGTAATTATCTGTGTAAAAACTTTTCTATAAAATCCATCAAACTTTTCAGGATTAAGCTTTTCTAATGATTTTACTAAAAATGCTTTCTTTTCTTCCTCTTTATCAAAACTATAAATACTATAAAAACAAAGTGCATCAACTAAAAGCTTATTTGACTTTTCTGTAAGCTTTAGTGATTCATCTCTGTTTATTAGCTCGAATAAAATTCTTATCTCACTTGCACTTTTTAGTTTAAGTGCTACTCCTAAAAGATAGTAAATTGACTTAATGTTAAATAGTTCTTTTGATAATTCTACTTTTTCACTCTTATTAACATCTACAGTATTTTTTACTATACTATTTTTTTCCTCTAAAACTTCAATTTTTTTACTTCTTATATATATCTCTTTATCTTTATTTGCTATTGCATTCTCTAAATTACTTATATATCCTCTGATATCATCAAATAACATTTCTACCTTTGATTCCTTTATCATAAGTTCGCCCCTTTTTTTTAGTCTAACTTCTATTATATACTATTTTTTTCTTTAGAACAAAAATAAAGGTTGGTATTTTCACACCAACCTTTTTCAACTCTATATTTTTTATAATTCTTAATTTAATCCCTTAAAGATTACTACACTCGTAATAATTATAATCAAACCATTCTAAATCTTTAGATTTAAATTTCTTTAATACATCTTTATTAAAGTATCCTTTATCAACACCATCAGCTATTTCAAATTTAGCATCATATGATAATGATGTTAAATAATCAACATCTAAAAGTCTTTCATCACCACTTTGTGTATATCTATTTACATTATACTTAACTATATAGGCATCCATATTTATATAATTTACACCAATATAAAAAATCATAGCTATTATAATTATATAATTCCACATTTTAAACTTTTTAAATATATTTATAAGAAGTACTACAAGTAAAATCATTAAAAATCCTACAAATACAATTGATATAAATCTTAATCTTGTAAGTCCATATCCACCAATATAAATTACTAGTGATTTGATAGAACTTGCTGCCATACATAAACTTAACGCTGTCATAATAGCATATAATACTTTTGATATTTTATTTTCTTTTGTTTTGCCTCTAAAGAACATTATCATAATTATATTTAAAAGCACAACAAATACTAATTGAAAGAACCCTTCTCTTGCAACACTTGAAAATGTTTCTACTTCTTGATTCAGAGTTGATAGTACAAACACTAAATATAATCCATTTATCATAATTAAAACAGTATTTAATATTCTTACATTTAGTTTTACTTCTACCTCTTTTTTTTCATTAACAATCTTTACTCCCCCATCAAATTGAACATTCATTGTATTTAAAAATACTACCATATATGCAAAAATTGCCACACTTACTATAAATCCAAAAATCAAATTCTCTAAACTACTTAAATTAAAGTTAAATAAATTAATTACCAAATTTACTACTATTGATGCAAACTGAGAACTTGCACTTGCAAGTATTGCACCAAGTATTCCAAGTATAGGTATTGAAATTATTAATCCAATTATAATATCTTTTGCAAGACCACTTTTTTCAGTCCTTTTCTTATCAGTTCTAAATAATGCTAAAATTTTAATCCCCTCAGCATGAGTAAGAGGACTCACAATAACAAGATACAGTATCTTTTTTAAAAACCCTAAAAATACAAACTCTATCTCACTTGTAAATGCTAATCTTATTCCACCTAAAATAAATATTGGAACCACAAAAATATTTATAGCTCTAAATACTTCATTACTAAAAATTGAAAATGTAATTGACAATGCAGCACCTGTAATTAAAACTGCCACCCCAGTACTGCTCTTAATATTTCTTCCTTTAAACCAAAGAAGATATCCTCCAATGACAAAACTTACAAAAGTAGTCCAAACCCCAACAGTATTTATTCCCTCTGCATTATAAAATAAACTTATTCCAAATAATAATCCTACAATAACTGAAAAAATTAAATCTATTTTTTTAATACTCTTCTCTTTCTTTCCTAAAACTTGATTTTTTCTAATATCATCATATTCTCTCATTTCATAACATAGAGAATAATCATAAGCAATTTCTATGTATAAACTCTCTATGTTATCAATATTTGCATCAAAGTTTCTAAACTTTTCATTCTCTATCTCTATATAATCTAAACTAGCAAAAATAATATTAATATCCTCACCATAATATTTTAGATTTCTTTTGTTTTTTATTAAAATCTCTCCACTATCAGCATTTAATTCTTTCTCTAAATATTTTAAAATTTCTTTATCCGATTTATTTCCCTCAAATTCTAAAAACTGCTTTTGATTATTTATCAAAAAGCTGCTTCGTGTCTTAATAAATATAATATTTCTCATAATTTAATCTCTCCTTAAATATTCTACTCATTAAAAATAACACATTATTTTTATAATTTCAACATCTTTTTATTCTTTTTCGATATATAAATCTCGTTTTATCAATATTTTTTCATATTTATCTTACTAATAGTATGCAACTTCATTGCCATATTGTAGGAATATACTTTTCATATATTTACCTAAAAATCTATTCTACGATAGGAGATTTTAAAATGGATAAACCTAAAAATGATTTAAATATAAAAAAATTATTTACACTTGCTTTTAGCTCAATAATAATCTTTGGTATTGGCTTATTATTAATAACAAATATCATAGACCTTAGCAATGTAGTTCTTAGATATATCGCTGCTGTTATTTCACTTATTTGTGTTATAACAATCGTTATATTTGTTTTTACTTTTATAATTGGACTTGTTACCCTTATTGATAAAAAAAAGTAAAAATCCATTCAAAAAAATAAAAGTCCATTCAAAAATTGAATGAACTTTTACTTTTTATATTAAAGAGTTACCTCTTCAAGTGTTTTTATCTCTAAACTATTCTTTAAAGAATCAACAGCACCTATTACCTCTTTAAAATGTTTAGTATCCATATGTTCTTTTAAAGCCTTCGGACTTTCCCAAACTTCTATAAAAGTAAAAATATTATCTTCCATAACATCTCTAGTTAAATTATATGAAATATTTATCTTTTCCTTTCTGCTCTCTTCCACAAGTCTTAATGCATGCTTTAAAAACTCATCTACCTTATCTTTTTTAACATCAAATTTTGCTATTACTGAAATCATTTAGTTCACGCTCCCATGTGTTATTTTGATTTACTTTTTTATTTTTATCTATATATATTTAATTATACACTTCACTATTATACTATACATTACTCTTTTTTACTTTATCTGAGTATGTTGTACTGTGTGATTTGGCATTGGTATAAAAATATATCCAATACCAAGACCTATATTTATAGCAAAAAGAACACATAAAATAACTATAGTTTTCCTAAATTGTTTTGTAGGTCTGTGTATTTGTCTTTTATAAATTCTTGTTGCAATAAGTATTAATGCAGGAGATATTACAAGTACTGCTATTGAAATAAATCCACCTGTAGGCGCTCCGACAGAATGTGATATATACAATATAAATAATCCAAAAAATGTTGCTATAAAATTATTTATCATATGAACTGTAATATCACCAAGTATAGAATCTGTATACACGTACATAAGTGCCATTGCTATTCCACTAAAGAATACTGCTACACCTTGAACTAAATCTCCATGTGCAATTCCAAAGAATATTGATGATAATATAACTGCATAAATTCTTGTAGTTTTTCTATCTAAATAATTAAATAGAATTCCTCTAAAAAGGAATTCCTCTGCTATAGGACCTACAATTATAAGTGCAATATAAGCATATATGCTATTCATATCAGAGAAAAATTTAATTGTATGTGCTGGGTTAACTCCTACTATTCTACAAACTATTTGTGCTATCATAGATGAACAGATAGCTGTTCCTATTGCAAGAGGTACAACTACAAATAACTTCTTAGGTGCAAAACCTTTAAGTTTTAATGTGCCCCTAATACTAATATTTTTCTTTACTGCAAATATAATAAGTATAGCTATTATAACAACTAAATCTCCTGCTAAAATTAAAAGACCATTCTCATTAGCTGTAAAATGAGTTATATGCTTAGTATGCATTGATTCAAAGAATTTCCTATCAAAATTACCTGTTACTCCAAGAAAAAATAACATCCCAACATTTTGAAACAAATAAAATCCTGCAATACATAAAACTCCAAATAAAATCCCTTTTATATATTTAAAATAATTAACCAAAATACCAACTCCTAAAATTATTGTTGATACCTCTCTTTTGCGATTGATTAATACTAACAAAGAAAACCTTTAACTACAAATTCTTTAAAATATCAATATAGAAATTTTAAAGAATTATAATTATCTTTTCTCATATAATCCTATTAAACATTAAGAAAAACATTAATTTTAATGCTATTATTTACCTATTATTTAAATCTATTGCTAGAAAAAAAGACCTAAATTTCAGATTTAGGTCTTCCTTATATTTTTTTAATTTTAATGTTCAAATACTTCTCCATCAAAGAATACTTCACATTCTCCAACTTCACCAATTCTTGAACCCAAATCAAGTTGAACTATTACATCAAATCCATCTTTATTCCCAATAGCAGGTCCTCTAAATAAATATATAAAGTTAGTTGTATCCTCACCTTTTTTTGTGTAATAATCATCTAATATCTTCTGTGCATCATCTTCTGTAAAAGTATCAGATGATGTACTCGTATTTTCACTTATATTTCTTTGAATTGTTTCCTCAGCTATTGTAGCACCTGTAAATTCTTTACTTGAAAGTTCATTAATGTGCGCATCATTTAAACTTCCAACATCCTCATAACCTTTAATATCTATTTCACCAATACATGTATCCTCATACTTATCCCCATTATAAACATCAAGTATTGTAACTTTTATAGAAGAGGTTTTTATTCCTTTATCAAGTTTTACACTTTGAGCCGATGAAATACCATCCTGTAAGTCCCCAACTACTGTGCTTCCATCAGAAAATTCTAATTTAACTCTCTTAACTCTATTATTATCATAATAAAGCTTTGATGATTTAGCATAGCCGTTCACTATTGTAAATTCTTTAACCATAGTTTCCATCCCAAAATCTAATGTTATTCCTTCATTTATTCCATTTCCATCAACACCTTCAACCCAAGCAGTATCCTTATTATTATCTATAATAAGCATAGGGTCATATGAAATTCCATGCCCATCATCTAAAACAGAAGTTCCTGTAATAGCCCCAAATGTAAGTTCCCTAAAATTATAGGTACTCAAATCTACTTTTTCTTTAATGCTTTCACTCTCTTCTTGTATTTGATTGGTGCTAGTCTCTGTATTACTCTCTTTTTCTTTTGCCCCACACCCTGCTATAAGCATTGTTGCCCCAATAATTATCATTGTTGTAATTAACTTTTTTTTCATAAATCCCCCTATTTTAAATCATTAAATTATAACTAGTTTATCACCTTATATAATCGAATTATTAGAATTAAAGTAAAGTTTAAAATACCTTTACTTTGTAATTAATTACAAAACTTTCTTTACACTTTATTAACTAAAATAATAAAGGATGCTCTCTTAATAAAATTACTTTTTCCATTAAGATAACATCCTTTTTACTATTTATTTTTTTCACTAATCAAATTTATTAAAACTCCAAATAGCCCACCTGCAAGCAAACAAATAACCAAAGTAAGTATATAATATCCTTTAGTATAATCTACTAATACTACAAATAGCATCAATCCATACTGAAAAACTCCACTAATTAAAATATTAAATATACGCTTTGAGATATTTTTAAACTTCTCTTGTACAAGTACAACAATACATTGAATTGCAATTATAACTAGCAACACAATTAAAGGTGGTACTTTTACTGGAACTTTTGTAATAACATGCCCTGCTATATAACATAAATAAAGTATTAAAGTAGTTGTAAATATTTTAGTAGATAAAAATTTATCTAAATTTAAATTACGCATTTTTTACCTCTTCATCTTTTTTTATAATTATATCCCTTTATTATGTCATCCTAACTTCACTTCATAATTAAAACTCTAAACTTCCATCCTCACTAAAACTCATTTTATAAACTACAAATCTATCTCTACTATCAGTCTTAAAGTCATCCATCCTAACCTCTTTTACTAATGAAAATACAGTATACTGCTCTAAGAAAAATATATAATCATCTGATGGATAATAAAGTATGAGTTCTACATCCCTTTTAAACTCATATACAGAACCTAAAATATTATCTAAAACCTTCATAAAAATCTCTACTGAAAATGGATTAAAGAAATAAAACTTATTATCCTCTTCTTTAATCTCATACTCCTGTGCAAAAGTACAAACAAAACTCACCTTGTCTTCCTTTACCTTTTGCTTTTCTATGTAATCTTTTTTATTACTAAGTGCTTGTTTGTAAAAATATTTATTCATCTCAATTCCTGTAACCCTGCATTTAAAGAAATGATTCAAATAAAAATTAAGTCTTCCCTTGCCACACCCAAAATCTATAACACTATCAGTCCCACTAATTTTATACTCTTCAAAAAGTGTATTTAGTGCCTCATAACTTGTTGGCTCATATCTGTTATAGTGTATTGATGTTTCCTCTAAATCTTGCTTACCTGCTGTTTTTATACTAAGCAGATTTTCATAATATTGTTCTTTCATTTTTACTTTTCCTTTTATTTTATTATTTTATGTTACCTTATATAGGAACTACATATAGTATATCATCTTCACAATCTCTATTCATACAAAAAGCCTACTCAATTACTATGAGTAAGCTTTTAAACTAATCTATATCATAAAAAACTCTTGCTAAATCTATTTCTAATCCTTCAAATTTTATAGATTTATATATATCATTTCTTTCATAAACCTTTATAGTTCTAAATAAGTTCTCTTCTAACTTTAACTGAACTAAAGAACCGTCCTGATAAACTAAACAATACTCTTCAACCCCATACCTTGCATATAACTCCATTTTAGTTAACGTATCAAGAGATGCATTACCTTTTGAAACTACCTCTATAATTAAACTTGGGACTATAATAATAGATTCTCCTTTAGTTTTTATAATCTCATTTTTTGAACACACTACAAAAACATCTGGTTTTACCTTACTCTCATCTAGAATAACTTCTATTTGCTCTGAGTAAACTTCACAATGTTTTTTATAAAAGAAATCATCAATCTTTGCTGTAAACCTCATAGTTATTTTATTATGCGTTTTTGAAGTAAAACTACTATAGTAAATTTCATTATCTATTAGTTCTACATCTTTTCCTTGTGCGCATAGCTCTTGATATATTAAATTATTATCAACTTCATTTAATTTCCTCATTTACTCACATCCTTATTGCTTTCTAAAATATATCATATATTAATTATACACTATTTAGAAGTTCTTTAAGCTTTTGATAAATAAATTCCTCATAGTTAAGTTGAACTACTACTCCTACAAAAGGTATAGATTCTTTTAGCGTAGATTGGTATTTAAATTTCTACCTTAACAGGCAACCCTTATACGCTTGGGAGAGTCCAATTTCCCTTTATCCCTCATAATTTCCACTAATTTGGGAATACATTTTTCTGACTTTCTAAGTATATTTAAACTTCCATTAATATCCGAATTTACAATTCCAAAACTACTTACAAAAAGACCTCTTACTATTCTTCTTGATTTATCATAACTTTTTTTCGTAATAGACTCTAAATCAAAAGCAGAACAACCACTTGTGTAGCTTTCTTCTTGAAATTTAACCTCTATGCCTTGTAATTTAGCTTTATATACTATTAATTTAGTTAAATATTGTATTGGAATTTGAACAAAAGTTTTATTAAAATCCATATTTTGCTTAATCTCTTTTAATTTTCCTATTACTATCTTTCCTACATTATTTTCAGTAGCTTTATCAATTATAGATTTAGAAACTTTGTGCATATAATCATTGATATAATTTTTTCTATATCTTCTATATTTATTAATTTTTTTAGTATTTTTAAACTTAGAGGCTCCATATTTAAACATTTCTATTGATTGTAAATGTGCTATTTTCTTATTTGTATAAGAATTAACTGATTTAAGTTTTTTTCCACAAAATAGATATTGATTTAAACCATCCTTAAATGTTAAAGTTGCTAAATTATCTAATCCTAAATCAATACTCATAATATTAGTTTTATTATTTTTTAATTCCTGCTTATTATAAATTATAATTAAGCACCAACACTTTTGTATTTTATCATAGTTAAGCCTTGCTTGTTGTAAGCTATTCCAATTTATAATGCTTTGCAGTTTTTTAGAAACTGTAAAATTAAGACTTTCCACATTAAATAATGACTTTATAGCTTTTGATAATGATAATTTTAATAACCCATCAGTATATCTTATAGCAAGATTAGTAAATATAATTTCATTCTTATTCTTATCAAGATTTTTAAATCTAGGTGGTCTTGGCATTGCTCTGTATTTACTTGGATTTGCTCCAAAATCCTTAATACTTGCAAAATAAGACTTCCAGTTTTGCTCTAACACTTTAAACATTTGCTGTCTAGTATGGCTATGCAAGAAATCGCAATGCCAGTTAGACTTATATTCTTTCTCAATTTCATAATAGTTTTTAACACCTTTTTCTCTTAAATCATAGTTAATAATGTTGTATAGCTTAGTTGTATGATAAGATAAATCTTCTATTATTTCTAATTGTTTTTCATCAATATTAGATTTAAATTTAAAACTTAATTTCATTTATTCCACCCCCCTTGCATAGTTATCTATGTGTTTATTGTAACTCTACATTATTCTTCAATTATTTATTATTTTGTATTTTTATATAGCATTATAATAAAGTTTATAACTACATATAAAATTACAATACTTGTTATTATAATTTGAATTATCCCTAAAACTTTAAAAAGTTCCACCATAGGATAAACATGATTCTTTAAATATCCCACAAATTTAAAAGTCGCAAGTGTACTTATACTAAGTGGAAATGTAAATGATGCAAGACCTGCTACAAACTTCTCTGAAAATAGTTTAACTCCAAAGTAATAAGCTATGATAAGATTTATAAACATTGTAACTACTAAAACCCCTAAGAATATAGGGTTTATATAGCTATACACAGCAAACATCCCAGCAAGTATAAGTGCTGCTGGTGCTGCAATTATCCCTATAGTTAATAGTTCTTGTTTATTTAGTGATTTATTAAATATTCTATATAAAATAAATGGATAGAATAAAAAATATGTTAAAATCCCAAAATAAAGCATGTACTTTGAAACTCCTATAAAACCTAAATGCATTCCTGTTATAGTCCCCGTTACAATTCCAACATATGTCACATACCAACTAGGAATAATCTCACTAAATTTATGATTTTTGATTCTATAATAACTATATATAACTATAATTGCTATATGTAAAATTGCAGAAAAAAACCATAAACCTCTTCCTATTATAGGTGAAAATTTAAAAATAACCGTTGCTATTAAAAAAAGTGACATATCTATAGTTGTATAAAAACTGCTTGGTATGTAATTTTTAATTTCTAACGCAACTACTTTTGGAAAGTAAAAAACTCTAATAATCATAAATAATATAGCTATACTAGCAAAGATTATAGCAAGTATTTTAATACTCACAATTTGAAACTCAGTATATACATTTCCAAGAATTAAAAACCCAAGAGCACATCCACATACACCTATAGGATAATTTTTAAGTTTATCTAGATATAACCTCACTACCTCACCCCTCTTTCCCTCTAAATATTTTTATATTTAATTATACCATCCAAATAATAGATTAAAGTTAATTTAAAATATCACTTTCATCATATAATCTAAAATGTCTAATAAAATTTTTAGAAGTATTTTTTACTCGTTCTTGCTTTGACATACTTATGTAAATCCTTCTTTTTAAATTAAAGGTAAAATTTAGATAACTTTATAAAAAAGAATACATATACTGTCTTTAAAGGAGATTTTACAAATGAAAAAAGTATTAATAGCAATCATAATTGCTGGTGTTGCACTTGTAGCTTTTTATGGAACTGAACATGTGGTTCATGCTACAACTCACAAAACTGATAATGTAGTACAAGAAAGTAATGCACAAACTGCACCAAGTAATAATAATAATAATAATAATAATAATAATGCTAAACAAAGCAGTCAAACAAATACTACACAAACAAATAATGCACAAATTAAAAATACCACTAGTACATCTAGTTCAAATATAAAAAATACTACACAAAAAGCAAATTCTACACCTGTTACTAACAAGGAAGTAAGCCAAGCTACTAGCCAAAATTCTAATACTTCATCAACAGACTGGAAAAATATAAATGCAACTGGTGTTTTAAGCCCTGAAACTGCACAATATTTTTCACAGCAATTAATTAAATTAAATAATGATGCAAATACCTTTATAGAGAATCATCAAAAAGATCAAGGAGAACTTGATGAGGGTGCTGAAAACGGTAATAAGCTAATTACAAACTTTGTTAATAATAAAATTGTACCTGCTATTCAAAGTAAACTTAGTGGTTCACAATTATCAAACTTTAATAGCTTAGTTTCTGAATTTAATCAGTACAATCAAAATTCTGTATTATCTCTTTACCCAAATAGTCACGGTGGAAGTATCCTACCATTGCTTCAATACTCACAAGCTATGACTTATGAAAATAACTTTGCAACTTACCTTATAGGTGGCTATGTTGATACAGGAGTTAGTCCTCTTTTAAGTCAGCAATTTATAGATGCTTCTAATAATATATATGATAATGCAACTTATAAAAAATTCATAAATAATGTATCTGAAACTCAAAACACATCAACTCATCTTGCAGGACGAGTTAATAAAGATAATGCTAAAGATGTTTTAAATACTTATAACTATATTTATGAATTATGGAATACTCAAATAGATAATGTTTATAATTATGTAAAAGCTAATTCAGGTGGAGATATAAATTCTCAAAACCTTACATCAACAGAAAAAATTTGGATTAGTTTTAGAGATAACATTGTAAGTCAGGCTGGAAATGGCTTAACTGGTATTAATAAAGAAATCGCAGAAAAGAGAATGGCTATAAGAATGACACAACTTCAAACTTATAACCTTATGGGAGATTTATCATCTAATGTAGGTGTTCACTACTAATTAAAACTCAAAAGGGGCTGTCGCATTAGCTAATTAATTTTTAGCTAGCGATAGCCCTTTTTCACTATATATTTTACTCAAATCCTGACTTTTTTTAAAGTTAGGATTTATTTTTTTGCAAAAAAAGACAGCCACACTAATTATTTAGTGCGACAGCCCCTTTTTTTATTCTATTAAATTACATTGCCTCTCTTATCACTTTTATATCTTCTATCTTTGTATTCAGTATGGAAGATTTCATGTGCTATTCCCTCACATGCCTTGCAGCCTAAAACTTCATACATTTTCTTTAACGCCTCATTCTCATGTGACTTTCTTTTTGGTAATAATTTTTCATCCTGATTATATAAAACATCCGCTCTTAGCTTTACATAATCTACTTTTTCTCTTGTGAGTGCATCTACAAAGGGCTGGCCTCCGCCATTTATGCATCCACCTTGGCAATCCATAACTTCAATTATTGTATAACCTTTAGCTAAATTACCTTCTTCCACAAATTTAAAGAAATTATTAGCCCCATTTATAACTGCTATTCTATGATCAGTCCCTGCTATATTAACAACAGATTCTTTCACTCCTTTAAAACCTCTAATTTCTGTATACTCAATATCATCTAAACTTTTTTGTTCAATTTTATCCTTTGCAGTTCTAAGTGCAGCCTCCATAACACCACCTG
>NZ_CAMQZG010000044.1 GCF_947039605.1 uncultured Clostridium sp.
TGATTATTGGTTTCTCCGGCTCTGGTTTTACATCCGGCTTGATTATTGGTTTCTCTGGTTCTGGTTTTATATCCGGCTTGATTATTGGTTCTTCTTTTTCTATCTTTGAGATATTTATTTTTATATCAAGATTTTTTCCATCTATAATTTTTGGTATCTCACTATACTTAATCTTCTTATTATTTAAATAGACACTATCTACTTTATAATCTTTAGCTATACTTGGAACTTCTATCTTACTTCCATTTATGCCTTCTATGTTTTTTTCTATCGACTTTTCTCCGCCATTTATAGTTATGTTAACCTTATAATCTTTAACTACAACTATCTTTTCAAGTTTTGCAACAATATCTAGATTTTTATCTGTGAAATATACTGGAACCATATTTCCCTCTGAATATCTGCCATTGACTTGAACATCTACAACCTTGTAACCTTTAGGTACTTTAGGATATGTTATTTTTTCTCCTGAATACCCTGTTGATGTACTTTCTAAAATTTTACCATCTGATTCTATAAGCTTTACTTTTGCTTCATACGAAGCTGGTGAAACTATATAGGTTATATCCTCATTACTATCACCAAGTTTTGTTGGTAATTTAAAGTTTTCAATTTTATTTTGTGCTATTTCCTTACCATTTACTCTAATTTGAGCAATTTGATACCAATTTTCTATTTGTATTGGATCAAAATAAATGTCCATCCCACTAAATCCAGTGTTATATTCATTATATAATATCTTACCACTTTTATTTTCAACCCTTACAGTGGTTGTTACAAATCCTAAAACTTTTCTACTCTCAGTATTACTTATATTATTTGCACTTTTTGTTAGTAATAAAACTTTATTACTAACCGTACTATGCAAAGGCATCAAACTAACAATCCCTATACCAATAGCTATTGCAACTATTTTTTTTCTCATATTATTTTATTACCTCTTATTATTTTAAATTATATTGCGATTATAACAAAATTATATTGTTTTAACAATTTAGCAATGGTTCATGTTCTATATTTAGGAATTTAATACTTTATTTTACTTTTTTTATCTTTTTTTATTTAATATTACTGTTTTTTTAAGTATCTTTTAATTTTTTACATCTTGATTTTTATTCTTTCGCCTTATTTGTACTAAGAAAAAGATTCTAATATTTACAAAATATCAAAATCTTCTTCTTTATATTAACTTTTTATTCAGACAACTGCCCATATTTTTCATAAGAACTAATTCTTTTAATTCTATTCTCTTCATCTACAAATACTACTCTTGGCTTATGGTCTATTGCCTCTTCTCTCCCCATCTCACAATAGCACATAATAATTATCTTATCATTTACCTGAACACACCTTGCAGCAGCTCCATTTAAACATATCATCCCAGTTCCTCTTTCTCCTGCAATCGTATATGTTTCAAACCTTGCTCCATTGTCTATATCAACAATACTTACTTTCTCATACTCCATTACCCCTGCTGCATCTAGTAAATCTTCATCTACCGTTATACTCCCTACATAATCAAGAGCTGCTTGTACCACTGTAGCTCTATGAATTTTTCCTTTTAACATATTAACTCTCATTTTTTAATCCCCCATTTTTTTAACCTTAACCTATTTTTTAACCCTCAAAAGTAAAATTATCTATAAGTCTTGTTTTCCCTATATAAACTGCTATTGCAACTAAAACTGATTTTTCTATAACATCAACCTTTTCTATAGATAAACTATCAACTACTTCTATATAATCAACTTTTGCTAATTTTTCTAGATTTATTATGCTATTTATATGATTTCTTACTTTCTCTGAATTTCTCTCACCATTTTCTATTAAACTTTTAGCACTAATCATAGCTTTATTTAATATAGTCGCTGCCTTTCTCTCATCTTCTAAGAGGTAAGTATTTCTTGAACTCTTAGCAAGTCCATCTTCTTCCCTAATTATAGGACAACCTATAACCTCTACATCTATATTTAAATCTCTAACCATTCTTTTTATAACTGCAAGTTGTTGTGCATCCTTCTCTCCAAAATAAGCTTTATCTGGAGTTACTATATTAAATAACTTTGATACAACACTGCAAACCCCTTTAAAATGTATAGGTCTGCTTTTTCCACAAAGCTCCCCCGTAAGTTTATCCATATCTACAAAAGTTGTAGCATCTTTAGCATACATTTCACTTGCTTCTGGGTTAAAAATCACAGTAGCACCTGCTCTCTCACAAATTTGTGAATCTTTCTTTAAATCCTTTGGATAACTCTCTAAATCTTCCCCAACACCAAACTGAGTAGGATTTACAAATATACTTACAATAACAACTTCATTCTCACTAGATGCTTTCTTTATAAGACTTTCATGCCCTTCATGTAAAAAACCCATAGTAGGGACAAAACCAATACTCACACCTTGTTTTTTCCAATCTTTAATTATCTTTCTTAAATCTTTTATTTTATTTATAAATATCATCATCATCATCACCCTTAATATAACTTTTCTAAAACATCATCACTAACTTTAAAAGTATGCTCACTTGATGGAAAAACTCCATCCTTAACTTCATCTATATATTTCTTAAATGCTACATCTATTTTCTCACCTAAATTATCATACTTCTTCACAAATTTCGGAGTAAAATCACTATACATACCAAGCATATCCTGATAAACAAGAATTTGACCATCACAACCTGCACCTGCTCCAATCCCTATAGTTGGTATACTTATTTTTTTTGAAACAAGTCTTGCAATCATATCTGGCACACATTCAAGCACAACAGCAAAAGCCCCTGCTTTTTCAATAGCAATAGCTTCATCTATAATTCTTTTTGCATTATCTGTATCTTTCCCCTGAACTTTAAAACCACCAAATACATTAACTGATTGAGGTGTAAGACCTATATGACCCATAACCGGTATAGATGCCCTCGTAATCGCTTCTATCTTCTCACAGACCTCAATTCCACCTTCAAGTTTTATAGCCTGTGCCCTACCTTCTTTTATAAGTCTACCTGCATTACAAACTGCATCATAAACTGAGGTTTGATAAGACATAAAAGGCATATCTGCTACTATAAGAGAATTCTTTGCACCTCTTGCAACTGCCTTTGTATGATGAATCATATCTTCCATAGTTACAGATAAAGTATCCTCATAACCAAGACAAACCATTCCTAAAGAATCACCAACTAAAATACCATTAACACCAGAATTATCAATAAGCTTTGCCATAGAATAATCATATCCTGTAAGCATAGTTAGCTTATCATTTTTTGCTTTAGCTTCCCTAAAACTAACAGCTGTATTTCTCATAAACTACTCCCCCAAATAATCAATTATTTCTTTATAATCCCTATCCTTATTTTTCTCTAATGCAACATTTAAAACTTCTCTTGATAAAAGCCTGTAAAGTTCCTTATCTTCTACACTATCTAATACATCAAAATGTGATTTAATAGTTTTTAAATCCCCTCTCTCAATTGGACCTGTAAGACTTTGAACTATTCCATTTTCTTTAATACTCTTCATATTCAAATCAGCAAGTGGCACAATTGCATAAAGTGCTTTTTCCTCTGTAAACCCCAAGCTAACAAGTTCTTTAACACTTTTATTTATAAGCCCTAAAATA
Organism: uncultured Clostridium sp.; assembly: GCF_947039605.1. GTDB lineage: Bacteria > Bacillota > Clostridia > Clostridiales > Clostridiaceae > Sarcina. The sequence goes on from NZ_CAMQZG010000044.1 coordinate 3,622, forward strand.
AGATTACTAGACCTTACACATGCTAAATGATACTTAACCTTATTTTTACTAGGTATTATGCAACATTCATTTCCTAGTGTATTAAAGAATCTGTGAAAATAGTGTCTATACTTTACACTACCTTCGATTGTAAAAAATGCTTTAGAAAAATTTTTATAGGAATCAAACCTGCTAGAAATAGCAAGCATCGGATGAATAGAATAACCATAAGCCCCTAGACTTTCAATATTTGAAAAAACTTCAGAAGAAATCACCCCACTACAATGACAAATAATTTTGCCTCGTATGCAGAGTTTTTTTAATTCATCCCACACACATTCAATAACAGAATCAGGTGTAGAAATAATAATAGCATCACTTTCTAAAACTAAATCTTCTAAACTTTCATAGCACTTTGTATTTGTAAAATCACTAGCCTCTTTTGTAGATACTATGTTTTTACTACAATAACCACTAACTTTTATGTCATTTGAAATAAAATATTTCCCTAGAGAAACTCCAAGTTTCCCTGCTCCAATAAAACCAAATTTCATAATATCACCTCCATATAACGAAAGTAATTTAACTATAGTATTACTCAAAATTGATGTAACCCATCTAAACTTTTTTCAAATTAAATTTATAAATCTTGGTGCAGTTTTTCTAAAATACCACCCAAATAAACTTTACCATATTTTGGTAATTAGTCAATAAAACTTTTAATTATTAAATTTTCCAAAAAAAAGAACCTTTGTCCTCACAAAGATTCTTTTTTACTTATTTAGTTATATCTTAAGTTTAACCTTAAATATTTCCTGACCCAGCTGATTGCTTACCATATCTATCTGGAAGTAATTTTCCGCCTTTTTTTTGACCTTTTGCTTTTTTCTCAGCTAAAAGATTTTTCATTATTTCTACATTCTTTTGGTTTTTCATAATTTTATTCTCCTATTTCTCTTCATTATGTATTTCATAAAAATCAACTACTGATTTATTATACTAAATATTATTGTTACACGACTTTTAAATTTATTCAAGATTTTATTTTTCTCTTAATACATATGTAACGACTATTTGCGTAAAATTAGCTAAAATTGATAATTATATACAAAAGGAGATTTTACTAATGAAAAAAGTAGCAATACTAATAATAATAGTAGTAGCCGTTGGTGTTGGTGTCTTTAGCTATAATGAAGTTGCTAAAGCTGATTCAACTAACAACACAATTTCTACTAATAACCCTACACAAAGTACTAATCAAAATAATAATTCAAACCAAGAAAATAATAGCAATAATACTAATGATATAAATAATAATTCTGCAACTGCTCCTGAAAAATCAGAAATTCATGTAAAAACTGCAACTGATGCAAAAATTGAAACTACACATACAACAAACCAACCTTCTTCTGAATCAAATCAGAATAATAACTCATCATCTAATGATTTGTTTGCTTATAATTATGGAGTTAATGTTTTTTATAATGAAAATATCATATCTGACCACAAACAGTATGAAAATGCTTTAACTCAAAAATTTAAAACTATATACACAGATAAAAAGAATGTTTTAGTAAAAGTATCTAGCATTTACACAACTGTTCATAATGGAACTATTCAAGCTGTAGCACTTTATATTGCCCAATATCAAAAAAATACTCAAAATGGTTCAGTTGAATATTACACAACTCCTGAAAATATACTGTCAGTAAATGTTGGCTTTGATAGTTTAAAACCAAACACAGCTTTATTCTCTAAGCAAAAGAGTAATACACCCGAATGGGATATTAGTCCAACTGATGACTTTCCATATGAAAATGCACCTACTTATTTAAGTAATTCTGCCCTTTCATATGAATTATATGAAAATCCTTCATCAACTTCACCTATAATAGGTACAGTTTCTTCAAAAGATATTGTTATGCTAATGTCACCTTACAAAGATTATAGTTTAATTGCTGCAAACGGAAGCATAGCTTTTATTAAAACATCAGCTTTACTAGAAGATGCACCAACTATTCCTACAGTTCCCAAAATAGTATATCCTACTTCTATTAATAAGTTTTTAGAACCTATCGGATACTCACTTACTTTAAAAGGTGCGAGTTATGAAGGTGCTAATATCAGTTTATTAAAATCAGCTATGAATTATCAATTTAATGGAACTGGCTATAAAGTTGTAGCTACAAATCTTGAAGGATTTGAAGGTATGATGCATTACGGATGTCAATATAATATAACTTATACAAGCCCAGATGGTCATGTAACTACACTTAAAAACCAAAGAATAAATGGTTTAACAAACTCTGATAATGGTGCTTTTGCATTTTGGTTTGGTAATACAGCAAATAGACCTTTTAACTATTAATTAAAAATAATAAAAAAATTCATGAAGATTTATAACTCTAATCTCCATGAGTTTTTCTTATTCTAGACTTTTAAATCATCAATTTTTTTCCTAAATATTTTACATAATTTTATTTTATTAATCTTTAGGCGAATTTATTCTTTGTACTAATTTTTCTTCATTGTGCTTATTAGTAAATATAACTTTATTTCACTATCTTTTAGAAGCTTTCTCAGACTCTTTAAACCATTTCTATTACTAATAGATATATTTTTATCATCAAATCTATATAAACTCTTATATTTCCCTTGTGTGCTTCCTTAATGCTATTTCTTAAACTATCAATAATTTTCTAATCTCTATTAATACTACTTCCCCTTAAAACATTATAAAAAACTTTGTACTCATATTTTTTTATAGTCCTCAATATTTAGCTCTCTTTTAATTATTTTATTTCTTCTATGTCTATACTCTGATAACTCTTTATATATTTTCACTCTTGCTTCATTAAATTCACCTATCGGTCTATGTTCCATAAGTGCATGTCCAACATTAAAAGATGCAATTTCTGCTAGCTCAACTTTAATTTTATTCATAACCTCTTGTTTATCTATTATAATCTCAGCTACTTTTATATAAGGAGATTTCTTCTTATCCCAGATAATTGAAGGGTCATCCTTCATTCCTTATTTATTACCTCCATAATTCTTAATTATTACAAAGTTTAAAAAGGATAAAGTTTATTTTTTCTCCTCTAAATCAGAAATTCGTTTCTCTAAGAACTCAACTTTATCAATTAAGGTATCTTGCTTATTTTCTAAATCCTCAAGTTTCCCTGATATCATAACAAGCGTACTATCTAATCTCTTACTTTTCCTTGGTTTATCTTGAGTCTCTATTTTTTGATAAATCTTATGCTGACAAATTGCACATATCATCTTAATTTCATTATCTAAAAATTCTATATAAAATTTACTAGCACCACACTTTTCACATTTATAATTATTTTTGAAATAACCCATTTACCATCACCTCAAATTATAATATTCAACTTCTCTTCAAATTGAACATAACCAAAATTTCATTTCAAAGCAAAATAAACTAAAAAAAAGAGAACCAACTCAGGCTCTCTTCAAACTATTTTCTTGCTTTTCCTACAATTCTATCAATATTTATTTTAATAACCTCAACTCTTCCAATAGCTCTTTCAATATGTAACTTTCCTGATTCTAAGTTTTCTTTAGAATATTTATTTAAAATTTCTAAAAGTGCACCTTTTTTCTCATCTCCTGAAATACACTCTACTATTCCAGACACAATAACGCTTTCATAAAGTGTACTGAATTGTTCTGATATTACACAAGTTTGTCCAACTACACAAAAAGAAGCACTAGCATTATTCTTTATATTATCTAACTTATATCCCTCTAAAGCACAATGAAAATATATTGCATTATTCCAATAAATATAACTCATTGGAACCCCATAAGCATTATTATCTCTATCTACTGTAGATAAAATACCATATTCACCTTTTTTCAATAAATCAATTGCATCATCTTTTCCAAGTTCTCTATCTTTTCTTCTTAGCTCTCTCATTATAGTATATCCTTCTTTCTACATTTACTTTACCATATTATCTCACTAATTTTTATCACCTTCAAATATTTTTATTTGCAAACAAAAAAGAGAGCTATTTCTAGCTCTCAATTTTAACTAACTATTATATTAAATTATTTCTTTTCTAATAAAACAACACTCTCAATATGTGGTGTGTGAGGGAACATATCAACTGGTTGAACTTCAACCGCTTTATATCCTCTTTCATCAAGTATAGCAAGATCTCTAGATAATGTACTAGGATCACAGCTAACATAAACTATTCTCTTAACATCAGTGCTTGTAATTGCATTAAGAAGCATTACATCACAACCTCTTCTTGGTGGATCAAGCATTATTACATCTGCTCTTATTCCATCATTAATAAGCTGTGGAATTGCAACTTCTGATTCTCCAATTATAAACTCTACATTATCCACATTATTAATCTGTGCATTTTCTTTAGCATTTTCTATAGCCTTCTCTATTAGTTCTACTCCATATACCTTCTTAGCGTTCTTTGATAAGAATAGAGTAATTGTTCCTGTTCCACAATAAGCATCTATTACAGTCTCTTCTCCTGCTAAATTAGCATACTCTAGAGCCTTACCATATAAAACTTCTGTTTGTGCAGGGTTAACTTGGAAGAATGACTCTGGTGAAATATTAAACTTAAACTCACCAATGTAGTCAGAAATAGTATCTTCGCCCCATAAAGTTATGTTTTCTTGACCAAGTATTACATTAGTCTTCTCAGAATTAATATTTTGAACTACACTCTTAATTCCTTCAACATTCTCAGTTATAGTTTTAATAAATTCCTCTGCATGAGGTAATTTTCTTCCATTAGTAACTATAACAACCATAACTTCATTAGTTTTGAAACCACGTCTTACCATGATATGTCTTAATATTCCAGACTCATCATACTCACCTTCAATATTATATGGTTTAATATTATGTTCTTTTATCCAGTTTCTTGTTAGTGAAATAACCTTATCAGCAACTTCATCTTGAATAATACAACTTTCCATATCCATAATTTCATGACTTCTAGCTGCAAAGAAACCTATGCTAAGCTTACCATTTCTAATACCTATAGGAAGTTGAACTTTATTTCTGTATTTATCAGGATTTTCCATCCCAATAGGAAGTTTAACAATACTATCATCAAGTTTTCCTATTCTTCTAATACATTCTTTAACTCTATCGTATTTAAAATCTAATTGAGCTTCATATGAGTAATGTTGTAAATTACATCCCCCAGAAACTCTATGTTCACATTTCATATCAACTCTATTTGGAGATTTTTCTATAATCTCTACTATCTTACCATAAGCGAATTTCTTTTTAGCTTTAACTATTATAACCTTAACTTTTTCACCTGCTAATGCACCTTCAACGAAAATTGGGAAGTTATCATCTATCTTAGCAACTCCTTCTCCTTCGTATCCTTGTGAAATTATATCTAATATATACTCTTTATTCTTTTCTATCATAATGCACTCACCCATCAATTTTTATTTTAATTATTAAATTCTAACATAATTAGAACAATTTTTACAACAAAACAATTTTTATTTAATTTTACTTCATTACAAAACTAGTACAACTAGTATCACCTTGAACTGCTGAATATATTTGTAAAGAATTTTTACTGCACTCTCCATACTTATTGTGTTTACAAGTGTTAGCTGAACATGATACAGCTGGATGCGCTGGCGCTCCATCAAATATATCCTGACTTACTAACCCTGTATAATTAGTATTAAATATATTTTTAAGATTATTTCCTATACTATCCTCTGAATATGTAACACATCTTGTTTCTCCCTCAGTATGTGCACCTACACCTTTTATGTGTATTTTATTTGCCTGACAAAGACCTCCACCGTTACTAGCACAACTTTCAGCATTACAAACTAAATTATTTGGCATAACAAACAACTCCTTTTTTTCTTTTTCTATATTAGTTTTTACCATAGATAAATTTTCATACTAACAAAATATTAAAAAATATGATTTTTCTAATATTTTTGTATATATAAGCTATATAACTATGAATTTACTATTTTAAAAAAGAAAAAGCACCAGTTCAAAGAATTGGTGCTAATGCAAATAGTAAGGAACAGTTGCCATTATATTCCTATTTATAGTCTTTCATATAAGATAAGACAATATACACTATTATATTGTAAAATCGCCTCTTTAAATGTTAACATTTTGTAAATTTTAAATCAAGTCTTATTTTTTTATATATTTTTTTCTTTAAAAATTATGTAAAAAAATAGGCTATTTCAAAAAGAAATAGCCTACTTCCTATAATAAGTTAATTAATTACTTAACAACACTTACTTTTAATAAATCTGTTGATCCAACTTCGTTAGCAACTCCAGCAGCTATTACAACTGTGTCTCCTGCTTTAACGTATCCGTTCTCTTTTGAAAGTTCAACAGTTCTTGTCATTATTTCATCTGTTGATTTCATTTCATCAGCAACGATTGCAAATACTCCATATTTTAAAGCTAATTTCTTAGCAACTCTTTCACTTGGTGTAACTGCTATTATTGGGCTTACAGGTCTACATTGAGATAATCTACTAGCTGTAGCTCCTGATTTTGTAGCTGATATGATAGCTGTAGCATCTAATTCTGCAGCAGCATTACAAGCAGCTCTTGATATAACACCTGATATAGCTGGTGTGTGATTTTTAGCATCTGAAGTAGAAACTTCATAAGCTAAATCTCTTTCAGCAGTAACAGCTATTTTAGACATAGTCTCAACAGCTTCTACTGGCCAACTTCCATTAGCTGACTCACCACTTAACATGATAGCATCTGTTCCATCAAATATAGCGTTAGCTATATCTGAAACCTCAGCTCTTGTAGGTCTTGGATTTCTGATCATTGAATCTAACATTTGTGTAGCTGTAATAACTGGCTTACCAGCTTCTTTACATTTTCTGATCATCATTTTTTGTGCTGAAGGTACTTCTTCCATTGGAATCTCAACTCCAAGGTCTCCTCTAGCTACCATGATTCCGTCTGATACTTCGATGATTGAATCGATATTATCAACACCCTCTTGGTTTTCTATTTTAGAGAATATTTGAATATCTTCTCCGCCATTAGCTTTTAATACTTCTCTTATAGCTATTACATCTTCAGCTTTTCTGATGAATGAAGCAGCAACTAAGTTAACTTTCATTTCACAACCGAATACTAAATCTGATCTATCTTTATCTGTCATAGCTGGTAATTTGATTGAAACTCCAGGAACGTTAACACCTTTGTGAGTTCCAACTATACCTGTATTTTTAACTACACAGTGTACTTTGTTTCCTTCTACTGATTCAACTTCTAATCCAACTAAACCATCATCGATTAAGATTATGTTTCCTGCTTTAACATCGTTAGCAAGGCCAGCATATGTTACTGAACATTTTGTTGTATCTCCGATAACTTCTTCCCCAGCATATACTGTGAACTTATCTCCCATTGTTAACTCAAGCTTATTTGGCTCAAATTTACCTGTTCTGATTTCTGGTCCTTTTGTATCTAAAAGTATTGCTACTTCTTTACCTAATTTAGCTGATAACTCTCTAACTTTAACCATTCTTCCTCTGTGCTCTTCATGATCTCCGTGTGAGAAGTTATGTCTTGAAGCGTTCATTCCTGCCTCAATTATTTTTGTTAATATTTCATTACTTTCACTAGCTGGACCTACTGTACATACCATTTTTGTTTTTCTCATTTTACATCCACTCCTGTCTCATTCGTTTTTTAATAAAACCTTAATTATAATTTGAATATATATAAATATAAGTTAATTAACTAAAATTATTTATTGATAGCATTTGCCATTTCATATAATTCCATATCAAATGATCTTGGAACCGCAATTGCCTCATCAATATCCATATCTATTATTTTGTTGTCTTTTATTCCGACAACTCTAGCTGTTTTTCCTTCCATAAGAAGTTCTACAGCTCTTGCACCAAGCTTTGATGATAGTATTCTATCGTTTGGAGTTGGTGTTCCACCTCTTTGTATGTGACCTAAGATAGTCGCTCTTGTTTCAGCTCCTGTCTTTTCTTCAATATATTTAGCTAGTTCATATGAACCACCAATACCCTCAGCAACAATTACTATTGTGTGAGTTTTTCCTCTTGATTTACCCTCAAGAATTTGATCACATAAAGCTTCTTTGTTAAATTCTAATTCAGGAACAATAATTGCTTCTGCTCCACTTGCTATTCCAGCATATAAAGCTAAATCTCCACAACTTCTTCCCATTACCTCAATAACTGATACTCTATCATGTGATGTAGAAGTATCTCTTAATTTACTTATAGCATCTGATATTGTTTCTAAAGCTGTATCAAATCCTATAGTAAAATCTGTATAAGGTAAATCATTATCTATTGTAGCTGGTATTCCGATAGTCTTAACACCAAGTTTTGATAATAACTTAGCACCCATGAATGATCCATCTCCACCTGCAACAACTAAAGCATCTACACCATTATTTTTTAATAGGTTAGCTGCATGTTCTCTTACTTCTTCTTGTTTAAATTCTGGACATCTAGCAGTTCTTAATACAGTACCACCTCTGTGAATTATATCTGAAACTGAACCTCTGTTCATTTCTATAAGTTCACCGTTTATTAATCCACTGTATCCTCTTTTTACTCCAACTACGTCTAATCCTTTGTGAAGTGCCATTCTTACGACCGCTCTAATTGCAGCGTTCATTCCTGGAGCATCTCCACCACTTGTTAAAATAGCTATTTTTTTCATGATATTCCTCCTTCACACCACCGGGTCTATTAAGGTCCCATTGATGCTATTTTTTTACCCACCTTGTTAAGAAATTCAGAAAAACTTTATCCAAGACTTTATGAGTCGTTGTTTTCCTATTCTTTTTTGAAAAATTCTAACAATTCAATTTTACTTAAAGTACAAGCTATTTTCAAGTTTTTTTATATTTAATTGAGTAAAAAAAAGGTTTATTTATGGTATTTTTTATTAAAACGTCTAAAATACTTAACTATTTTAGATTTATATATTTTTTTGTTAAACATCCTTTTAATTGCGTATTTAATAGTCTAAGAGATTTTATTAGAAGTTATTATTAATATTTTTAAATTAATAGAACTAAACTAGAAAACTTTTTTTTAGTCCTGTTAATTTTGTGTTAATCTGTTCACAAAAAATTAACATTAGCTATTCTACTAGCTTTACGTTATCTTGCCCAAATTTATTTTCAAGAAATTTGATAACACCTTTTTCAGTATTTACCCAACATTCTCGTGCTAATCTAAAACTTTGATGCTCTTTTGCAGCAACAATATATACCGGTGTATCCCCTCTAAAAGGTTCAAGTACATGCTTTAATACTTTATTCATCTCTCTAGCCTTAGTTGAATCTTCAACTCTTATATAAAGTTTTGCTGCATTTACATTTTCTAAAATTTTTACTTCTTCACATAAAATCTTTGCCTCTTCATCATCTTTGAATGAAATTCTACCCCTTACAACAACAAGTAAATCATCATGAACTAAAGAATTACATCTTTCTAATGTCTTTGGAAATACAATAAGTTCTAACATTCCTGATAAATCTTCAAGAGTAGCAAAGGCCATTATTGTATTATTTCTTGTAACTTTTCTTGTAACTCCTGATAGAATACCACCAACAATTACCTTATCTCCATCATTAAGTGATACATCAGCATCTATCATTTCATCAGTTGTATCATCTAACTTTTTCTTTTCTTCTAATATCTTTCCAATCTCTATTGATGTTTGTTCCTTTAAACTCTGCTTATACTCATCAAGTGGATGACCTGTAATATAAAGTCCTGTCATCTCTTTTTCCATAGCAAGAATCATTTTTTTTGGAAACTCTTTTATATTTTCATATTTTATTTCAAGATGACTTGTATCTTCTTCCTGGAGTGAACCAAAAAGTGTCATTTGTCCATCTATATTCTTTTTCTTTTGTGAAGCTATCCCATCCATAAGCTTTTCATGAACACTTACAAGTTGAGATCTATAAATTCCAAATTCATCAAAAGCCCCAGCTTTTATAAGACTTTCAACAGCTCTTTTATTTATAGTTCCAAGTTCCATCTTATTGCAGAAATTCATAAGTGATGTAAACTTACCTTTATCAGCTCTAGCCTCTGCTATTGCATCAACAACATTTACTCCAACATTCTTGATAGCTGCAAGTCCAAATCTTATACTATTTCCCTGAACTGTAAACTTAGAATAACTTTCATTTATACTTGGTGGAAGAACATCTATATCTAGTTCTTTAGCTGTTCTAATGTACTCTGCAACTTTCTCATTTGTACCCATTACCGAGTTAAGCATAGCTGCTAAAAATTCAACTGGATAATACCTCATTAAGAATGCAGTCTGATATCCTATGACTGCATATGCTGCCGCATGACTCTTATTGACATTTTTTTCCATATTAATTTTAAATAATATGTACTTAGCATCTCTGCTAAGATAGGACTATATAATCACCTCTAAACTAGAGGGTAAGGCACTCTTGGACATTTCTCCCTATAAAATAATTACTTAGGATAGTTTGTCTAGTCTCTGAACCTTCAACCTATTTCTAGGTAGCTTGGCTGCGGATTGACTAATTCTTAAACTTTTTACTATACCTTAGATAATTACTCTAAGCCATTATGTATATTACTATCATAATTTAGTATTTAAGATTCTAAAGTTTTCCCCGCAATTCACCTTATTTTCATTGAAAATCACTTTCCAATGGCACTCAAAACAAATTTCTATTTTTCATATTTTCTATCCATAAAAATTGTACTATCTTTATACAAATACTCAAATATGTACCTTGCTTCACTCTTTGCCCTACAAACTAATCTTTTTATTTCATTAGTTTTTGTATTTAAAAGCTTATGGTACTTTAAATTCATAATATTTTTAACTTCATTTAACATTGATTCTGTTCCAAGTATATCAAATCCATAAGTTGGGTAAGTATATTTCTTTTTAATACCACTTACAATATGATATGTTGTATTGTGCGACAAAATAATACTTCCATCACCATCAAAATATCCTCTTATAAAATGCCGTTCTAAGTTGCTTTTAATATCAGGAACACTACTTATTGTCATTGATTTATTAGGATATAAACCTATTTTTCTTAAATCACTTGCCATAACTTTTGAAGAAAAATTTAAAACACTCGAAATTTTTGAATTCTCAAAATTCCCTTTATTTCCTTTTCTTATATCACCCGTAAACTCTATGGCATTTTTAATCTTTCTTATTATATCTTCATCAATAGATGATATTGCTATATTGTTAAACTTATTATCGCCAACAAAGCCATCTGCATAAATGAATCCAAGTATATAGGCTTTTTCTTCCGAATCAATTTTATTAAAATAATTTTCATTTAAAGTATATCTATTTTTTCTTTTAGTATTTATATTTGCTTCTCTTAAAACTCGTGAAATACCTCTAATAGAAACACTTAACTCTTTAGCTATAACACTAAATGTACAATTTTTATTTTTATAGTAATAATCTATTATTTTCTCTTTATCCAAAATATCCAAATTGTTGTATTTTTTTATACTCATAAAACCACCAATAGATATTTTTGCCAAATAAAGAGTTTTTTATTCTTGTTTTATATTAATGCATAAGAGGCAAAATCCATCATTGAATCAAATATCTTATTTGCTACATTAGCAGGGATTCCATTTTTTTCACATCCCTGAACTTCCACATTTCCATTTTCATCTGTAACCCCATATATAAAGTTCTTTCTTTCCTCTTCCATTACTTCATGTTTCTTTTTAGACATAGCTCTTCTTACAAGGTCACTTCTTCCCATAGAATAACCTGCAAGTTTTCTAACTATTTCCATTACTTGCTCCTGGTAAACCATTACGCCATAAGTAACATCAAGAATATCTTCTAATTTCTTATCAAGATATTGAACTCCTTCTGGGTTTCTTTTTCCTTCTATATATTTTGGAATTTCTGCCATTGGACCTGGTCTATAAAGTGATATTCCAGCTATAATATCCTCAAAGGTATCAGGCTTTAATTCCTTCATAAATGATGTCATCCCTGCTGATTCTAATTGGAATACCCCAGCAGTTTTTCCTTCACCAATCATTTTAAATACTTCTTTGTCATCTAAACTTATATCATCTAAATTAATAGTAATCCCTCTGTTTTGCTTGATCATTTTAACTGCATCAGCCATAACTGTAAGAGTTCTTAGACCAAGGAAATCCATTTTTAATAATCCAAGTTCTTCTAGAGTTGTCATATCAAATTGACTTACTATTGATTCATCATTTTTTTGTAATGGAACATATTCCACAAGTGGCTTAGAAGCTATTACAACTCCTGCTGCGTGTGTCGATGAGTGTCTTGGAAGACCTTCAAGTCTTCTTGCTACATCAATAAGCTCCTTTACTCTATCATCTGTATTATAAGCATCTTTAAACTCTGGGTTAAGTTCTAGTGCCTTATCTATACTAATTCCTAACATTGTAGGAATCATTTTTGCAATTCTATCAACTTCACCATACGTATAGTTCATAGCTCTTCCTACATCCCTTATACAAGCTCTTGGAGCCATTGTTCCAAAAGTTATAATCTGAGATACATTTGTTTCTCCATATTTTTCTACAACATAATCAATTACCTCTTGTCTTCTTTCATAACAAAAATCCGAATCTATATCTGGCATACTTACACGCTCTGGATTTAAAAAACGTTCAAAAAGCAAGCTGTATTTTATTGGATCTATTTTTGTTATTCCAAGTGTAAATGCAACTATTGAACCCGCAGCAGAACCTCTTCCCGGCCCTGTTGGAATATCACTATCTATTGCATACTTTATAAAGTCCCAAACAATTAGAAAATAATCTACGTATCCCATTTGTTTAATTACTCCAAGTTCATATAAAAGTCTATCTACAAGAATTTTTGCTTCATCATTGGATTCTGCAAATTGAATTATCTCCTTATACTGACTTCCTGAATTGAACAAATGAAACACTTCATATCTTTCTACAAGTCCTTCAAAACAAGTTTTTACAAGGTACTCATATGGATCATTTTCATCATTTGGCAATGGATATACAGGTAATTTAGATACATGAAACTCATAATCAAAGTTACACATCTGTGCTATCTTCACTGTATTTTCAAGAGCCTCTGGTACATGTGAAAATATCTCCCACATTTCTTCTGGAGATTTTATATAAAATTGGTCTGAACCATATCTCATTCTATTTTCATCATGAATTGTCTTTCCTGTTTGGATACAAAGCAGAATATCATGAGCTTTAAAATCTTCTTCATAAATATAATGAAGATCATTTGTAGCAACTAAAGGTATATCAAGCTCTTTTGAAAGCTGTATATTAACTTCATTTACTTTTCTTTGTTCCTCTAGACCATGATTTTGTAGCTCTAAATAAAAACCATCTTTAAATGTATTCTTATAAAAAAGCGCAGCTTCCTTTGCTTTTTCTATATTATTATTTGAAATAGCTCTTTGAACCTCACCACCAAGACAAGCACTTAATGCTATAAGACCTTCTGAGTGCTTTTCTAAGAATGCTCTATCAATCCTTGGCTTATAATAGAATCCTTCTATTGAAGCAGCTGATGTTATCTTCATAAGGTTCTGATACCCTTTTGCATTCTTAACTAAAAGAACTAAGTGATAAGTTTTATTCTCCGAATCATTTTGCTTTAAATGCATTGATTTTGGAACAACATAAACTTCACATCCTAAAATAGGCTTTATACCAAGATTTTTAGCTTTCTTATAGAAATCTACACACCCATACATAACACCATGGTCTGTAAGTGCTATACTATCCATTCCTAGCTCTTTGGTTCTCTCTAAAATATTTTTAATTTTTCCCGAACCATCTAAAAGACTATATCCAGAATGGACATGCAAGTGAACAAACTTCTTATCTGACAAATTACTCACTTCCTTTCTTTTTTAATTTTCAACAAAAATTGTGAAAAACAATCACCATTTTCTGCATTTCTCATAGAATGTTATTAGATAAACCTAATGCAACTTCTTTTCAACACACATAAAAAAATGCTAGGTGTTCTTCTCCCCTCACCTAGCATTTTATCATATTTATAACTATATATTGACACAATTCTTTAGAATATGTCTTTTTTTACATACCATCTTCTTTTAATTCTTGAGCAATCTTCTCTATTTTTCTCAGTCTATGGTTAATACCAGACTTTCCAATAGGCGGATCTAGTAATTCACCTAGTTCCTTTAAAGACTCCTCAGTATTTTCAAGTCTCAAATATGCTATTTCTTGAAGATTCTTTGGAAGTCTTGAAATTCCAACAGTTGAATCTATGTATCTAATGCTCTCAACTTGTCTAACCGCTGCATTAACAGTTTTACTTAAATTAGCTGTTTCACAGTTAACCAGTCTATTTACATTATTTCTCATTTCTTTCATAATTCTAACATTCTCAATTTCTAAAAGACAAGTATGTGCTCCTATTACACTAAGCATATCTTGAATTTTTTCAACTTCTTTTATATAGACTATAAAACTATTTTTTCTTTTTATTACTTTTGAATTTAATTTATAGTGGTTTATTATATTTCTTAAATCATTCGCAAATTCTTCTGAATGGGCTACAAATTCTAAATGGTATGTTTTCTCAGGGTTACTTATACTTCCCCCACCAACAAACGCACCTCTTATAAAGGCTCTCTTTTTATCCTCTGTATTTACAAACTTATTATCTATTGTGTAATCTAATGATATAATACCATCATCTTCTTTTAATATACCTGTAAGTTTTAATAAATCTTTGACACCCATTTCTTCATCAATAACAACCATATATATATTATTCTTTTTTAATGAGTTACTTTTCTTTACCATAAGCTTTGCATGTATACCAAAAAATTCTTTTAATAGTGTAAATGCAAGTCTAGCTGATGCTGGGTTTTCTGTTGTTATTCTGAACTTTATTCCTTTACCACTAAAAGCTAAAGTTCCACTAACTTTCATTATAGCAGCTATTTCTGATAAAGCTTCATCCTTAGATATTTCACTGTATCTACAAATTTCCCCTTTTACTTTTGATGAAAATGACATGAATGTTCCTTCCTTTTCTAATTAATTTTTTCTTTTTATTGCCTTTCCATTATAGTTTTTATAATGAGTTCTGACAAGGCATTCGCATCATGTCTTATATAATTATATTTAACTTTCACTAGATTACCTTCTACTATTTTAATTCCCATGCTCTCAACTTTCTCTCGATCAAGCTTTACAACTTGGGAATTCTTCTCATTATATCTAGTTACTAAAATAGCGCTTATATCTTCAATATTCGCTATAACTGTATCTATAATGTTATCCCCACAATGTTTTATAATTTCTGTTATATGCTCTGAAACTGTAAAATTTGTTGTTTCTCCTGGTTGAGTCATAACATTACAAATATATATTTTAGGACAACTTGTAAATTGAATTGCCTTAGTAATATCTTTAACTAAAAGGTTAGGTAAAATACTTGTATATAAACTCCCTGGTCCAAGAACTATAGCATCTGCTTCTTCTATTGCTGTTAAAGCATCTCCAATAGCATCTGCCTCTTCTGGTATTATTTTAAGCTCCTTTATCCTACTTTTCTGCTCAATTGCAGCTTCTGGAATATTAGATTCACCTTTAATAATATTTCCATTTTCAAGTTCTGCCTCAAGTTCCATATAATCAAGTGTAACTGGAAGAACTCTACCTCTAACAGCTAAAACTGAACTCATTTTTTGGACTGCATCTTCAAAATTTATTGAAATTCCATTCATTGCTGCAAGAAATAAATTCCCAAAACTTTGCCCTTTTAATCTTCCATCTTTAAATCTATAATTTAAAAGATCTGTCATAATAGGCTCTGTATTTGCAAGCGCTAAAATACAGTTTCTCACATCTCCTGGTGGAAGCATCCCAAGATCATTTCTCAAATCTCCTGACCCACCACCATCATCACCTACTGTAACAATCGCTGTAATATTATAACTATGTTTTTTAAGACCTCTTAACATAGTTGAAAGTCCTGTTCCTCCACCGATAACTACAATTTTTGGTCCTTCTACTCCAGCTTCACACTCTTGTCGCATCTCTACTCACTCCTATTTATAATGTTTTATCTTATAGTTTTTTAGCACCTCTATTTACATCTTCATTCATATCTCTATGTTCAACGGATGCATTGAACCCTTTTTTTAGTAAATCTCTACAAGTTTCTTCTGCTATCGCTACTGATCTATGTCTACCACCAGTACATCCTATTGAAACAATAAGCTGTCTTTTGCCTTCTTTAACATAGTGTGGTATCAAATATTCAAGCATATCTAAATTTCTACTCATAAACCCTATAGTTTCATCTTGTTTTAAAACATAATCTCTAACTGGTTCATCTTTTCCCGAAAAAGGTTTAAGCTCCGGTATATAAAATGGATTTGGTATAAATCTAACATCAAATACTAAATCTGAATCCATAGGAATTCCATATTTAAATCCAAACGATAAAACTGTAACTGATATTGTATGTTCTGCTTCTCTTCCATCACCATATAAAACATTTAACTTTTCTCTTAAATCTTTTATAGCATATTTTGAAGTATCTACAATATTATCCGCTCTATCTTTAATTTCTCTAAGTTTTGATCTTTCATCATTTATTCCTGTTAAAACTCTTCCATCTGGCGATAACGGGTGACTTCTTCTACTCTCTTTAAATCTTTTAACAAGTACCTCATCATTTGAATCAAGGAATAAAATTTCATAATTAAAATTATTATTTTTAAGATAAGTTAAACTCTCAAATAGATCATCAAAGAATATTCCGCCTCTAATATCTATAACTAAAGCTACTTTGTCTATATCCCCCTGTCCTTGTCCACACGCTTCTGCAAACTTTGGTATTAATTTTGGAGGTAAATTATCTACACAGAAATAACCTAAATCCTCTAAACTTCTTGTCGCCTCTGTCTTTCCAGCTCCTGAAAGCCCTGTAACTATTACGAATCTCATAGCATATATCCTCCCTAATTTCTTTACTTCTTTATTTTTTATTATAGCATATTAACAGCTCTAATTCTTTAATGCAAAACGCTCCTATAATACAAAATATATAAATAAAAACCCCTATAACGTCATATAGGATTTCTTAATCTTCTTTTCGCTAAAGATTATTAAGAAATCCTAAATAAATATTGTTATTAACTTACAGTTTTAAATTCTTCTTTACTTTCTTTCACAACACCATGTATCTGTGCTAAAAGTTGTAATTTCTCTATATTTTCTGAATCTATCACTGTCTGCGCCCATACCATAACTGAAAAATTATCGCTAAAGCATATATCTGCTCCAGTTATTTGACCATTTGTATTTTTCTTTATCTCAATGTGATCAACATGTTTAAAATCACTACTGTAAGAATCATCCTCATTTTGATAGTAAAGTGCAAAATCATTTGTAAATTGTTTTATATCAATTCTATCCCCATTTACAACTATCATTGAATAACAAGGTTCATTACCAGCCTCTTGTATATCTCCATCTAAAAGCATATTAAAAATCTCACAGTAATCACTTTTTCTCTCGCTTTTAACTTCCCACTGTTTGATTATATGCTTTAATAAATCTTTGTCATTATAAATTTTCAGTCCCTTTATTTTCAAATCATTATTCTTAATTTTATTAATATAAATTTTTATTAGCTCATCAAGTTTAACATCACTATTCTCTTCTATATCATTAACTATCTCAATAATTATATTTGAAAAAATATAATCTTTATCTCCATTAGTTATACTTCTAAATAGCTGTTTCTTATATTTTTTAATAAGCTTTAGCACATAAGAGGCGTCATATTCATTTATACTATTTACAATTTTTGAATCTCTAGATATAAAACCAAACATATACTTCAGTCCTTTCAATAATTTATTTACATTAGATAAAATAAAGTATTTCTCACTATCCCCATGTAAGTATTTTAACAAATTCACTCTACCACAAATCACCTAGAAAAATTAGCCATTAAAATTTTACAATCAATAAATTAATATGGGTTTTATATCTAAAAAAATAAAAATAACCCAATATCTTTATATGTAATTAGATAATATTAGGTTATTTCTTCATTCTTTATAATTCGTCAACAAAATTTCTACTATACTCTAATTTTTTTATTTTACTTTGTTTTTACTTTTTGATTTTACTTTTTGATTTTGATTTTGATGTACTACTTTTTTTATTTGAATTAACTCCACTGCTTTTTGATGTATTATTTTTCCCGCTATTTATAGCACCATTTATTCCAGCTCCAACCGCTGCTTTTTTAGTTTTAGAATTTGATTTTGATGACTTTATAGAATTTAAAATTCCTGTAAGATATATAACTTGGTCAGCAGGTATTATACTATTATCATGTACATTAATCACATACTCAGCTCTTATAGGATTAAACTTTGCATTTATCTCATAACAAAGCTTATCATTCATATCATAAATTTTAAATGTATCAAAGAATGAAAATACTTTTTGCTTTAAATATCCAATTTCTTGTTTTTTCTCATTGTAAAAATGGAAATTATAACCTATTTTTAAAAGGTCATTTAATTTTTCCTCACCAATATAACCCACAATTTTTCCATCTTTGTTCTGAACTTCTGCAAGTCTACTCAGTTTTATCCCCCATCTTTTAACTTGCTTTTCAGATGATATTTTCGTCCCATTTTCAGTTTCTATACTTAAAGTATCACCTAAAACATTTAAAAACTCCCCATCCATATCACCAAATTTTTGACCATCAATATCTATACTATATGATTTTCCAAGACTCACTAAATCCTTGCTTATCTCTATCTGCTTTGCACCATTTAATTGACTCATAGCTATATTATAGTTATTTGTAGCTTCCTGCGTAGTTATAGGTGGCTTTTCTTTTTCTTTGTTTCCACAAGCTACTAATCCTATGCCTGCCCCTACAACTCCTAATATTGCAATTATCAAAACTATCTTTTTATTCATTTTATACCCCTTTGTACAATATTTGTAGTAATATTATCATCTACCATTTTTGACCAATTTACAAGTTTTTTATACAAAAAGAAAAACCAAGTAGCTATGCTACCTGATTTTTAATTTTATTTAATTCAAGATTTAACTCTGAATTACTAATATTCATTTTTGCTATATTAAGTCCTTTTTCAGCAGCAGGATTAATTGTTATAGTTCCATTATTTTTATTTACTGTGATATAACCATTATCTCTAAGTTTATCAAATAATATGCTTTGAGGAATTGGAATAAATCCAACTTTCCCTGAATCATAATGTAATACACCCTTGCCATTCTCTGACTTCACATTAAAAATAAGTTTTGCCTGTGATGGAACTCCATGTACTTTAGTAGTCAAATATAAATCTAACTTCTTACCCTTAGGCTCTACTTTAACCCCTGTCACATACTTAGTAGCTGCTGGTGATTTTGATACTGCATATGCTGCAAGATTACTTAAATCTTTAGAATTAAGCTTAACTGTCTTTGTCCCATTTATATCATTTGTATTTATCCCAATACTTTTCACAATATCTTGTGGAGTAAACTTTTGAGCAATTGAACTAATATTAATCTGCCCTGCATCAGCAACAGAAGTCGTTTCTACACTTGGTCTAAATGCTGCAAAATATATTCCAAATAATACTCCTATTATAATAAGTATCGCTATAATTATCCCTATTAATATTTTCATTCCTTTATTCAATACAAGCACCTCAATTCTTCTTTTGTTTAAATATTTTAATTTATATATGTCTTTTAATATAAATAATAATTACCTATAAAACAAGGTCTTATTAGATACATATTAGTAAATAATGGATTAATTTCAAATTTAATTTACTATAGTTAGTAATATAACGCTAAAAATATTTCTATTCACACATACCTTTCAAGAAAAAAATTTAATATTAATTTTAAACTCATTTTTCAATTAATACCATTAACAAAGAAAAAAACAAACTATTAAGCTCTAATTTAATAACGTTTAAAGATAATATTTTATGGCGGTGTTTATATCCTAAAGTACTATTTATATAACTTTGGACTTACGTCAATATCTTGGACACAAAAAATCGAACTTTTTTTCTAGACTAC
>NZ_CAMQZG010000045.1 GCF_947039605.1 uncultured Clostridium sp.
GAATATTTTGAATTTATAGATAATTGTAAACAAGGTAAAATACATTTATATGATGGAATAATTACTCCAGTAACTGATAATAAAGTCGGTGAAGTAAGTTTTCATACAATTAGAGCATTAGATTCTATTGATTTTTTAGAAAGTTATAAAGTATATAAGACTATAAAATAATATATATCAATACATATATATAAGGCTAAAATAATACACATATATACCTCTATACATATATACATAGAGGTATATATGTGTATTAAATAATATGTATTTATGTATTTATGTATATATTCATATAGAGATAGATATGTAAATGCATATATGTATCTATATGATGCTGAAAGTTTTTAAACTTTAAAGTTTAACACCAATGATACCGATAGTGTCATTGGTGTTTTTTATTATTTATGAGTAAAAAAGGAATCAAAAATACTTATGTAGAATTATATAAATAGTAAAGTTGTTGAAAGGGTGAATATATATGGTTTACAAGGTAGCAGAATTAGTTAAAGAGGTAGGAGTTTCAAGACAAATGATTTACAAGTATTTAAAAAGAGATTCGTTAAAGGCGTGTATAGTGGACTTAGATGGTGTTATGGGTGTGACAGAGGAAGGTTTACATATATTGAGGAATATTAAATGTAAGGAGGCGGATGTAAATGAAAGTTGTAAAGAAGAGACAAACAATTCTTTAAACGATTTACAACAAGAGTTAACAGATAGTTTGAAGAAACGAATAGAATTATATGAAGATCAATTAAAGATGAAAGATAAACAAATTAATGAATTAATACAAGTAACTCAAAATAATCAGGTTTTACAGAAGATGATATTAAGCAACACAGAAGTAAAACTACTTGCTTATCGTGAAGAATTAGAAATTAGAAGAAATAAGGTTCAGGAGGAAAATCAAAAAGGAATATTAAATAAAATAAAAAGATTTTTTAGAAAGTAACTGAAGATAAATTGAGTTTTTAAAAAATAATAGTCATAAACTTACTATTATATGCAATAAAGGTGAAAATATTCCTGTTTTTAGTAAAAAAAATTTGATTTATTTAGGAAAGATATTTATAATAAGAAATAGAGAAATAAAAAAAGGCCTCGAAGCTACCAACTTCAGGCGTATGGTAAACAGTTAAAGTGCAACTGAATACATTCCTATTGTAGCAAAAAATTAGCTACCTGTAAACTAGGGACTCAAATTAAGAGTATAAAATTTTAGAGGTGGAAGAAACTGTACCACACTACTAGCATGATAGGAAGCTAGAAAGTCAAAACTAAGGAGGCATGGTTAAAGCCTCAACATCCATTAAGATAAAGTCACTCTTATCTTAATGGGTTGCCACAGTAAAACTTTCAAGAGGTGTATGGCTATTAATCCTAAGTCAATTTATTGATTGATATGGAATCCAATTCGAACGGTATGAGGTTATATCAAGTATTCAAAGTACGGTATCACAAGGGTATTCGCAACTGAATCAAATAAAGGGATGTGACAAAAACTTAGAAATAAGTAACTTAGCTGGAGATATAAAAGCTAAGAAGTAGTTACAGGTAGAATGAGAAACTCTACAAACAAGAGTGAAGTGTGTCGCCGAGCATAGGCGTGAATGTGCAAGACAAGAACTGACAAACCATAATAAATAAAATTTAAATTACTTAATTGTTTAACGCGAAACCAGTATTCATAAAAGAATAGTGGTCTTTTTTTATATAAATTTCAAAAGAAATCAGCCCAATTGCGAACTATTTTCAAAGATACATAGGCTAACTATGTGGTTTTCTTAGCTAAGAACTGACTCATCAGCCTTTGGCTGTCAAGTCCTAGTAAAGAAAAACTACTCAATCCTTGGTAAACAAAAACACTTGAAAAGCTAACTAAGACCTCAACCAAGAAGGAACATAGGGAAGGCTAAGGTACTACCTTAAAATAGAGAAGAAGAAAGGAGTATAGATATGGCTAAAGTAGGAAAAGTTAAGAGTAAGAATCCAAGTAAAAGTAAACCTAAGAAATGGTATGCTATCAAAGAAGGTAAAGGCGTTAAAGATAAGATAGTTACTAGCTGGAAAGAATGTAGTGAGTTAGTACTCGGATATAGATCTATATATAAAAGTTTTAAAACTGAAGAAGAAGCTAAAAGGTATTTAGTATCTATAAGTGATAAGTGTATTCCAAGGATAAAAGAAAAGAATAAAATGATTATGGAAAAAGAGAAGAAAAGGAAAATAACTACAAAACCTTTAAATGGTGTACGTATTCCGATAGAACTTTATGATATTATAGCTACTAAAGCAGAAAGAGACTGTGTAAAATTAGAATCTTTAGTTACTGAGGCTTTAGAGGTCTTTTTTGAGTAATGTAAATAGAATAAGATGATAGAGCTTAGAGGTAATATGACTTCTAAGCTCTTTTGATTTTATAATGAGGTTGAAGTTTTTTGAAATTTATATGATAATTAATGAGGAAAGAAAATTTCTATTAAAACACATTTATTATTAATAGCTTTACGCTAGGTATTTTAAGTGTTTTTATTAGATTAATTCGTGGCTCAAAGAGCTGAATATGCAAATTAAGTGGCGAATACGCTGACATAGGAAATACTTTAATTATTTTTAATTTTAAAATAGTTAGAGCCTATACAATTAATTTAAAGGTGCAAACCTAAAAAACAGAATTATTTAAATTTAATATTTTTTTAAATAGTGATTTCATTATTTGATTAGATATATAGCACAGTTAATTATTATTTTTTTAATGTGCTAAGAGGACCACGATTATTCGTAGCACGAATTTATAGAATATAAATTTGTGCTTAATGTACATTTTTTCAGAATGAAAAAATGTATCATTCAAGTTTTATAAATTTATTTATAAAACTTGAAGTAGTGCTTTAACTTTTGTTGGTGCTAGCAATATTATTTTTATATTGCATTTAGTCTTTGCAGAGACGTTTTTATTTGCAGAGAAGGATTAGCCTGAAAATGAGTCAATTCTTTTAAAAGTTTATATATATTCGATTTTTTTTATTTAAAAAAATTTCTTATCTGTCCGCATTAACGCGACCTTTAGGGAGCGTTAATGCGGAAAAGTCCCTAGGTGGATTGCATATTTTTTTAGTACGACTATGGAGTGCTAAAACCCTCATAACTACAGGGGCCTTCGGGTTTTGAAAAAAACCTAAGTTGGAGGGGGTATTTATCTAAAAAGAAACTAATAATTATTCCAACCTAATGGGGAGCTTTAAAAAGTGGGGCATCCCACTTTTTTTATTTTATTTTTATAACTTAAGGAGGAACTTAATGGCTAGAAATTTAAAATATCAACTTAAAACTTGTGTAGATACAAATTTCAAACCTGGTATGGATAAACATTCTGATAAGAAAAATAAGGTTGAAAAAAATAAAAAAATCTACGGGTATTCGGATAGGAAAAACCTTATAGATTTTACTGCTAATTTTGCAGGTTTTATGAAAGAAAACTATTCTGAAGTAAAAATGGTTAAAGATATTAATTCAGAGCATGCTCAAAGTTTTTTGAATGAAAAATCAAAATTATGTACAAGAGCAACTCTAGAACAATATACAAGTAAATTAAATAAAATGTGTAATTTGGTGAATTTAACTTATAAAACTAATTTGAAATTTGATATAGGAACACCAGTTTCAAAAAGTGGAAATCAAATTATTAGAAATAAACAAATAACTAAAGAGCATTATGAGTTAGTTAAAGAGAATATTAAGGGTAATGGATTAAAAGGAATAGAATTATCTAGGGCTTTTGGACTTCGTGTTTCCGAAATAACGAAATTACAAAAGAGAGATATAGATTTAAAGAATAATATTGTTAGAGTTATAGATGGAAAGGGTGGTAGAGATAGAGCAGTTTGTATAGAAACACCACAACAGGTTGAAATTGCAAGTAGAATTCTTAATAGTGTAAGAGGAGATGGATTTCAAAGAATAGTTCCAGTAACAGATAATGCTGTTAATATGGCGTTTGCACGTGCTTTAGAGAGAGTTGGTTTAAAACAAGAGTATGTTGGGAATAAGATACACAGCATCAGAAAGCTCTATGC
Organism: uncultured Clostridium sp.; assembly: GCF_947039605.1. GTDB lineage: Bacteria > Bacillota > Clostridia > Clostridiales > Clostridiaceae > Sarcina. The sequence continues at coordinate 4,077 of NZ_CAMQZG010000045.1, forward strand.
ACAAGAAACTTTTGATAGGTATAGAAAGAGTGGAGATAGTATAGAAAAAGCCTTAGGGAAGGTTTCAGTGAATTTAGGACATAGTAAAGAGCGTGGAAAAGATAAGGACTTGATTAATAGATATGTTAAAGATATAAAATAGAATTATAGGAGTGATTTTTTATGGATAAAATAGAAAAATATAATATTATAAAGGGACATAATATTCATTATAGATTTAATGAATTAGATAAAATCGAAAGAATTTGGAAAATTCCAAAGAAACTTCATAACAAATTAAAGGTTGGAGATATAGTTTCAGTATTATTTAAACCTAAAAATGAAGAGAAATTAAAAATGAACCAAGTCTTTATAACAGGTATTGTTGAAGACTATGAGCATAAGGAAGATTTTATAGTTAGAACTATTCTTCAAAAAGTCTCTAAAGTAAAAACAGAAAAAATAAAACAAAGTTTAAACGGAATTGAAAAATATTTAGGGAATACGATATCACCAGCTAAGGAATTAGCTGATAAGTGTAATCTTTCTGAAAAGTCGATACAAGGCTTATTAAAAAAGTATAATGAAGAGAATGTCAAAAAGGCTATAGATATGTTTTTAGCGACTGATGATAAAAAGGCTCCTTTAAAATTTCTTAAATTTATTCTTGAAAAAATTTAAGAGGCTTTAACGAATTTATGGTTTTAAATATCAAGTAAACTAAGGTGAAAGTATGAGAATTTAATGGTTTAAAATAAGGGTATTGAGAGTATAAACACTTTTAGTACCTTTACTTGAATCTAAGAATAAGATGAGGTGAAAATAATGAAATTGTTTTTTGAACTTATGATAGTTTTATTTATAATTTTTATCCTGATCCTTATAAAGGGGATTTATTCTTTCTTAAAATTATTCAAAAAATGAAAACTACTAGGTATGAATGATACCTAGTAGAAAATAAATGGATGTATACTTTTTGTCTTTTTCATTATACATTAAAATTTTTTAGAACTAAATACTGATAATTTTACGAGTTGTTATCAGTATTGAATTCTTATACTAGATATAGTGTTATTTTATCATCCAACGAGTAAAAGTTGGAAATGGTAGATTAAAGATACAAGATAAACTTATAGGGGTGATTAATGTATGGGTAATTATTTATATTTAGGAATTAGAACGAAAGCATATGCAGATATTAGTGATTTAAAAAGATATAACGGTGCAGTAGATGCATATATAGGAGAATTAAATAAAAGATTTGATAAATCAATTTATGATATGAAAATAGATGATGATGGGATAGAAATATATCTTAAAGAAGAATATAAGAAGCCTGATGTCATGAGAGAATTCATATTAGAAGAATTTTTAAAGATTGAAATAAATGATGAGTGGATGCTTAGAAAGATAGAAAATCTAAAGAGGGCTAATACGGAAAATGAGATAATAAATGCGTTAGAACTCGGTAAGGACACGACAACTGTATATGTAAACCTAAGAAATATCCCCTTTAAACTAAATACAAGTTATAAAGTTGAAACATTAGCATTTTTACATGAAGGTAAGTTTTTCTTAGAGCAGCAAGAAGAACTTTCAATGTATATCATAAAGGTTCTTAGAAATTCTAGTAGTAATCCTTTAATTAAATCATTGGGCTTTTATGAATATTAAATTGAAAAGAGCTGATAAATTTGAAAATTAAATTCATTGAAAAAATTAAAGATGAACTACAAGAAGAAAAAAAGGCTAATGAATTAGATTGGGTAATTAAAAGTTGTTTAGAGCTAGGATATAAGGGGAACGGGTACATTGATGATAGAGATAAAATATATCAAGTCCTATATCTTACAGGAAAAGTGAATTTAATTAGAGAAAAAAGAATATTTTTCTTTTGGAAAAGAAGAAATTGTATAGAAATTAGGTCTTAAATAAAAGGTTACAGGTATGTAGCCTTTTTTTTTGCATTAAAAGTAAGAAAAAGTGTATAATATAAATATAATAATGTTGCCAGACACTGTCTGACATATGTCAGACAAGTGAAGATTGTAAGGGGAGAATTAAAATGAATGAAAATAAAAGAGTCACATTTAGGCTTAATGAGGAAGAAGTAGAGAAGTTTAAGGCATTTAGTGAACAGCAAGGAATTAATCAAGCTGAAGCATTTGCAAAATTGATAGAAGCTATGGAATTAAGTAAGGCTAAGGCGATAGTATCAGACAGAGCGAAAGAAATAGAGAGCATAGAAAGTCATCTTAATGCTATTCAAGGTATTTATCTTACTGCATTAGAGATAAATCAGAACGCAGAAACCGTTATAAAAGAGAATTACAGCAAAGAATTAAACTCTAAAGATAGTATTATCATAGAACTTCAAGATAAGAATAAGGCATTTAAGGAACAAGTAGAGCAAATTAAAGAAGTTAATAAGGTTAATAGCGAACTAAACAAGGTAGTTGAGGATATTAATAAGCAGCTACTGGATAAGATAGAAGAAGTTAAAAGGGTTAATGAGAGTAATAGCACTCTAAATGGCATAGTAGCAGAATATAAAGAGTTTAAAGTTATTAATGTAGAATTAGAAGAAAAGAATAAAAATCTTGTAGAGAGCATTACAGACGCTAAAACAACTATAAAGGATTTAAATAATAAGCTTGGAGCAACAGAAAAGGAATTATCTAATATCAAAGAGTTTTATCAGCAAGAGATTAAAGAGTTGAAGTCAGACAATAAACAAACATTAGCAGATAGCATAAAAGAGCTAAAGCAAGAGCATAAAGAAACTATTAAAGACATTAAAGCAGACCATAAATCAGAATTAGCTGATATTAAGAAGAGTTATGATAAAACTATCAAAGATTTAAAAGCAGAAACTAAAGAAGAGATACAAACTATCAAATCTGATAAAGATATCATCATTGATAATCTTAGAAAAGAAATAGAACAGCTAAAAGCTGTTCCAAAAGAAAAGGAAAAATAAAATCAATAAAGGCATCTAAATATTTTGTATTTAGATGCCTTTTTTCATATCCCCAAAAACCTATTCGCCTTTTGATCCGTTTCGGAAGTGCTTTTCTTAATTAGCTTGTCCACTTGGTTTAGCGTGTGGGTACAAATAAAATGATGAAAATAACTTCAAAAAGCGAATAGTTTTGTGGTGTAACGAGAAGTACTATATCGTTTTGCGATAAAATACTTCAAAAATATATTTTTAAAATAAAATAATGAAAAAGTTGCTAAAGCCTAATAAAAAATCGTTTATATAGTGAACGGTCTTTTATTAGGCTTTTTTATTTTGAAAATTATTAAAGTTTTTTTTGAAAAAAGTTGCTAAAACGATATTTTGAATCGTTTATATGGTGAAGGGACATTTGAGGCAGATAAATATAACAAATAAAAACAAAAGAGAAAAGGAGAGAAAGAAATGGATTTTAAACAATTATTTAATATTCCAGCAGGATCTGTTGTATCAGGTAGAGCATTTAATCCAAATGCAAAAGCATTAGTTGATTTAGATGTTAGAGATGAACATGGAACAGCAATTAGCGGTTCAGAGGTTAGTGCAGGTGATGAGTTAACAGTGCTTGATGTTAGTGCAAGTAGACAATTAGCATTAGTGCAATATCCAATTAGAGGAGGAAGAATAAAGCAAGGGTATGTAAGTAATAATGTTAAGTATATAAGTTATTATAATCAATATACTTTTCATAACAAATCAACTTCAACAGAAGTAATTAATGCAGATGGTACTCATTTAGGTTCATTAGATAAAGATGAAACATGTACTCCTCTTTATAGTTCAGATGGATTAACAGAGGTAGTTTATGATACTAATCAAGGAATTAATACAAAATCAGGATTTATAAGAAATTCAGATAATGCGATGAAAGGTGCTTTCTTCCAAAGTATGGAGTATCCTCAAAATGGAGGCGGATATAAACACACATATGGTTATAGTGGAAAAGGAAGAGAGTTAAATTACTATAAAATAGGTAGTGGTAGTAAGGCGTTAATTTATACATGTGCGGTGCATGGTTGGGAAGATAATTGGGAAGGTGATGGAATTGAACTTGTGAGAATAGGAAACCAATTAGTAGATCACTTTACTAAAAATGGAACAGGTGATTTTACGCTTTATATAATTCCAGCGGTGAATCCGGATGGAGTTGCTGAAGGCTTTACTAATAATGGGCAAGGAAGATGTACTATCATTGGTGCAATAGATTGTAATAGAGATTTTCCAATAGCTTATATTCCATATGGGCCATCAAGACATTGGACAAATACAAAAGCCTTAAGTGTTAGTGAAACAAGAGCATTAGCAGAACTTATTCAAGGTACAATAATAAAAAGTCATAGTGATTGTTATTTAATAGATATGCATGGTTGGGAACAATCAGCAATAGGAAATCCTGATATAGCAAAACACTTTATAAGTAAATTTAGTTTAGAGCCTAAATTAAATAGATATGGTGATAATGGTTATTTAATTGAGTGGGCACATAATATAGGAATAAAATCTATGTTATTAGAATTACCAACTGATACACATAGTCATGAGCAGGTTGTTAGTAGAAATTATGCAGGTAAAATAATAGAAGGTGTTTCAGAGCTTATAAATGCAGTTAGGACAGGCTGGATAAATAAAGATGGAAAATGGTATTACTTTAATAGTGATGGAACAATGAGAACAAATGCATGGCTTACACAATCAAACGGTCAAACGTTCTACCTAGGAGCAGATGGAATTAAATATATAGGAAAACATACTATAGGTGGAGTTGAATATACATTCAATAGTGCTGGAATCCTTCAAGGATCTATAAATGAAGGTGGTTCAGGAACAATTATAGGACCAGTTACTCAAAATGATTTATTTAATGTTTTACATGGACTATATAATGCAGGAGGAGGTCTTACTAGTATACGAAATTGTGAAGTTTTAAATTATTTAAGGTATTTAAGATATGGTAATAGTGATGATACAAGTTCTTTAGTTTGGAATTTTTTAATTCCTCCTAATAAATCTTACAACTCTATAGTAAATTCAAATAAAAATTTAGCAGCGCAAGCTAGTATGTTTACAGATTCACATACTATAGATATTTATGGTTCAGAAATTGGTATCCCACATTTAGCTATAACTACTTTATGTTATAATGATGGATTTTTAAAAAATTTAGTTATCCCATCTTTTTGGACTGGATGGGGGGGGGGATTTAGCAACTCTACTAGGACAAGTGATTTATTATTCAAGTAATTTAAATAATACAAGCACAACATTTAATGATGATGTATATAATTATGCTTATAAATTGATAGGAGGGGATAATACCGTTTCAACATTTGGATTAAGTAATATGTATGAAGATATTGATGCAATTTATTTAGCAAATCATTTATCCGAGAAACCGATAGATATATTAGTTAAAGAGTATTATAAAGAATTAAAGAAAAATAGAAAACAAATATTCACAGATAGTGTATTAAAAAGTGGAAAATCACTATTTGAATCTGTATATGAAGAATTTACTGGATATAATGGCTTGAAAAGACCAGGAAGCACAGTTAGTGGATTAGGAAAATTTATTTTAAAAGGAATAAAGAATAATAACAATATATCAAAAGAGAGTGCAAAAAAACTTTATGATGAAACTTATGTAGGGGTAATATATAAAATAACTATACAAGCTTTTGTTGATAAGATAAATTCAATTGATGAAAATGGCTTTTTAAATTAATAAAAGCCTATCCATAATCCAAAAATAAGAATTAAAAAAATAACTATGTAAAAAATACTACGACTTAATAAAGCTACTGAAACTTCTTCTTTTTTATTATGTTTAATATTATAGATTTTATAAATAAAATAAAATACACGTAATGTTATATAAATATATATTATTGTAATGATTAAACTAAAAATATTCAATAAATTATAGCCTCCTTTAGATTAACTTAATAAATGGTGTTATAATACTTTATTATAGCACCATTTAAAAAATATTAAAGAGAGGAGACTTATGATAAATTTATTAAAAAAAATTTTTATTATAATATTAGATACTCTTAGTATAGTATATGTTATGTACTTATCAATAAATGTAATTTTGTGGTGGCCATCAATATTTTAGAAAGTAAATTTAATAATAAACCACTAAACTTTACATGATACACATTAAATAATGATTATTTAAAGATGGGGAAATTTAATGAAGTGTTGAATAATAAACTTTTAATAGAGTTTCTAATGAATCCTAGAGATTCTATTATTTTATATTATAAGAATATTTAAAGTTTGAAAAGTTCGGTTGTTAGTACACCAATCTTATATGTTTTTCTGGGAGAGAAAAAAGAACTCTAAGTTTTGATATTCAATCACATGACTTAGAGTTCTCTTTAAAAAGGGATATATAGCCCAGAGGGTTTTAAACATTGAAAATGTTATTACACAGGGGGGTGAATTTAGCAAAGGAAAGTATCCTGTAGATGAATTTATAATTAAAACTTGTTGTGATGCATTTGGAAATAAGGTGAAAAATTTAAGTAGTGAGGGATATTTATAGATAATAAAAAAGAAATTAGATAAAGTAAATCTTTATCTAATTTCTTTTTTTTGCTGATTTTATTATAATTGTTTTTTTATTTCTAAATTGTAGAATATCTTTTTTATGTGTATACTAAGAAAAAAAAGGTCTAATTAAATGTATTGATAATATAACGTCCATACTATATGAAAGGAGGACTATTAATATGAATATTCTAACAGAATATTTAAGAGGGTTATTTAAAGAATTAGAACCCATAGAATTTTATAGGAACATATTTAAAAAGGAAAAATTACAACAGAAAGAAATATATGAAAAAAGAAAATATAACGGGATAGCCGTTGAAGTAACAAAAGAGAAAAAATTTAATGGAGAAGAAAGAATTCTAAGACATACAATAACCGATGATTTGGAAAAAATAAAAGAAATTACAAAAAGAGATAATTTTTGTTTGATGTCACCTATCAGTTATATTGGAAAAGCTAGAAAGAGTGAAAATGCTAGATGTTTATATGCGTTAGCAATAGATTTGGATGGAATTATTATAAAAGACAACGGAGATCCTGTGGGATTAAAGACTTTATTTCATCAAATAGAAAATATTAAAAGAATACCTATGCCAACAGTTATTGTATCATCAGGTACTGGATTACATTTATATTATATTTTTGAGGAGCCAGTGATGTTATTTAAAAATGTTGTTAAACAACTTCAAAAATATAAAAAGGAATTGACTAGAATAGTATGGCAAGGATATATAACAACACTAGAAGATAATGTGCAGTATGAAAGTCTCTTTCAAGGGTTTAGAATGGTTGGGACAATAACAAAGAAAGGAGAGCGTGCTAGAGCATTTCTCACAGGTAATAAAATTGATATAGAATATTTAAATTCTTTTGTAAGAGATGAGTTTAAAGTAATTGAATTTAGTTATAAAAGCAAATTCTCTTTAGAAAAAGCTAAAGTGAAATTTCCTGAATGGTATGAAAAAAGAATATTAAATAAAGAGCCTAAAGGAACTTGGACTACAAATAGGGCTGTTTATGATTGGTGGAAAAAAAGAATTGTAGATGAAGCGAAGACGGGACACCGATATTATTGTTTAATGATGCTTGCTGTATATGCTAGGAAAGCAGGAATAGAGCAGAGAGAACTTGAAAAAGATGCTTTTATACTAATGGAGTTATTTGATAGATTACCAGCAAGCATTGATAATCCATTTAATGAAAAAGATGTATTAGATGCACTTCAAGCTTATGAAGATAGATATATAACATATCCGATAAATAGTATTTCATATTTAACAGATATTCATATAGAAAAGAATAAACGTAATGGATTAAAACAAGGAGATCATTTGGAAATAGCTAGAGCTATTCAAAAAATCAAAGATAGACAGCAACAAAAAAATTGGAGAGAGCATAATGGAAGACCAAAAGGGAGTGGAACTAAGCAAGCAGTTGTAAAAAAGTATCAAGAAACTAATCCTGATGCTCGTAAAAATGATTGTATTAGAGATACTGGTCTTAGTAAAATGACTGTTTATAAATGGTGGAATCACTAAAGAAGATTGAAAAACACTAATGGTAGATAGAGTTTGAAAAATATTTTGAAAATAAAATAATGAAAAAGTTGCTAAAGTCTAATAAAAAATCGTTTATATAGTGAACGGTCTTTTATTAGACTTTTTTATTTTGAAAATTTATATGTAAAAGGTAGGAGGTGAAATAGGTGGAAAAAGTTTTAAAGTATTTTAAAAAAATCAATAATGTAGGATCAATTGTTGCAATAGCTAGTTTAATTATTGTTATTCTGACGGCTAATCATATAAATGTTGATGGAAATAGAATAATGGATACAGTTAAGTCGGTATGTTCAATATTAGTTATACTCGGGATTTTAAATAATCCAGCTACGACAGGATTAGATTTACCAGGAAAAAATTAAAGTACAAAATATAAAAAATAAGAGGAGGAAATAGTAATGATTAAAAAAATAGCAGTTAGAGGTGGACATAATTTTGAAGCAACAGGAGCATCTGCACTGATTGATGAAACTACAGAGGATAGAAAGGTTAAAGATGCACTTATAAATGCGCTTAGAAGTGATGGATATGATGTTATAGACGTAACACCGAGGAATTGTGATGTTATTACAGATTTAGAGTATGGAGTTAATAAAGCAGAAGAATTTGGAGTAGATTTATTCATTTCAGTACACTTTGATAAGGCTTATGATAGTTATGAGGGGGCTTTAGGTCACGCGTGTTGGATTTATGGTCAGGGAGGTGATGCAGAAAGCATTTCTCATAGAATAGTTGATTCTGTGGTTTCTGGAACTGGTTTTAAAGATAGAGGGGTTAGGGTAAATCCTAAGTTATATGGGGTAGCGTCCTAAAAATGCGGATTTTACCCGTTAAGACAATTTGACCCGCTGTTTCCAATAGGTTGAGTGATTTTAGTATTTCATCAAAGCTCTTTTAGAAGATAGGATTATGTTGAAATTAGAGATAGTTTTGGTATAAGTCTATTGGGACACCTTAAAGCATTGATTTTACTTAACTGAGGTATTGTCCCAATAGGGTAAACTCAATTGATACAAATCATTAAATTTATTTCTTAACGGGTAAAATCTGCAAAAATAGGACGATATCCCTTTTAGAGCAAGAAGTAAGAATAAAAATTTATGAATTATTAGAAAATCATAAGTTAGATAAGTTGTTAAATACTTCAGATGATGATACGTCATCTTATTTAAAAAGATCCATCGATAATAAATTAAAAGATACGTTAAAAAGAGATTTCAAATGGAATAAGTATGAATATGCAATACCATTTAATGAGTTAGAAAATTCAGAAGATATATTAGCTTGTTTTTCAGGGGTTAAAGGAAGAACAGGTGGAGAAACATATTTAATTGATATGCATGGATGGGAAGGATCTATGGTTGGAGATTCAAAAATAGGAAGACACTTTACAGGCAAGCTAGGTTTAGTTCAAAAAGGATTCGGAAATCCAAGAGGATTCTTAGTTCAATGGAGTAATTCTATTGGAATAATATCATCAATAATGGAGCTACCAAGCTCAATATATTCACATGCAGATGTAGTAAGACTAAATTGTGCTGGGAAAATAATCGAAGGGTTAACAGAGATTATGGGAACAACAGGTGGCGGATCTACAAGTGGAGATTATAATGGACATATAAAATCAGGAATACAATATGTAAATATAAGAACTGTACCAACAACAGCAAATAATACACCAATAAGTAAGTTATATGGAGATAATCCTATAAAAATTATTGGAAAAACAAAAGCGAGTGATGGATACTACTGGTATAAATTTGAGTATAATGGTGGATATGCATATGTAAGAGAAGACTTTGTAATAACAAATGCTAATATTCCAGTAATTACAGAGGGTGGAGGAAATGATAATGGTGATTTAAAGATTGGAAGTAGAGGAGATAGAGTTAAAGACTTACAATCAAAATTAGCTTATGTAGGCTTACCAGTTTCAATAGATGGAGTATTTGGAGAAGAAACAGAAAAAAATGTGAAAGAGTTTCAAAAAATACATGAACTATATGTAGACGGAATAGTAGGAAAACAATGAAAAAGCTTGATGAAGAAGTTAAAAAGTTTGAGGATATTCATCATGTAAACCCAGCAGGGAGTATAAGTAAGTTAGCAGCTGAAGCTAAAATGAAAGAAAGTTTATTAGGTGGTTTTTTTGATGCATTAGGAGTAGCACCGAGTGAATCTTATAAATATGATGATGGTGGAATTTTTTCATTCGAATATTATTATGCTCAAAAAGAAATTGATATTTCAGGAGTAACAGTTCAGAGTGCTATTAATACACTTGAAAATTTAAAGATAAGTGATTTTAAAAGTTTTAATTCCTTAAAAAATGGATTCATACAGTTAAATCCTAGTAGTCATGTAACACTTCAAATTTTAGATGGACAATTTACAGGTATACAAACAAAAGTTAATGATTATTTGACAGAACAAATATATAATAAAGGTACAATTCAAAATATTTTAAAAGATAAAAGTTTACTAGGAACTAATATACTTAGTGATGCAACATATCAATCTATATTTAATTTAAATAATGTTTTAGGATTAGATGATCATAAGTTAGAATGTGAGTTTATAGTTGGGAAAGATCTTACTGATTCAGATAAATTTTTATTTTCTTTTGAAGTACAAAACTTTATTTATAATGAGGGAAATGTTGTCGGAGCAATAAATGATATCGTAACTCTAGGTATAAGATTAGAGAAAATAGATGAATTACTAAAAAAGGGTATTGATAATGCTTTTGATTTTATTATTACTGAATTAAGAAAGTTGTTAAATTTATTCAAAGAAGATCCTGTACTTGCTTGTGGAATTACAGCGATTATTGCTGCATTAATATTTTTAGCGCCAGAAGAAATTGCAGCTAGTATTATAGGGGCAGCTATATTAGCAATAGATGAAGTTATAGATTTTATAGAAGCTACACTAGAAAAAAGTTTTTTAGGATCAACAATAACAACTGGGTTAGGTGCTTTTAGAAAAATAAGTGAATAAAATTTTATATTAAAATTTTCATTTGTATGAGTTAAAAAATTTAATATAATACTTTAAAATAAAGTTTATTATTAAACCGTACATCAACTTAATTGTGATGTACGGTTTTCCATATTTAATTTTATGTTTTTTTATATTAATGTAATATTTTTATAAATATTGTTTTTTAAATTTAAATTAGTATATTTAGAATTTAAATCATTAAAGGTTATAGTATAAATATAATTATTATTTACTCGGTATTCATATCCAGCATTTTTAGGCGTATTGAGAATATTAGAACCTAGTTTTATATTTGCTTCAGTATTCTTAGAAAATGGATATTTAGTAACTGTTATTAACATATCTTTTTGATATTCTAAAGTAATATTATTAGTTCCTGTAATAATATTTGAAAAATAATTAGGGTATTTTAATTTTAAAGTTCCAAAAATAAGTGTATTATCAGGACTTGTAGTACTTGGTGGTAATATTTTCTTTTTACTTGCTATAATATATCCAAAATCTTTTTTCTTTTTTTGGTTAATTGTAGCTAAATCATTTATGCTACCTGTATAATTAGTTTGTAAAATATATACATTTTCATGTGTGAAAATAAATGTTTTTTTCTTTAAGTAAAATAGTGTTAATATGCTTATGCATATTAAAATAATCAAACTTAAAATTATTTTCGATTTTTTGGTCATAATAACTCCTTATAATGTTTGTTGTAAATTTTATAATAATTTAAAATGTATGTATTAGGAGATAAGTTAATGGATTATATAAGAAAATAATCAAAATAATCGCTATTATAAATGTTATTTTAGTTGATTTTTTTATTATAAAGAAATCAATAAAAGTTTTAAAATATAAAATAATAACAAAAATATAAAAAACTTCTTCCAATACAGTAGAAGTTATAATTATAGGAGTGATGAGTGTATCAGAAATTTTTTGATAATATAAAATTTTTAAAACCTTATATAAAAGAACCCCTCCCCATAGAATAAGTGGAATTAAACTATATAAAATAATATTCAATAAATTTCTTTTGATTCTTTTTATGTTATTTATAGTCTCAAATTCAACTTTAATTCCACCAAGTATCATAAATAAGATTATTCCTGTAAATGTACCAAGTAGACTTAAAAGTTTATTTTCAAAATAAAAAAGTCCTTTAATAACAAAAATAAATTTATTTTTATATTTATATGAAATCGATATTTTTTGTCCAATTTTATAAACTTTAGATTCATAAGTAATAGGACTTTGTGTTAATAAGATATTACTTCCACCTATTGTTGCATTTATAATAGGTGTGTAATTATACACTTTTTTTCCGCCTTTAGCAGTAGTATAAGATTGAGTATAACCTACAACTGTTCCATTTGTTTCAGTACCAAATGTGCCTATTAAAATCCCACTAAAATAATTATTCCAAGACCCTATAATTACTCCTAATATTAATAAAGTTAAAAAAATACTTAATTTTTTTTTGTGAAAACCACTTTATTATTAATCATTTTTATATTTAATCTCCTTTTAATCTTTCTTGTTATTAGTAGAGATTATTAGAAAAATATGAGGATAATACGTTAAAGACTCGTAAAATAAATATTAATTTTAAGAATTCTTTTCACATCAATTATATACTAAAATTCTTAAATATATTTTTTGGTGTTGAATTTTTTTGAGAAATTTATATAAAAAAATTATAAAAACAAAAAATATTATGAGAATAATAAAGCAATTTATAAATTTAGAGTTTTAATAAAAAATCAAAATAATAAACAGTAAAAGGAGAAATTAATATGGAGAAGTTTTTAATATACTATGGAGTAGATACAGAAATTGAGTTTCCTAAAATCAAAAAAGAAAAAATTAGACCAGCTTTTTCTTGGGGATTTTATGCGACTCTATCAAAAGAAAATGCAGAGAACAACTCCAATATAGTAAATGTTTATGAAGTGAAAAATATTGATAAACTTAATATAAAAATTTTTGAAAGTTATAATGATGAATATTTTGAATTTATAGATAATTGTAAACAAGGTAAAATACATTTATATGATGGAATAATTACTCCAGTAACTGATAATAAAGTCGGTGAAGTAAGTTTTCATACAATTAGAGCATTAGATTCTATTGATTTTTTAGAAAGTTATAAAGTATATAAGACTATAAAATAATATATATCAATACATATATATAAGGCTAAAATAATACACATATATACCTCTATACATATATACATAGAGGTATATATGTGTATTAAATAATATGTATTTATGTATTTATGTATATATTCATATAGAGATAGATATGTAAATGCATATATGTATCTATATGATGCTGAAAGTTTTTAAACTTTAAAGTTTAACACCAATGATACCGATAGTGTCATTGGTGTTTTTTATTATTTATGAGTAAAAAAGGAATCAAAAATACTTATGTAGAATTATATAAATAGTAAAGTTGTTGAAAGGGTGAATATATATGGTTTACAAGGTAGCAGAATTAGTTAAAGAGGTAGGAGTTTCAAGACAAATGATTTACAAGTATTTAAAAAGAGATTCGTTAAAGGCGTGTATAGTGGACTTAGATGGTGTTATGGGTGTGACAGAGGAAGGTTTACATATATTGAGGAATATTAAATGTAAGGAGGCGGATGTAAATGAAAGTTGTAAAGAAGAGACAAACAATTCTTTAAACGATTTACAACAAGAGTTAACAGATAGTTTGAAGAAACGAATAGAATTATATGAAGATCAATTAAAGATGAAAGATAAACAAATTAATGAATTAATACAAGTAACTCAAAATAATCAGGTTTTACAGAAGATGATATTAAGCAACACAGAAGTAAAACTACTTGCTTATCGTGAAGAATTAGAAATTAGAAGAAATAAGGTTCAGGAGGAAAATCAAAAAGGAATATTAAATAAAATAAAAAGATTTTTTAGAAAGTAACTGAAGATAAATTGAGTTTTTAAAAAATAATAGTCATAAACTTACTATTATATGCAATAAAGGTGAAAATATTCCTGTTTTTAGTAAAAAAAATTTGATTTATTTAGGAAAGATATTTATAATAAGAAATAGAGAAATAAAAAAAGGCCTCGAAGCTACCAACTTCAGGCGTATGGTAAACAGTTAAAGTGCAACTGAATACATTCCTATTGTAGCAAAAAATTAGCTACCTGTAAACTAGGGACTCAAATTAAGAGTATAAAATTTTAGAGGTGGAAGAAACTGTACCACACTACTAGCATGATAGGAAGCTAGAAAGTCAAAACTAAGGAGGCATGGTTAAAGCCTCAACATCCATTAAGATAAAGTCACTCTTATCTTAATGGGTTGCCACAGTAAAACTTTCAAGAGGTGTATGGCTATTAATCCTAAGTCAATTTATTGATTGATATGGAATCCAATTCGAACGGTATGAGGTTATATCAAGTATTCAAAGTACGGTATCACAAGGGTATTCGCAACTGAATCAAATAAAGGGATGTGACAAAAACTTAGAAATAAGTAACTTAGCTGGAGATATAAAAGCTAAGAAGTAGTTACAGGTAGAATGAGAAACTCTACAAACAAGAGTGAAGTGTGTCGCCGAGCATAGGCGTGAATGTGCAAGACAAGAACTGACAAACCATAATAAATAAAATTTAAATTACTTAATTGTTTAACGCGAAACCAGTATTCATAAAAGAATAGTGGTCTTTTTTTATATAAATTTCAAAAGAAATCAGCCCAATTGCGAACTATTTTCAAAGATACATAGGCTAACTATGTGGTTTTCTTAGCTAAGAACTGACTCATCAGCCTTTGGCTGTCAAGTCCTAGTAAAGAAAAACTACTCAATCCTTGGTAAACAAAAACACTTGAAAAGCTAACTAAGACCTCAACCAAGAAGGAACATAGGGAAGGCTAAGGTACTACCTTAAAATAGAGAAGAAGAAAGGAGTATAGATATGGCTAAAGTAGGAAAAGTTAAGAGTAAGAATCCAAGTAAAAGTAAACCTAAGAAATGGTATGCTATCAAAGAAGGTAAAGGCGTTAAAGATAAGATAGTTACTAGCTGGAAAGAATGTAGTGAGTTAGTACTCGGATATAGATCTATATATAAAAGTTTTAAAACTGAAGAAGAAGCTAAAAGGTATTTAGTATCTATAAGTGATAAGTGTATTCCAAGGATAAAAGAAAAGAATAAAATGATTATGGAAAAAGAGAAGAAAAGGAAAATAACTACAAAACCTTTAAATGGTGTACGTATTCCGATAGAACTTTATGATATTATAGCTACTAAAGCAGAAAGAGACTGTGTAAAATTAGAATCTTTAGTTACTGAGGCTTTAGAGGTCTTTTTTGAGTAATGTAAATAGAATAAGATGATAGAGCTTAGAGGTAATATGACTTCTAAGCTCTTTTGATTTTATAATGAGGTTGAAGTTTTTTGAAATTTATATGATAATTAATGAGGAAAGAAAATTTCTATTAAAACACATTTATTATTAATAGCTTTACGCTAGGTATTTTAAGTGTTTTTATTAGATTAATTCGTGGCTCAAAGAGCTGAATATGCAAATTAAGTGGCGAATACGCTGACATAGGAAATACTTTAATTATTTTTAATTTTAAAATAGTTAGAGCCTATACAATTAATTTAAAGGTGCAAACCTAAAAAACAGAATTATTTAAATTTAATATTTTTTTAAATAGTGATTTCATTATTTGATTAGATATATAGCACAGTTAATTATTATTTTTTTAATGTGCTAAGAGGACCACGATTATTCGTAGCACGAATTTATAGAATATAAATTTGTGCTTAATGTACATTTTTTCAGAATGAAAAAATGTATCATTCAAGTTTTATAAATTTATTTATAAAACTTGAAGTAGTGCTTTAACTTTTGTTGGTGCTAGCAATATTATTTTTATATTGCATTTAGTCTTTGCAGAGACGTTTTTATTTGCAGAGAAGGATTAGCCTGAAAATGAGTCAATTCTTTTAAAAGTTTATATATATTCGATTTTTTTTATTTAAAAAAATTTCTTATCTGTCCGCATTAACGCGACCTTTAGGGAGCGTTAATGCGGAAAAGTCCCTAGGTGGATTGCATATTTTTTTAGTACGACTATGGAGTGCTAAAACCCTCATAACTACAGGGGCCTTCGGGTTTTGAAAAAAACCTAAGTTGGAGGGGGTATTTATCTAAAAAGAAACTAATAATTATTCCAACCTAATGGGGAGCTTTAAAAAGTGGGGCATCCCACTTTTTTTATTTTATTTTTATAACTTAAGGAGGAACTTAATGGCTAGAAATTTAAAATATCAACTTAAAACTTGTGTAGATACAAATTTCAAACCTGGTATGGATAAACATTCTGATAAGAAAAATAAGGTTGAAAAAAATAAAAAAATCTACGGGTATTCGGATAGGAAAAACCTTATAGATTTTACTGCTAATTTTGCAGGTTTTATGAAAGAAAACTATTCTGAAGTAAAAATGGTTAAAGATATTAATTCAGAGCATGCTCAAAGTTTTTTGAATGAAAAATCAAAATTATGTACAAGAGCAACTCTAGAACAATATACAAGTAAATTAAATAAAATGTGTAATTTGGTGAATTTAACTTATAAAACTAATTTGAAATTTGATATAGGAACACCAGTTTCAAAAAGTGGAAATCAAATTATTAGAAATAAACAAATAACTAAAGAGCATTATGAGTTAGTTAAAGAGAATATTAAGGGTAATGGATTAAAAGGAATAGAATTATCTAGGGCTTTTGGACTTCGTGTTTCCGAAATAACGAAATTACAAAAGAGAGATATAGATTTAAAGAATAATATTGTTAGAGTTATAGATGGAAAGGGTGGTAGAGATAGAGCAGTTTGTATAGAAACACCACAACAGGTTGAAATTGCAAGTAGAATTCTTAATAGTGTAAGAGGAGATGGATTTCAAAGAATAGTTCCAGTAACAGATAATGCTGTTAATATGGCGTTTGCACGTGCTTTAGAGAGAGTTGGTTTAAAACAAGAGTATGTTGGGAATAAGATACACAGCATCAGAAAGCTCTATGCACAAGAAACTTTTGATAGGTATAGAAAGAGTGGAGATAGTATAGAAAAAGCCTTAGGGAAGGTTTCAGTGAATTTAGGACATAGTAAAGAGCGTGGAAAAGATAAGGACTTGATTAATAGATATGTTAAAGATATAAAATAGAATTATAGGAGTGATTTTTTATGGATAAAATAGAAAAATATAATATTATAAAGGGACATAATATTCATTATAGATTTAATGAATTAGATAAAATCGAAAGAATTTGGAAAA
The DNA here is from genome assembly GCF_947039605.1 of uncultured Clostridium sp. Taxonomy (GTDB): domain Bacteria; phylum Bacillota; class Clostridia; order Clostridiales; family Clostridiaceae; genus Sarcina. The sequence continues at coordinate 21,518 of NZ_CAMQZG010000045.1, forward strand.
TTCCAAAGAAACTTCATAACAAATTAAAGGTTGGAGATATAGTTTCAGTATTATTTAAACCTAAAAATGAAGAGAAATTAAAAATGAACCAAGTCTTTATAACAGGTATTGTTGAAGACTATGAGCATAAGGAAGATTTTATAGTTAGAACTATTCTTCAAAAAGTCTCTAAAGTAAAAACAGAAAAAATAAAACAAAGTTTAAACGGAATTGAAAAATATTTAGGGAATACGATATCACCAGCTAAGGAATTAGCTGATAAGTGTAATCTTTCTGAAAAGTCGATACAAGGCTTATTAAAAAAGTATAATGAAGAGAATGTCAAAAAGGCTATAGATATGTTTTTAGCGACTGATGATAAAAAGGCTCCTTTAAAATTTCTTAAATTTATTCTTGAAAAAATTTAAGAGGCTTTAACGAATTTATGGTTTTAAATATCAAGTAAACTAAGGTGAAAGTATGAGAATTTAATGGTTTAAAATAAGGGTATTGAGAGTATAAACACTTTTAGTACCTTTACTTGAATCTAAGAATAAGATGAGGTGAAAATAATGAAATTGTTTTTTGAACTTATGATAGTTTTATTTATAATTTTTATCCTGATCCTTATAAAGGGGATTTATTCTTTCTTAAAATTATTCAAAAAATGAAAACTACTAGGTATGAATGATACCTAGTAGAAAATAAATGGATGTATACTTTTTGTCTTTTTCATTATACATTAAAATTTTTTAGAACTAAATACTGATAATTTTACGAGTTGTTATCAGTATTGAATTCTTATACTAGATATAGTGTTATTTTATCATCCAACGAGTAAAAGTTGGAAATGGTAGATTAAAGATACAAGATAAACTTATAGGGGTGATTAATGTATGGGTAATTATTTATATTTAGGAATTAGAACGAAAGCATATGCAGATATTAGTGATTTAAAAAGATATAACGGTGCAGTAGATGCATATATAGGAGAATTAAATAAAAGATTTGATAAATCAATTTATGATATGAAAATAGATGATGATGGGATAGAAATATATCTTAAAGAAGAATATAAGAAGCCTGATGTCATGAGAGAATTCATATTAGAAGAATTTTTAAAGATTGAAATAAATGATGAGTGGATGCTTAGAAAGATAGAAAATCTAAAGAGGGCTAATACGGAAAATGAGATAATAAATGCGTTAGAACTCGGTAAGGACACGACAACTGTATATGTAAACCTAAGAAATATCCCCTTTAAACTAAATACAAGTTATAAAGTTGAAACATTAGCATTTTTACATGAAGGTAAGTTTTTCTTAGAGCAGCAAGAAGAACTTTCAATGTATATCATAAAGGTTCTTAGAAATTCTAGTAGTAATCCTTTAATTAAATCATTGGGCTTTTATGAATATTAAATTGAAAAGAGCTGATAAATTTGAAAATTAAATTCATTGAAAAAATTAAAGATGAACTACAAGAAGAAAAAAAGGCTAATGAATTAGATTGGGTAATTAAAAGTTGTTTAGAGCTAGGATATAAGGGGAACGGGTACATTGATGATAGAGATAAAATATATCAAGTCCTATATCTTACAGGAAAAGTGAATTTAATTAGAGAAAAAAGAATATTTTTCTTTTGGAAAAGAAGAAATTGTATAGAAATTAGGTCTTAAATAAAAGGTTACAGGTATGTAGCCTTTTTTTTTGCATTAAAAGTAAGAAAAAGTGTATAATATAAATATAATAATGTTGCCAGACACTGTCTGACATATGTCAGACAAGTGAAGATTGTAAGGGGAGAATTAAAATGAATGAAAATAAAAGAGTCACATTTAGGCTTAATGAGGAAGAAGTAGAGAAGTTTAAGGCATTTAGTGAACAGCAAGGAATTAATCAAGCTGAAGCATTTGCAAAATTGATAGAAGCTATGGAATTAAGTAAGGCTAAGGCGATAGTATCAGACAGAGCGAAAGAAATAGAGAGCATAGAAAGTCATCTTAATGCTATTCAAGGTATTTATCTTACTGCATTAGAGATAAATCAGAACGCAGAAACCGTTATAAAAGAGAATTACAGCAAAGAATTAAACTCTAAAGATAGTATTATCATAGAACTTCAAGATAAGAATA
>NZ_CAMQZG010000046.1 GCF_947039605.1 uncultured Clostridium sp.
GATCTACACAGGCGAAGACACTCTTTCCCTACACGACGCTCTTCCGATCTTATCTAAAATATTTATAGTTCCTGTTAAAGTCATATAATCAGAACCTTTTATTCTATATTTTTTAATTTGCTCTGTATTATTAGGCTTAATAGGTATTCTATCCCAATGCTTAAACTCTGTTTCATATTGAACTTTTCCCTCATAAATTATTCTATAACTTCTTCCATCATTATCCCTTGCAAGATTATAAACATAATTATAAAACTGGCTATTATCAGTAAAATGACCTATAACCTTTGAATCCATTTTCATATCGGCATATGTTCTCTCTAAAGTAATTTTATCTTGCTTATCAGCTAAAATACTTATACTTACTACTTGTGCTGTTGTATATAATGCTAATATTATTAAAAATACTCCCGTTATTACTAAAGATATTTTAAAAAAGACTGATTTCTTCCTTTTCTTAAAATATCTCATTAGCTTTTTATAATATATCCATGATTTCTAATTGTTTGGATATATTTCTCCTTTTCATCTGTATCTAGCTTATTTCTTAAATGTCTTATGTACACATCAACCACATTAGTTTCAACTTCATGTTCATATCCCCATATTTTCTCAAGAATTTTCTCCCTAGAAACAACTATATTCTTACTTTCAAAAAGACATATAAGAAGTTCAAATTCCTTATTTGTAAGTGCAATTATTTCCTCACCTTTATTGACAGTTCTATTAGTTTTATCTATTATAATATCTTTTAAACTTAGCTTTGAATTATTATTTTTATTTCGTCTAAATATCACCTGCATCCTTGCAAGCAATTCTTCAATAGCAAAAGGCTTAACCATATAATCTTCTGCACCTATTTGAAGCCCCTCTACTTTATCTGTAATTTCTCCCCTTGCTGTTAACATAATCACCGGTGTATCTTTTTTAAGCTTTAAATTTCTACAAACCTCTAATCCATCCATACTTGGTAGCATAATGTCTAGTATTATAAGGTCAAAATCATTTCTTAAAGCTTCTTCTAGCCCCTCTCTACCATCAATTCTAGATGTAACATCATACCCTTCATATTTTAATTCCAATTCTAAAAACTTTACTATGTTTTTTTCATCTTCAATTATAAGTACTTTTTCCATTTTCCTCTCCTAAATACATAATTTTTTTCTTTTGTTTAACACTTATATTATACTACCTATTTTTTATTTAAACCTTAAATGAAAATTTTTTAATTTAACTGCAATTATACTGCTATTTACTTTCTATATACTTAGATTAAAGAAAATTATAAATTTTTAGGATGTGATAATTTTGAAATTAAATTCAATGATAAAAAAAAGAATAAAAACATTTTTCATATTTTTACCTTTACCAATAATTGCAATAATATTAATTTTTTTAACACTTAATCATACAATTCTAAGTGGATTAGACCATAGAGGGCTTCATGAGCTTACTAAAAATGTAGGCTTCTATGGAATATTTATATTCATTATTCAAATAGCACTTTTTGTATTTAGATTACTTATGAAATACTCAACACCAAGAGGTATCACAAAAATAGATACCTTATTATCAAAAGTAAAAATAACTATCCCAACTAAAATAAAAGAAAAATACCTAATTAGTAAATACTTAGATACCGCAAAATCTATTTTTATGTGGTTTGCAAAACTTATGCAAAAAATTCATATACCACTATCTATACTTGGAACATCCGTAATAGGCTATCATGTATATCTAGCCTTTCATATGGGTTGGATTTGGAGCGTAGGATATATCTTTGGACTTATTGCAGCAGTATTTCTACTTATAATTACACTCTCTGGAATAACAAGAATGTTTAATAAAAATATTAAAACACATAAATATTTAATGTTTGGATTTGTAATTTTTACAGCACTTCATATACTATTTATATAACAAAAGTAGCCTAGAATAAATTTATTCTAAGCTACTTTTTTATTTTATGATTTTTAAATTTTATAAAGTATAATAATATTATAACTAAAGATAAAGGACTGATTAAATGTTTAAAGAATTTACAAGGGGACAGCTTAGCAAATTATTTAATATAAATGCTGAAACTTTAAGATACTATGCCGATATAGGACTTTTAAAACCTGATATAAACCCTCATAATGGGTATTCAATTTACGGACTAGAACATGTATTTTTATTATCCTCTATTTTAAGGTCAAGATATCTTGATATTTCTATTGCAGATATCAAGAATTTACAAAATGAATGGACTTTAGATTCTTATGAGGATTTTATAAATAAAGAACTTGCTGAGATTAAAAGAAGAAAGGCACATTTAAATGAAATTGAAAAACTTATGAAAAAAAGCAAAATGCTTCTAAAAGAAATGACAAGCTTTAAAAATAACTTTGATTTTGAAAAAATAAATAAAATAAATCTTAAAAAGAATTTTTATATTTTTAAGTTAAATGATGTTCTGACTGCTATTATTAAAAATAAAGGTTTTGTTGATGTTAATGAGCGTGAAAATGTTTATATTAATGTTAGTTTTAAAAACCATAATATATTTTATGATAGTGAACATATTTTTGTTGAAAGAGATACTTCTGATGAGAAGTTTTTAAAATATCTTACTGATAATATTACCTATGAAACACGTAGTTTTGAAGGTAATCTTCTTAAAGAAAAATTTCTTGGGACTATTCCAGAAATAAAGTCTTATATAAAAGATATAATGGATTTCTACTCTTTAGATGCTTCTAATGCTTTTTTAAGTAAATTATCATACGTTCCTGTTGATGAACTTTACTTTGTAGAAATACTAATAAAATTAAATAATTAAAATATTTGACCTCGTAGTTACTACATGCTTTATAATAATATTTATAAGGCAGAAAAAATTAACTTAGGAGGTCTTTTTTATGATTAATAATAATATGATTTTACTTGCCATAATCCCTGTAATCCTTATGTCTATTGTGATACTTTTTAAGGATAAAGATTTTGGATGGAAATATAGATTTGCATTTAAACTATTTTTTGCAATGATAATAAATATAGGTGCTATGTATCTTTATAAAGGTACTCTTGGTGCTATTCTTGGACTTTGTTGTTCTATAATAACACTTTCTTCATTCGATAAAAATTATAATGATAGATTTATAGTCGAAGCTATAAAAGTTATAGTAATGCAATTACTTGTTGGTGTTGCTGCTTATTATTCAAACTATAACTATATTGGACTTATAATAATTTCACTTATCACAGTATTCATAATCTACTATATATTTACTCATAATGGTAAAGCATCAAGAACAAGTGGCTTCTTGATGACATATATCATATTGGTACATTTAAATATAGGACATGCACAGTATAATAACGTATTTAAAATATTATTTTTATCAACACTACTTGCAGTATTAGTGTATTATTTCTTCCATAGAGATTCTCACTTTAAGGATAATAACTTATTTAACGGTAACTTCTTAACTACTGCTTCTAGTTTTAAAAACTTTATTGAAGCCGTAGATAGAGATATTGAATTTTCTATGTTTAAGTTAAGATATTCTATACTTACAGCAATAGCTGTTACTGGAGCTATATTTTATATGCAATATTACAGCACAAATGAAAGTATTTGGGTATTAGTTTCTATAGTCGTTATGCTTGTCCCTGATCAAGATACAAGTGGTAGAAAAATAATAGATCGTATAATTGGTACTATTATTGGAGCTATAGTTTTCACTATACTAAATAAATTTATACCTTATGAAATTATCACATATCTATTAGCTGCATTATCACTTTACTTTGCATTTTTCCCTATGGGCTATCAAAATAATGCTGTACTAATAACTTATTTCACATTATCACTTCACACTATGTTTTCAAAACAATATTCTCCATATTATCTTGATAAATATAGAATAGGATTTACTATAGTTGGTGGAATAGTTGTATTTATAATCTTCCTTATAGAGAAAAGATTTAAAGAAGAAATAACTAATGCAACTCGCTTAAAAGAACTAGAAGCTAAAGCAATTGTAGTTTCAGAAGAATTATAAACTTAATAGATTAATATCAACAAAGCCCTAGAGTTTGCAATACTCTAGGGCTTTTTATCTATGTAAATACTCTTATGCTTGGTAACAAATTATTTTTTTTACATATTTTCTCTAAATGAATAATTATATTGCTTTAAGAGAAACTAACACTATGTAAAAATAATAAAAAATAAATGAGGTGTTCAAATTGGTATTTTACATATCTATAATTTTTATTGGAATATTTGTTTTATGGGGACTTATATCATCAAATACTTTAAGTTACCTTGCCACATCTGCTTTGCATTTTACAACTTCAAAGTTTGGGTGGCTATTTCTCATAATAACATTTACTATTTTAATTTTTATAATTTGGCTTGCAATGAGCAAATATGGAAAATTAAAACTTGGAAAAGATACTGATAAACCAAAGTTTAATAATATAACTTGGTTTTCTATGCTTTTTAGTGCTGGAATGGGAATTGGAATTATATTTTGGGGTGTTGCAGAACCTCTAGATCACTATGTTTTCCCCCCACTTGGAATTGAACCAATGACAACACAAGCTGCAAATACGGGAATGATGTATTGTTTCTTTCACTGGGGCTTACATGCTTGGGCTATATACTCCTTTGTTGGACTTGTTATAGCTTATTTTAAATTTAGAAAAGGCAAAAAGCTTTTAGTTAGTGAAACAATTACTCCATTATTTAAAGAAAACTTTCCACTAAAAAAGATAATTGTTTTAATTGTGGATATTCTTACAATAATAGCTACAGCCTTTGGTGTTGCAACCTCCCTTGGACTTGGAGCATTGCAAATTAACGGAGGCCTTAATAATGTTTTTGGGGTGCCAATAACTACTTTTGTTCAAATAATAATTATAGCAGTTGCAACTGTACTATTTTTAATATCCTCCTCAACAGGGCTTGAAAAAGGTATTAAGATTTTAAGTAATGCAAATATTGCAATTGCAGTTCTTCTTTTAGTATTTGTATTCATTCTTGGACCAACTGCTAAAATACTTGAACTATTTACAAATACCCTTGGTCAATATTTCCAAAATATTATTTCACTCAGTTTAAGACTTAGACCTTTTAACAACTCTAGTTGGATTGCTAACTGGACACTATTTTACTGGGCTTGGTGGATTGCTTGGTCACCATTTGTTGGAGTATTTATTGCTACAATTTCAAAAGGTAGAACTATTAGAGAATTTGTTCTTGGAGTTTTACTTGTACCAACAATTTTTAGTTTCTTCTGGTTCTCAGTATTTGGAGGAACAGCCTTAAATCTTCAAATGAATACTAGCCTTGATTTAACTAACCTTGTAAAAAATAATATTTCTTCGACCTTATTTGTAACCCTTCGAAGTTTGCCTCTTGGTACAATTCTTAGTGTTATATGTATAATTTTAATTATGACTTTCTTTGTTTCATCAGCAGATTCTGCTACATATGTACTTGGAATGTTTAGTTCTAATGGAAATGTTAATCCTAAAGTTTCAACAAAAATAATTTGGGGTATTCTTGAATCATTGATAGCAGTATCTCTACTTATGAGTGGCGGACTCAAAGGTCTACAAACCATGTCTATCCTAACAGCACTTCCCTTTAGTATTATACTAATATTAATGTTTGCCTCATTTATAAAGGCACTAAAAAGTGAAAAACCTCTTCTTAAAACAAAGAAAAAACCTATACCACCAAAAGAAGAATAAAATCATTATAATTTAAATTAATAAAATAGCTACTATAAATATAATTATTTATAGTAGCTATTTTAACTTACATTTTAAATTTACTAAACTCATCTACCATACTACTTGTACTTGTTTTTAAATTCTCTGATGTAGATGCAATCTTCTCTGATGCAGTATTCATTTCATTCGCCGCAGCTGCAATTTCTTCACTGCTTGCAGCTACTGTCATTGATATTTCTGAGAAGTTATTTATCTTTCCTATAATAGAATCACTAGCCTGTGTTATCTGACTTGAATTTTTATTAATCTCATTTATTTTTGGTGAGATATTAACAATAGCTGTTGATATTTCTTTTAATGCTTCTATACTGTTTATAACAGTTTTTCTTTCATTTTCAAGAGTATTATTAACTTCTGTTGTACTCTTTGCCATACCTTCACTTTTTACTATAACATCACTTATAAGTGTTGATATTTTTCTTGAAGCATCATTTGTCTGTTCTGATAATCTTTTAATCTCTTGTGCTACAACTGCAAATCCTCTTCCTGATTCACCAGCTCTTGCCGCTTCTATTGAGGCATTAAGTGATAAAAGATTTATTTGTTCTGCAACGCTATTTATAAGATCTGTAATTTCGTTTACTGTCATTATACTATCTTTAACATCTGTTATGTTGTCTTTTAACATAGTGAAATTATTACTAAGATTATCTAATGAACTAAGGAATACATTCATATCTTTATTACTATTTTGAGCCTTATTATTCATTTCATTCACTGAAACTGAAATATTGTTAATCTCATTTGTAGTAACATTTAAAATACCTTTAAATCCATTTAAGTTATCTAATATATCAGATATATCACTACTTTGACTTGATACTCCAACTGCAATTTCTTCTATTGAATATGAAATATTAGTTGTAGTCTTTTTAAACTCTTCTGACATATCATTTAGAACAACGGCCTCTGAATCTATTGTTATAGCTGTTCCTTTAAGATTTCCAACCATATTTGCAATAGCATCCTGTGTTGTTATTATTGATTTTGATAATTGTCCAACTTCATCATTACTTTGAATATATTCTATTGGAATTTCATGTCTTAAATCATTATGTGCCATTGAATCTAAAGCATCAACTACTGAACTTAGTGGTTTTGTAATTCTACTTGCTCTATTTGCTATAACAAGAACTGATAATATCATTGTAGTTAAGATACTTATAAGTGTTATAATTCTCATACCTTTTAGCCCTGATAAAAGTTCATCTTTATCCGCATCTAAAACAAGATTCCATTGCCCTGATTCAAGTGTATTTGCAGCAACAAATTGATCTTTATCACTAATTATATAATCTTCTTTACTTGCTTTTTGTGTACTATATGATTTATCAAGCGCATCTGTTTTTTCTTGAACATATGGATTTTTAACCTGTCTAAATATATCATCTCCATTAGATGCAACTACGATTGTTCCATAAGCATTTACAATATGTGCTTTCATTGAAACTTGCTTTTCTAAATCTGCTACTATATTTTGAAGATGACTCCCATCCTTAACAGATATAAGGACTCCTATAATCTTCCCTGTTATTCTATCCTTTATCGGAACTGATAACCCAAATTCATATGTACCATCTGTCATCCCAGGTTCACAAGGAACTGATATCCCTTTTAAAGAGTTTTTAAAATACTCATCATTAGCTATATTAAACCCCTCTCCCGCTGTCGGTACAAAGTTTCCTGCTAAATCTGCAATACCTATTCTTTTATAACCTTCAACCTTTAAAAAATGATCTAAAACAACTTTTTTTTCTTTAAAAGTTGTTTCATTTGAAGCTATAACATCCATCTGTGCAATAGTCATTAAAACTTTTAAATCACCCATAATACTCTCATTAAGAGCTGTAGCTGCATTTTTTGCAGTTGAATTTAAAAAGCTCTCAGTATTAGCAATAAGTGCATTTTTAGAAATACTGTAATAAACAAAACTTGATACTAGCATTATAATCGCTATAAAAGGTAAAAAACTCTTTATAATTTTTCCTTTTACGCTTTCATTTTTAAAATTAAATTTCCCCATTTCACAACCTCACCTTCCTTTGTATATTACATTTATCGCACTTCTAATAGTAAACCTTTATAGGTTTATTTTTTATTTCTTTAATTTAATTATTTAAATAAAAAAAAGATAGACTTTTTAGCCTATCCTAATCTACTATTCCTCTTTAAACACAAACTTCAAATATCTCTTTTTCCTCAAAAGCATATTCATTTTTAGAATATTCCTTATTTTTATTAAAATTAAATATTAATAAATACCCTTTGCTAAGCCCTTCAATATCAAGATAATTTTTAAGTTGATTTAATCCTTTTATATGCGCAATTTCACCATGCCATATTTTTGTTTCAATGACATATTTATAATGATTATAAGAAATTACTATATCTAATCTTCTCTCTTCTGATATTTGAACTTCCTTATAATCAAATCCAACTCCATTAATAATTGGCTTAATAAATGCTAAAAACAACAAAATCCCATGTCTTTCTAAAAACTCAGTATCTCTACTACTATAATTTTCTTTCATAAACTGTTGAAATTTTAATAATACTCTTTCCATATCCAAACTATTATCTTCATTTATAAAATTACTCTTAAAATTATATGAATTCATCTCAGTCGTATCAGTTCTTGAAATCATATAATTATAGATAACCTCTTTTAAAATTTGATTTGAAACTATAACAGTATTCTCACTATCAGCCACTAAATACCCAAACATAGTTCCCATCTCAATTGTAGGATTATTTATATTGTACACCTGACTAATATATAATACTAAAATATTATAAATAACCTTATATAATTCCTTATCATTTTCTAAATTTTTAATAAGGTCATCAAAGAGCATATTTTTCTCATTTATAAGCTTCTTAGTAGCCTTTTGAATATGGTACTCAATCCACTTTTCATTTCTATTTCCTATTATGTCCTCATCAACTAACTGACATAGCCTCGAAACTAAAAAAGGATATCCACTTGTAAATTTATATATTTCATTACTTAATCCTTCTATATTCATACTTAGATTATTGTCGTTAGCATATTCCTCTAACATCATAAACACCAGCTAAAATAACACTTTTAAAAGTAGTTGTAAGTTCTTCTTCTCGCTCTAGATAAAGTGCTCTTAACATCCCTAAAAACTCTATAAAAACTTCATTATTAGCAGCTTTATCTGCTTCATCAATCATCAATATCATTTCATCTTCTTCTGTTATTTCTGATATTAAATATCCAAGTTCTAACATTGTTTTAACCCTTGAAATCTTCTCTAAAATTTTTTTATCTTTCTTAAATTGCTTTTTAAACATTTCAGTTATTATCAAACAAAAAGTTTCTTCACTCTCAAAACTTCTAAGCCCTACACCTTCAAAGCTTATTTTAATAATCTTATACTTATCTTTTATATTTTTATAAAGCTGTGATAGTGTTGTAGTTTTTCCATATTGTCGTGGTCTTGTTATCACATTATTGTATCAATTCTCATCATTTTTTTATAAATACTAATATCACTATTTACACAATTATCTAATGTCTCTTTACTCTACGTATATTTATAAATTATCCTCTTGATTTTCACCTTAGAATAAGCTTATTCAAATTCAGTATTTATATAACCCTTAATATGCTCGCCCCAATCTCCAACAGTTCTTCTATACTCATTCTGAACCTTAAATATTACATCATTTTTATCTATCCAACATTCAATTTCAAGGTATCTTACCCCTTCATCAGTATCATCTGTTGTTATAGTTGCACTTGGAAGTTTACTTACAATATCCTTAACTTCCTCTTTCTCAACTGAATTTGCTATTATTAATCCCATCTGAATATAATTTACTATATCCTTATCTAAAATTATCCCTGAATACTCTATTATACCTTCACCTTTTGGTGTTCCTATTCTTATATTTATATCTGGCTTATTTGCCTCATTATAAAAATAACCTACACCACAAAGTAGTCCTAACATAACTGCACCTATCAAAATCTTAATTAAGAGATTTTTTTTCAATTTCCACGCCTCCCAAATTTTCTTTTCAACCAAATTTCATTTCAGCTATCCCCTCAATATAATTATACATTTTTTTCCATAAAAAAAAGAAATATTAAAAGAAATATATCCATACTAAAACCTTAGAAAACAACTAGATAATTATAATTCTCAAAACATCAAAAAAAGCAGATTTACAAATGTAAATCTACTTTTTTTATATTAATTTTGAATTTCTGACTCGTCTTCTTGGCTTTGAATATCCTCTTCACTTTGAGTATCTTCATTTGGAGTTTCTGCACTCTCTTGTGAAGTATCTTCTTCAGTTGTATTATCTGCATCTAAATCTGTTTCTACTTCTGGAGTTCCTGTTCCCTCATTAGCAGAAGTATTTTTTTCCTCTTCTATTTGAGCATCTTCACCCTCGGTATTATCAGTTGGAGTTTCTCCTCCACCAATTATTCCTTCATCAGTAGTTTCTGAATCTTTTCCATCTTCTGTGCTTGGCTCTTCTATTTCAGTACTATCTTTATCTGTTACATCCTCAGATTCTGTTTCTGTACTTGTATCTGAATCATCACTACTAAATAATCCTGTGAACCAATCCCATATCTTTTCAAAGAAACCTTTTTCCTGTGTAGTCTCATTGCTACCTTCTTCATCTATCTCAGGTGTTATAGCTTCTTCCTCGGTTGCATCTACCACTACATTCTCACCAAGTAAATCATCATTAGTTTCTCCAAGTATTCCAAGTTCATTTTCAATATCACTAAATATTCCACTGAACCAATCTCCAATACTCTCAAACCACCCTGATACTGTATCTTTTATATTCTCCCAACTTCCCTTGTCTATTGCTTCACCTATTTTCTCTAATTTATCCTCAACACCTTGTCCAATTTCTTCTAAAGTGTCTTTTATTTGTGAATAATCATATTCTTGCTCTGAAACTTTTTTCATTAAAACTTCTAAATCTGCTTTTTGCTGATCTGTAAGTGTAACTCCATAATTATTAGTTACATTAACTATTGTTTCAGCTATCTGAACTGTATCTTTTGTATTCTCTTTTATTATTTCAACTTTTATATCATTAACTATCCCTGTAGCTTTATCAGCCCCAACCTCACCAGCTATATCTCCTGTGACAACAAGTTCTTCTGAAGCTATTTCTTTTTTATCTTCATCAAGTTTTTCACCTGTTGCATCCTCAAACGCTTTCATAACCCCTGTCAAAGCACCAGTTCCACTTACTGGCATTGGTGACATTGCAATAACATTCGCATCTGTGATTCCACAAGTTGCAAGTGTACTTGCTATCATATTAGAAGTAACATATGTTAAATTTACTGTTTTAACTTTAATTCCACTACCTTTTTGAGTTGGCTCTACATATGAACACGAGAAAGTTCTTGTCCCAAGTTGTGCCTCTGATGCAACACCTTCAAGATATTTTCTTTCTTCCTCATTGTTTACTTGTAGTACAACAACTTCATTTTCATTTACCCCAAAATATTTTAGAACAGTTTGCTTTTGCGCATCACTTAAATCAGTTCCTAAAGTAACCACATTTGCTCCATCTGCTAGTACACTAACTGTCCCCCCAAGTAATAAAACTCCACAAAGTGCAATACTAGTAATTCCTCTTTTCACGCTCATATCAAAAATCTCCTTTTTCAATCTAATAGCATTATCATTCTATCATGAAAAATTCCTTTTTTTTGATAATTTTTAATTCTTAATAAAAAAATAAGAAAAACTTTCACTTATTTTATACTTTTTATTAGAAATTTAATAATTTAGTATTAATTATTCACAAAAAAATAAGAGCCATATTTACTATGACTCAATATTGATTAACATTTTTACTTATTAATCCTCTATCCAGACTTCGTAAGCAGGATATTCATAATCAAAATGATATCCAAGCTTTTTTGATAAAGCCACACTTTCTAAATTATGAGCATCCCAACTAGGATATATTCCTCTGTCTAAACACTCTTGTTATTTTTTTTAAACTTCCACCATATGATTCTTCTATAATCTCATTCCACTCTTCATTCTCTGAAATCATAATTAGATAATTAGATTTTATTCCAAATTTTTATAAGCTTCTCTAGTTTTTTTCTTTTACCCTTTGGTACATTAAAAACATTCATTTAAATATCCCCCCTTTTTTTATACTTTATATTATATATTAATTAACATTTTATTATATATATATCCATTTTTTTATATTTACTTAACCATAAATTCCCATATAATGGTATTATTATATTATTGAAAATTCAAAGGAGATGATATATTGAAAACTTTTCATGAAAATAATGATGATAATTTAAATAAAAATTCTAATAACATAGAAGATATTAATGAATCTATTAGTGATGATGACTGTATATATGACTATGAGCCTAAAGACTATAACTATGATTATTCTTATACTGAAGAAGAACCTAAAGAAACTTCAAATAAAGTTGAAGCATCTAATTATGACTCTTTTTCTATTAATCAATCTATAGATACAGATGTTTCTTATACTGATCAAATTCACAATAATATCAGTGATACTAAAATTACTAAGTTTAAAAATCCTATAACTTCAAATTTAAAACTTATTAGCATCATTAGTATTTTTATTCTTATTGGTGGTACTTCACTAATTAAATCTGAAATTTTGAAAAATGCACAAGATTATGAAACTTCTGCTATACTTCAAGCTTTTCCTTCTAATACAAATGATTTTTCAATATTAAATAAAACTATAGGAGCACTCCCTGATGGCAGAAAGGTTTACTTATATGAGCTTCCTATGATAGTTCCTCATGATGCTATTACAGAAAATTCAGTTGATATCCTTACAATCTATAATAAAAAGGTACTCTTCACTGTAGACAATATAAATAATGAATCATATGCTCGTGATTCTCTTAGAAGTTATGATTTTAAAACTGGAGAACTTGAAACTATTATGAATAATGCTAAGTATCTTAATAATCATCTAATAAGTGATAATTATCTTATCTTAGAAAATAATGATTATATCTATATTTATGATGTTCAAAATAAACTCGGAAAATATTTACCTAACATTGATGAAGATTTTTCAATTAATTCTGGATATAATACCATATTAATTAAAGATACTATTTTTTATATTTATGAAAACCTTCTATATTCTTATCATATTCCAACTAAAAAGAATTCAAATATAAAACTTCCATCTTGTGAAAGGATGCACTTTTCAGGAGAAATTGATAATTATTTTCTTATAGAAATTTCGGATCAAGATACTTTTTCAGAGAAAACATTTATTATAGATAGCAATAATACGAGTGCGATAATTCCACTTATTGATGATAGCTTTAATGGTTCAATCTTTAATACTGAAAAGTCTTTAATTTTCTCTACTACCGATTTAAATAATAATATTATAAATTCAGCTTTTGATAAAGAAACTAAAGAGCTTGTACTAATTCAAGATGACCATCCAACCCTTAACACTATACTTAATAATTTAAAGTTTAAATTTAATGATATAAATTCTGAGCTAGAAATTCACTCTATGCCCTCAGATGAAATTACAAAAATTGATTTAGGGATGTATATTGATAGCACAAAATCCATATTTCAGAATTATGACTCTACTTTTGCTAATGGAATTCTTATACGTATTCAAATTACTGAAAGTGGTTTTTATAGAACTTATTTTATAAATGTTGAATAAAAGAAAGGAGAAACTTTATGAAAAAAATTTTAAAACAGCCATTTTTTTTATCTTGTCTAGTAGTCACAGTACTTTTTATTCTTTACACACTTTATAGTTTAAGTTCAAACATTGCAAAACGTACTGATATAGATAATTTAATACCTCCTATTTATAAAAATACTGATATTCAAACTGTACCTAAACATTCTGAATTTACTAAAGAAAACTATGTCCCTCTTGAAGTTGCTACTTTTTCTGATGGCAAAACAGCTATTGCATATAAATTACCTTATTTTATTCCTAAACCTAATATTGCAATCGGGGTATTATCACTCTTAGATTTTTCAGATTCTTCTATTTTATTTTCAAAGAATTCACTTAAAATAAATGATTTATATTATGGGAATATCGAGCTTTATGATGTGCACACTAAAGAATTTAAAACTGTTTTAGAAGTAGATAAATTAAAAGGACATTCTAAAATAGAATTTCATATGAATAAAGAATATGTAGTAATTGATTTAGGTGAAGTTTTATATATTTATGATAAAAAAACTGATAAAGGGGCTGAAACTTCTTTAAATTCTATAACTTTTGATACTTCAAAACTCCCTTCATCTTTAGATATTAATGATACTAAAATTCCTTCACCTAATAATACTTACAACTTAGATATTTCTTCTACCGATAATTCTGTTTACTTGCATGATTTAAAAAACAATGAAAAATTCCCAATAAATTTAGGCTCTGAATTCAATATTTTAGAAACTCAAACTCAAACTAATTATATTAAAGAAAATAGTATTATCTTTAACTTTGCTACTCCTGACTCTACTTATTCAGATAAAACCGTCAAAGAAACTTACCTTATAATTATTGAATAACTTTAGAACTTAATTTTTAAATTATAATTAAATTCAATCTAGTTTTTATTATATTTAATAAGAGAACATAATATGTTTAAGGATGATTTACTTATCCTATCAGTTCTTAAAACTCCAGAGTACTATAGAACTTTTTATATCTCATTAGAGTAGATTAATTTAATAGAAAAAGCAGATTCAGTTTAAATCTCTGAATCTGCTTTTTTTCTATATACCTCTATTTAATTTTTTCTCTTTAAGTTTATTACCAATCAAATCATAAACTTCTATTACTATAGCAAGTGCTATCCCAACTACAAGACCATTACTTAAAAATGATGATGCATATGTTGGCATATTTGAAAATGCTGCTCCTGGAATAAACATAATTCCTATCCCTGTAAAGATTGGAATTCCAAGACTAAAGTAAATTTTAGATTTGTCTTTGATTTTATCAAGTTCTTTTACTGCAACTCCAAACATATTCGCAAATATAGTAAATATAGCTGCATATGCAACCGGTGTTGGAAGTGTTGTAAAGAAAGCCATAATAGGTGTTATAAGACTTACTATTATAACTAAAATATTACCTATTAAGAATGGTATTTTCTTAGTTGAATTAGTTTGTTCTATAAATCCTACTATTGATATTGCTGGAACTGCTCCTATTGAAAAGAACACACCTGCAAGAACTTGAGCAAGCCCTAGCATTACACCTGCATTTTTTACTGATGTTTCAAACTTTCTCTCATTTGCTCTCTCTAAAACTTCTTTAATAACATTCATTGAGGCAAGCATTGTGCTTAGTAAAATAAACATAGCTATTATAATAGTTGGAATCATTGACCAACTAACCATTGGTAATCCAAATGGAAATGGTTTTGGCAGATTTACAAATCCATGGAATTTTGGCATAGTTGTTGTAAGTCCAAGCAGATAATACGCTCCCCAGCCTACTACTATAATAATTATAAATGATACAGCTGAAATTGATTTAAATCTTCTAATGAATAATGCAAGTAAAACTAGTAATACACTCACAATTAAAATAGGTATTGATATTTTAGTACGACCTAAATATCCAAGCCCCATCATTCCTCCAATAAAATCTTTAGATAACTCTGCAACTAGCAGTATCATAAATGTTGCAAGTACTCTTGGACTAAAAAGAAACATCATTTTATCAAGTAGCCCACAAATACTAAGACCTGCAATAACAACTCCTGTTGCTATCATTGAAAATGTTAGAACTCGTATTGCATTAATATCACTTCCAAAAAGTGATTGTCCAATCCCTGCATAAATTATAAATACCCCAAACCACAGACCTGAAGGTACCTCACTTATATAAAGTTTATGTCCAAAAAACAATTGAATAATTGCACCTACTCCAAGAATAAATATACTTCTTTGAAGAAACATCATAATTTGCGGCTCTGTCATATGGAACATAGGTCCAACAGCTAATGCATATACAACGTTTCCAAGTATTATAAAAGCCATCCATTGAATAGCCGATAGTGTCTTTTTCATTTGTATTTCTCCTCTCTACTTTTAATCTAAAAGTAAATTTGTATAGTTTCTAGTTTACACCTTATTCATACTTTCACAAAGCCTTTTATATCCATTTTGTGATATTTTCTATATATAATTGTATATTTGCTTCTTTAAGCTTAACTATTGACCAAAGTATTCAATATTGCTACAATTTGATTAATCTGTTAAGTTAAATTTTAACTTAATTTTTTAAAAATATATCTATATAAATACACTAAAATTCACAAAAGATAAGGAGTATTAAAGATGAATAAGATAATAGAAAATATGATAAATAGACGTAGTATAAGAAACTTTACATCTGAAAAAGTTGATGAGAATATACTAAAAGAAATAGTTAAGGCTGGATTATATGCACCTAGTAGCAAAAATAAACAATCATGGCACTTTACGGTTATTCAAAATCAAGAAATATTAGAAACTTTCAATAAAGATACTAAGGATGCTATAAAAAAATATGCATCTGAAAAAGTTACTGATGAAGCTAAATTAAAAAAATTAACTTCTAGAGCAAACAATGATAATTATGATACTTTCTATAAAGCACCTGTTGCTATTATTATATCAACAGATAAATCAAATAAATCAAGTATTAAAGATTGTGCTGTTGCCTCTGAAAACTTAATGCTTGCAGCAGAATCTTTTGGACTTGGTTCTTGTTGGATGAGCTTTATGAAACATTTATTCAATCTAGATAAAGTTAAAGGTTCACAGTATTATAAGATGTTTGATATTCCAGAAAACTTTACTCCTGCTTATGCAATTGTTATAGGTCATAAAGCAAATGAAACTACTAAAATTATGGAAAGAAGAGAAAATACAGTTACTTATTTATTATAATAATCACAATAAATATTTTGTAAATTCAATTTTGATAATAAAAAAACTGCTACAAGAATTTATTTACTTGTAGCAGTTTTATAATTTAATTTTCTATATTATTTCTTTTTAACTTTTAGCAAAGTCACCTGATTTTTTTAAATATCTTTTAATAAGAATTATACATACTATCACAGTCATAACTTCTGCAAGTGGGATAGTTAGCCATACTCCATTTATACCAAGTATTCTTGGAAGTATGCTTATACCAAGTGTAATAAATACAAGTCCTCTTAAACCTGCAATTATTATTGATTCTTTTGCATATCCTATAGAAGTAAAATATGAAGAACATAATATATTAAGTCCATTTAGTAAAAATGCAAATGCATATATTTTAGACCCTGCAACTGCTATTTCTAATACTTCTTTTTCTGATGCTACAAATATTGAAACTAAATTTTCACCAAAGAAAAATAATGTTCCAAATGTCATAACTCCAATTCCAATAACTATCTTAGCTGAAAAAATTATTATCTTTTTGACCCTATCAAGTTTTTTTGCTCCATAGTTATAGCTTACTATTGATGCTATTCCATCAGCTATTCCAAAAACTATAAAACTTCCAAACTGTGCAACATAATTTATGCTTGTAAAAGCTGCAACTCCTGACTCTCCTATAATTCTTATGAATGCCATATTAAATAAAAATGCTGATGTAGCAGCAGCTACTGATGCAACGGCCTCTGATGAACCATTATACATAACCGGCCAAATAGTTTTTTTGTTGAATTTACCACTGAATATATTTAAAACAGTTTCTTTTTTTAGTATTGGCCCTATAACTACAAATAAAATTACTGAATAAGAAAGCCCTGTTGCAACTGCTGCCCCTGCTATCCCAAAACCAAGTTTTGCTATAAGAACATAGTTTAAAACTATATTAGTTGCAAGACTTGCAATTGTCCCAATAAAATATAAATTTGGCTTCTCAATAAGTCTACCTGAAAATCCAAATAAAAATGCAATTCCCATTGGCATTGCAAATATAGATATAACTTTTATATACATAGCTACTCCACCTATTAGTGCATCATTTGCCCCAAGAAATCTCCCTATTTGATTAGAGAAAAAGAATCCTATAAAACCTAATACAAATGCTATTATTCCTAATACAATTGTAGTTGTTTTAAAAATATCTTGTGCAAGTTTAATCTTACCCTCACCAAGACTTCTTCCCATGTAACTAAGGCCTCCTATACTCATAAGCATAGAAACTCCAAATATCATCTGTAAAAATGGTCCTGCAACACTTATACTTGCCATAGCAGTTGAGCCTACAAAATTCCCAACAAATATACCATCAACCACTGTTTGCATCCCTGTTATAACCATTGCTATCACTGATGGTACTACAAATTTTATAAAAAGCTTTGATATCTTCTGTGACCCAAGAATATTCTCCTCTTCATTCACTAAAACCTCATTCGTTTCTAAATTACTTTTCACCTTTATCCCCCCTGTGCTCTCATTAATATTATAGGTATTCTCTATAATATTAAATACATCCTACTCACAGTATAAGCATTAAAGTGCCTTTATGGTTAATGAACTTTTTTTGAACTCTTGTTAAATAAAAACTTTCTTCCAAATATAACTAACTAAATCTCTCAATTTAAACCTTTTATCTCACTACTAATATCTTTTAGTGCATTATCAAATGCAGCTTTATTCTCAAACATTGGTCTATGCTTTGCATTTTCTATTATATAAATCGCCTTTTGAGGTGCTTTAATTTCCTTAAAATATTTTTTTGCTATCATACTCGGTACCTGCCAATCTTTTTCTCCTAAAATATAAAATATTGGCACTTTATATTCAAATGAATAATCGTATAAATTAAACTTCATGAGAAACTCTATAAGTTTCTCATTTGACTTTCTACTTAATATAAAGCTTTTTAAATCTTTTAATCTAAACAATGGACTTCTAAAAAAACTAATTATCATAAATAAAGACTTACCATCTGCTATTGCAGATTTCCTTTGAAGCCTTTCAACCTTATCATACTTACTTCTCATTGTTTTTGAATATAACTTTTCTGGATATTCACCTATTTTTTTAAGTGCTCTAAGATATCTTTTTTTTCCAAGTTTCTCAAAATCATATTTAAGCTTTTTATATAAAAGCCTTTCATTCTCCATCATATCAATAACTTGCCCAATCCCTATGTATGCTAAAATATCATCTGGATATTTTTGTGTGAATAAAGTTCCCACAACACTCCCCCATGAATATCCTGCTATCACAACTTTCTCTTTTTTATATTTTCTTTTTATGTACTCTACAATTTCCTTTGTATCATCTAAAATATCATCCATGCTTGGATACTTATTTGGATTTTCAACAAGAGTTTTACCAGTTCCTCTTTGATCAAAGTGAACAACAGTATAATCCTTCTCCCATTCCTCCTGCATCAAATATGCATAACTCGACTCACTTACACCAGGGCCTCCATGTATAAATAACATCACAGGGTTATCATTATTTGTCCCAGAGTGATATAAAAACTGTAAAATTCCATTTATCTTTACAAACTCTTGTCCATATATTTTATTTTTTCTTATATCCCTCATAGTTCTTCCCCCTATACTTTGCCACATAATCCTCTAGCATACTAATTATCACACCAAGAATATTATTTATCAATTGACTTCATTTGAAATTAAGGTGAATTTTATCTGTAATTTTAATATATAGAGTATTTATCCCTATATATTAGTATGAAAATCCTATAAAAATAGAAAAAACCATAGAAATTAATAAAATTTCTATGGTTTCCTATATTAATTAATACCTGTATTTGATATAACTTTGAACTCATAACCACGTGACTTATAATATTGTATAAGCTGTGGAAGTGCTGCTGCTGTATTTGACTTTATATCATGCATTAAAAGAACAATATGGTGATATCCCTTAGTTTCTTTTCCTGCATTTTGCACAAGCTGGTTTGATGTATAATACTTGCCTGTTGCATCTCCTGTTTCTGCATTCCAATCTACTGATGTAATACCAGCTTTTTTAAAAGCTGCATTTAGTGCTGGAAGATGTTTATCATGGTAGTAAACTCTTGACATATATCCACCTGGCATTCTAACTATTCTTGCATTAAAGTTTTTACCAAGTACACTTCTCATAATATCATTTGTTTCATTAAACTCTTTCATAAATGTTGAAACATCAACACTATTATGAGGATATAGTATTTTATAACTATGACTATATGAATGGTCTGCTACTGCATTACCTTGTATTATTTCATCTTTAATAATATTCTTATCTGCATTTGTTTTAAGTTCTGAACCAAGTACAAAGAATGTAGCATGAACTCCATATTCTTTAAGTACCTTTAAAACTTTAGGTGTATTTGTGATACTTGGGCCATCATCAAATGTTAAGAATATTTCTTTTTCATTCCCTGGATATTTTCCATTTACCATTTCATTTACTTCATTTGCTGGAACTGCATAGCTTTTTGCTGAATAAATAATATTTCCATTTGGAACTATTTCATTATTAGTAGGTCCAACCACTGGTTTTGCTGGCTTAGGAGTAGGTTTAATATCTGTTTTAGCTTCTTCTTTTGCCTTACTTGCTGTCACCTGAGCTTCTTTAGCTTTAACTGCTGCCGCTGCTTCTTGTGCTACCTTTTCCTTATCTGCCTTAACTTTTGCTAAAGCCTCTTCTTTTTGTTTCTGTACCTGTGCTAATTTTTCTTTATCTGCTTTTTCCTGTGCTGCATCTGCTTTTTCTTTAGCAACTTCAATCGCCTCTGCTTTTTTAGCTGCATCTTCTTTTATCACATCTTGTTGTGATACTGTTTCTGTTTTATCTGTTGATACCTCTGTTTTTGTACTCTTAGTGCTTGCTGGGCTTGTTTCTAATGTATTACTTTGTATAACTTGATCTTGCTGAATTTTTGCTATTATTATATGATCATTATAATAATACCCTCCTGCTGCAAGACCTCCTGCAATTGCTAATGCAACTATTATTCCTACTACTTTATCCTTTGCCATGTAAATTCTCCTTACTATAAATCTTCTCGTTAGTTTAACTTTACAGTATTTCTATAACTTCTTTCTATTTGAATTAATTACATGGACTTTAAAAATAATTAAAAATTCACTACATAATAGTTACTATTGCCCAATTACTTTTCTAAACGTCTATAAATTTCTATTCCATACTTATCAACTTGTAATTTTATATCATTCTTTATACTTGCTAAAAAAACAATGTCTAAGGAATAAATTCCAACAACCTCATCTAAATCATTAGCTATTAAACCTTTATATTCTTTATCACATAAAATTGCAATATCTATATCAGAGTTATAATTATAATTCCCTTTAGCTCTTGAACCAAATAAAATAACCTTTTCAATATAATCATTATTTTCAAAATATGAAATTAAGCTTTTATATACTTTTTTTCTATTCCATACATATTATAATTTCTCCATAGAAATTTTATTCAAAAGATTTTCTATTGCTTTTACATATCTATCTAATATTGCATTTTTTATCTCTTCATAATCATCTTCATCATATATATGAGCAGTTGAATTCCTTGCAAGTAAAATATCATTCCAAATAATCATATCATCTATTAATCCCTCTTTAAATGCATGTTTATAACATCCTCTAGGACTATTTATTTCAAGTCCATCTGCTTTAAAAATTTTAGATAAAAGTTTCCATGTTAAGTCTTCTAAAGTTTCATATTTTTTTATAATAGAATCTCTATAAACTTCTAATGTGATTTCATCCGCCTCTTCTAATTTTTCATAATTTTCCTGTATATTCTTTAAATGAATAAGGATTTTATATGTATAATTATATGTCAAGTTAATTGATTCATCATACTTATCTAATATTCCACTCATAATAAATCCTCCAATCTATTTTTTCTTATTTTAGTTTAACTAAATCCTAAATTTTTCTTTCTTAAATTTAACTTTTATTATCTATTTTTATACTATTTATTATATCATATTTATATATTATCAAAATCATCACCTATAATTATCAAATAAATTATAAATACTTTTGCTCCCTAAGTAAATATTTAACTTTTAACAAAATCCTAAAGCTGGATCATCATATAACTCCTCATACTCTTCCTTAGTTCTTGTTCTTCCCTCAAAGCTTGAAAATTTTCTTTTACCCACTCTTTTATTTATAACAAGCTTTGCATTATATTTTCTTGATAAAACTTCAAAGTACATTACTGTATTTAAAATAATTGTACTAATATACTTTTCTGCACCTTTTTCATTTATAGTTTTATAAATCTCACTTACTCTTTTTAAAACACTATTTTTTATAATATCCTTTTTGATTTTAAGTTCTTTAAATAATTTTACTGTAATTTCTTTTGCAATGCTTAAATCCTTTATATAAGTATTATATAAAATCTCTTTTTGTTTAGGTTTCTGTATACTCTCATAGTCTATAAAGCTAATGTCTTCAACACTTTCAAGTCTATCAGCTCCGTTCTTCTTTTCATTCTCATTATGGTTCTCTTTTCCATTCTCTACCGGTTCAAAACTATCTGACTTTCTTATAACTTTATAAGAATACTTTTGCTTACTTACAGATAATTGATTCCTTATAATTTTTATAAGACCAAGCTTCTCAAGTAACTCAATTCTTCTTTTAAGCATTGATAAAACCATCTTATACTTTCTTTTAGTCCTAAAAATAATTTGCTTATAAGATAAAGTACAAACATCACCACAATCAAAACTATTAATCATAACTCCATAAACAGACATAGCTGATAACCTCATATTATCTCTTTCTACTGTATTAAATATATTCTTTTCATTCTGTGAAAACTCTGCTTTATAATTCATATCAAACTCCCCTTTGCTATAACCTCTAAAAATATTTATAATTTTGAAAATTTCTTTTCACAAACTATATATGCACCAAAGGGATGTTTTTCAAAATTTTATTATTAACATTATGTAAACTTAAAATTATTTATATTTAAGTTTATATTTAAATTTGAAAAACAAAAACTCCCTAGATTAAAAATCTAAGGAGCTATATAAATCTAAACAATTAAATTAAACTACCAAGTATTCTAATAAATAATACTAAAATAAATTAACTCAAAACTAAAATCAAATATAACATTATAAAACCTTTGTACTTTTTATGTATAAAACTAGATAAACTGGCAATAATACATATAGAAGTCTTTGGTCTTATGTTCCTCAGATAGTG
>NZ_CAMQZG010000047.1 GCF_947039605.1 uncultured Clostridium sp.
CCTTGGAGTTAAGTCATCAGGTATGGGAACTCAAGGAATTAGATATTCAATAGAATCAATGTCTAGACCTAAGGCAACAGTTATTAATGTACAAGAATAATAAATAAGAAAAGCAGATTCAATTATATTGAATCTGCTTTTTCTTGTTTTGTAATTATATAATTTTTTACATTATCTACAACTGATTCATTACCTACATATATAATGATATCTTCTTCTTCTATATTAAAGTAAGGACCTGGAGAGATAAATATATCATCATTTCTTTTTATACCTATAATAGTAGCACCTGTACTATGCCAAAAGTTAAGTTCACCTAGGTTTTTACCTATCATAAGGCTATTAGGTTGGACCATGCTCTCATAAGGGGTAATTATACCTACATTTCTAAGTTGAGTTGCAAATTCTATTAGACCCTCTATTTTTGAATCAAGAGATTTTTGAATTTCTCTTTTTTCGTGAGATAATTTATATATTTCTTCTTGAAGACTTGTAAATTCATTTTTAGCTTTATTTTTAGTTAAGAATGTAGAAGCCTTTTCTTTACTACGGATTATAATTCCACTTTTCTCTAATACTTCAACAACTCCCATATCTTTAAGTAGTGCAATAGAACGTCTTATAGTTTCAGGTGACACATTGTATATACTTACAAGTGTTGACCTTCCTGATAATTTTTCGCCCTCATAAAAACCACCATTAACAATTCTTGATGCTATATCCATTGCAATTTTAAGATATGCCGGAGTAGAAGTTTTTTTTGACATATTAATCACCCCTATCGGTAATATTTTACTAAATTTTATAAAAGTTGTCATTACTTTAGGGATTATTACATAGAATAGAGTAAAGACAAAGCTTTTAGTAAAACTGACAACTTTAAAGAAGAATAAAGTTGTTAAAATGAAAGGGGAAATTTATAATATGAATTTAAAAGAAAAATACAAAAAAAGTTCAACATACTATCTGACGATAGCTATATCAATATTAATATTAATATGGGGGGTGTTTTTCACTGAAAGTTTCAAAAGTTTTTTTGATGCTGGATTTACACTTATAACAGAAGAGTTATCACCATATTTTATGATTCTAATGTTAGTATTTACTGGTGTATGTGGATATTTATACTTTAGTAAATATAAAAATATAAAACTTGGGGCTGATGATTCAAAGCCGGAGTTCTCAAAGCTAACTTGGTTTGCTATGCTTTTTGGTGCAGGTCTTGGAATTGGACTTGTATTTTATGGAGTATCGGAGCCACTTGCGCATTATTTAAATCCAGTTGGGGTAGAGGCACAAACTACAGATGCAATAAAGTTTGCTTTTAGTAAAAGTTTTCTTCACAATGGGATAACTGCATGGACTGTTTATGCATCACTTGCTCTTATAGTAGGATATTTTCACTTTAGAAAAGGTAAAAAAATTTTATTAAGTGCAATGTTAGAACCAGTTATAGGTGAGAAACATTCTAAAGGTTTAGTTGGAAAGGTTATTGATATTTTAACTATATTTGTTACTATTGTAGGGATAGTTACATCTCTTGGAATGGGAACACTTCAAATTAATAGTGGTCTTAATTATTTATTTGGAGTTCCTGAGAATGGAATAGTAAGAATTATTATTATATCGATAGTTACAGTTTTATTTCTTATATCTGCAACAACAGGTGTTAAGAAGGGAATTAAAATATTATCAAATTTAAATTTAGGACTTGCGGTAGCACTTTTTATTGGAGTACTTGCGATTGTTTCGAAAAGTGATCTTATACAAAATGCTATGCTTGGATTTATGGGCTATGGAAAAGCCATGATAGTAGATAACTTAAATATTTTTGCTAATGGAGAGTGGTATTCTAATTGGACTATTTTCTTTTGGGCTTGGTGGATTGCTTGGGCACCTTTTGTAGCTATATTTATAGCTAGAGTTTCAAAAGGAAGAACTATTAAAGAGTTTATAACTGGTGTTGTTTTAGTACCAGCAACAGCTTGTATACTTTGGTTTTTAGTATTTGGAACACTTGCTATTTCAGCATCACCAGAGATTCAAGTAGTAGCAGGGGCGGCTATTGAAACTTCATTATTTGTAGTTTTATCAGAGTATGGAACTATAGGTTTTATTTTAAGTATAGTAGCTTTATGTTTATTGTTTACTTTCTTTATAACAAGTGCAGATTCAGCTACTTATGTACTTGCTGTTATAGCTAGTGATGGAGATTTAGATGCTAAAAATTCAAGGAAAATAGTAATTGGTGTCTTACAAGCGCTTTTAACAATAGCATTTTTGGCTGCAGGTGGAATATATATGGTACAGACTGCAACTGTGGTGATGGCACTTCCATTTAGTTTGGTGATTTTAGGAATAATTAGATCTTTCTTTAAAGTTATTAAGACTGAGCAATTTGAAAAGGAAGTAAAAGTGAAAAATGCGAAGACATATAGCCATGTTGAAGAAATTTATGAAAAATATGGATTAATATTTCCTAAAGAAATAAAAACTGTAATAATTGATAAAGAAAAGAGTACAAGAGTTTCCTAGAAATAGGGAGCTTTTGCTTTTATATTTATGAGAAAAGCTTTCGAGAATAAATTAGATAATATCAATAGTAGAGAAGGGTTTTTAGAAGTAATTATTTTTCTTTATTTAATATTTCTTCTAATGGGAGTTGCATTTATAGCTGTATCTTTATATTAGAGATTAATAATGTGATTAGAAAACATAATATTGCTAGTATTTTTAACAGTATATTACAATTGTTAACTAATTGTTAAATCATACCATAAATGGTTGAAAAAGGCAAATGAAAATGTTAACATGGGGATATAAGATAGTTAAAAGAAATAAATAAAGTTCTTTAAGCGTGTTACCATCAATATTTTTTTGGGCATTAGCTGATAATTTATACAAGTTTTACTTGTATATGATTATCGGCTTTTTTTGTTCCTATTTAACGTGAAATATTTAAATTTAAGGAGGACTTATTCATGGAAAAACAAGAAAACACACTCATGAAAAGATTAGGTAAAGCATTTATATTACCAATCGCTTTACTACCAATCGCTATTTTACTATCATTTATCGGAAATGTTGATTTTATTACATCTTTAGGATTGCCAGAACAGCTTGGACTTATTGGTGCAGGTGGGCAAGTTATTATTGATAGTATACCGCTAATTATTGCTATGACACTTGCTATAGGAATTTCAGATGATGGAAATGGTGCAGCAGGACTTTCAGGTGCTATAGGATATTTAGTTCTATCTAATGGAAGTAAGTTTATATGGAGTATTAATTATACTGAAGAAATTGCAGCACAGCTTAATGTTGGTATTGTTGGTGGAATTATTGCAGGTGCAATAGCAGGATTTTGCTACAATAAATTTAAAAGTGTTAAACTTCCAGAATTCTTAGGATTCTTTGCAGGAAGAAGACTTGTACCTATAATGACAAGTTTAGTATTAGTTTTTGTTGCTTTAGGTTTTGGATTTGGATGGAAATCAGTTCAAATTGGTTTAATTGATTTTGGTACAGGATTAGCTATATTAATCCCAAGCCTAGTATAGGAGGGGAAGAGATATGGGTAAAACAATTTTAGGATTTTTACAAAAAATAGGTAAGTCATTAATGCTTCCTATCGCAACATTGCCTGTTGCGGCTTTATTATTAAGATTTGGACAACAAGATATTATTGATTTCTTTGGGTTACCAGAGTATGTAGGATTTTTAAGTGCAGCTGGTGGAGCTTTATTTGATAATCTTCCGCTTATATTTGCGATAGGTGTTGCTATTGGTCTTTCAGATGATGGAGATGGGGCAGCAGGACTTTCTGGTGCTGTTGGGTACCTTGTTTTAGAGAAGGCTAGTAGATTTGTATGGATAACTAATTATGGTGAGGATATTGCAGCTACTCTTAAATTTGATAGCTTTGGTGGTATTATTGCAGGTATTGTTGCTGGATATTGCTATAATAAGTGTAAAAAAATTAAACTTTCAGGCTTCCTTGCAGAGGTAAAAGGTTTATTTGCACCAATAGCTACTACTTTAGTTTTAATATTATTATCAATTGCATTTGGATTTATATGGGAGACTATTCAAGATGGAATTAATACTCTTGGAGCTAGTGTTGTTAGTATGGGAGCTGTGGGAGCAGGTATCTTTGGACTCCTTAATAGACTTATAGTACCAATGGGACTTCACCATGTTCTTAACTCATATTTCTGGTTTACTCTTGGGGAGTTTGATGGTAAGGCTGGAGACTTGCATAGATTCTTTGCAGGGGATCCAACAGCGGGAACTTATATGGCAGGATTCTTCCCAGTTATGATGTTTGGACTTCCAGCTATTGCACTTGCTATATACTTTGCAGCTAAGAAAGAGCAAAGAAAAGCAGTTGCAGGTATGCTTGCAAGTTTAGCATTTACAAGTTTCTTAACAGGTATAACAGAGCCAATAGAATTTATGTTTATATTCTTATCACCTGTATTACTTGTAGCACATGCTATTTTAACAGGTCTTTCTATGGGAGTAACAGCCGCATTTGGAGTTCTTCATGGATTTGGATTCTCGGCAGGATTTATTGATTATGTACTTAATTTTAATCTTTCAACTAATGGATTCTTAATAATTCCTATAGGTCTTGGTGTGGGAGCAGCTTACTTCTTTGTATTCTTATTCTTAATTAAGAAATTTAATGTTCCGACTCCTGGTAGAGAAGATGATGATGAACTTGGTGAGAATATAAAGATATCAAAAAATACTGATATGAAAGAACTTGCAGCTTCTTATATAATAGCCCTTGGTGGTGCAGATAACCTTAGAGTTGTTGATAACTGTGTTACAAGATTAAGACTTGAGGTTGGTACTGCTAAGATTATAGAAGATAAAAATCTTAAAGCACTTGGTGCTAAAGGTGTTGTAAGACTTAGTGATAGTACAATCCAAGTAATTGTTGGTACTAATGTTCAGTTTGTATCAGATGCTATTAAAGCAGAACTTAAAAAAGTAAAAGCATAAATTTTATAAATATAATAAATCTATAATAAAATAAGATATTAAGGTACACTTATTCCCTGATGAGTGTGCTTTTTCTTTTAGTATTTAGAAATCTAAAAGTTTTTATAGTATTGTAGAAAAGAGAGGAGAAAACTTAATGATTAAATTTTTTTTAATAGATAATGTTTACATATATAAATTTTAGTTATATTTATTTTAGAAATTTAATAATCTATATATGAAGTTAATTGTATGAATTGTAAAATATAAAGGTCAGATTGTTGTAAACATATTCTTTGTTATGATAATATTAAATACGATATATGTTTTGTTACTTGTATTAAAAATGAGTAAATAGAAATAATAGAGAAGAATATTAAAAGCTAGAAAGGAGAATGAAAGTTTAAAGTCTAGTTGTAATAAAGTTTGCCTAATATCTAATCTATTAGAGGTTAGTTATATTTGGTTTTATATTATATATTTTCATTTAGATATTACAGGAGGGAAAAAAGTATGGGAAATATTACATTTGATATAACAAAAGCAGAAAGCTTTTTATCAGAGCAGGAAATTAGTTATTTAGGTGAGGCAATTAAAAGTGCACACACAAAGGTACATGAGGGAACAGGCGCAGGAAGTGACTTCTTAGGATGGGTTGAACTACCTGAGAATTATGATAAAGATGAGTTTGCTAGAATAAAGAAGGCAGCAGATAAAATTAAATCTGATTCAGAGATTTTATTAGTAATTGGAATTGGTGGTTCATATCTTGGAGCTAGAGCTGCAATCGAGATGTTAAATAGTAATTTTTATAACATTTTAGATAATGAAGTTAGAAAAACACCGAAGGTTTTATATGTAGGAAATAATATTAGTTCTACTTATATGCATGATTTATTACAAGCAATTGAGGGCAAGGAGATAAGTTTAAATGTTATTTCTAAGTCAGGTACTACAACAGAACCTGCTATTGCTTTTAGAATATTAAAAGATTATATGGAAAAGAAATATGGAAAAGAAGAAGCAAAAGCTAGAATATATGCGACAACAGATGCTAAAAAAGGTGCTTTAAAAGGGCTTGCAGATCAAGAAGGATATGAGCAATTTGTAGTTCCTGATAATGTTGGTGGAAGATTCTCAGTTTTAACAGCAGTAGGTTTATTACCTATAGCAGCTTCAGGTATTGATATAGATGAAATGATGAAGGGTGCAAATGATGCTAGAGTTGAATATTCAAACCCTAATGTTTTAGAGAATGAATGTTATAAGTATGTTGCAGCTAGAAATGCTTTATATAATAAAGGTAAGACAACTGAGATACTTGTAAACTATGAGCCAAATATTCAATACTTTGGTGAGTGGTGGAAACAATTATTTGGTGAGTCAGAAGGTAAAGATGGAAAAGGAATATTCCCATCATCAGTTAACTTCTCAACAGACCTTCACTCTATGGGTCAATATATTCAAGAGGGTAGAAGAAACTTATTTGAGACAGTTATTAATGTTGGAACAGCTAAGCATGAGATAACAATAGAGGCTAATGCTGATAATGCTGATGGTCTTAATTTCCTTGCAGGAAAGACTATGGATTTTGTTAATAATAAGGCTTTTGAGGGAACACTTTTAGCTCATAATGATGGGGGAGTTCCAAATCTTATAGTTAATGTTCCAAAGCTTACACCTTACTATGTTGGTAAGCTTGTATACTTCTTTGAGAAGGCTTGTGGAGTTAGTGGATATGTTTTAGGTGTTAATCCATTTGACCAACCAGGAGTTGAAGCTTATAAGAAAAATATGTTTGCTTTACTTGGTAAGTCTGGTTTTGAAGATTTAAAAGAAGAGCTTGAAAAAAGACTTTAAAATTTGATTGATAAATTGAATTTAAAAGATTAAAATTAGTGAAGAAACTTCAATGTGGAGTTTCTTCTTTTTATATGTAAATATTAAAAAAAGAAATGTGGATAACTTTTCCAAGTAATTCTGTGGATAACTTTGGAATTTGATTAAGAGTATGAATTCTTTGTGTTATCTATGGAAAACTATTTTAGGATAGTTAATTTATTATGGGAAAGGAGAGTATAATGAAAATAATAGTTGATGGTGATGGATGTCCTGGGATGTCTTACATAGAAAAGGTTGCAAAGGAAGAGGGCGTTGAGCTTATAGTTTATTCAACTGTGGACCATAATATAAATTTAACTTATGGAACTGTGAAAAGGGTTGATGCAGGTTTTCAGTCTGTTGATATGTATGTTATGAATGAGTCAAAGAAAAATGATGTTATTATATCACAAGATTTTGGGGTTGCAGCTATGGTGCTTGGTAAAAAGGCATTTGCAATTTCTCCAAAGGGTATGGTTTATACAAATGATAATATTGAAAGACTTTTATTTGAAAGACATTTATGTCAAAAGGCTAGAAAATCTGGACTTAGAGGAAAGAACACAAGTAAAAGAACTAAAGAGGATGATATAAAATTTTATGAGACAATTAAACGGGTTGTTAGAGAAGCAAAATCTAATGAATAAGTAAAAAAGTCTCAGGTTGGACCTGAGACTTTTAATTTAATGGTTTGATTATATGGATATAATAAAATTAGGAGATTTATAGTGTGTTTAAACACTAATACTAGTATGTGCAATGTTTATTTTATTATTCAAAATATTTAGATATTAAAATAATCTTTTGATATCCAGTAATTGGTTTACATAATATGGTAAAGCATGTATAATTTTAAGTAGAGAAAGTTGAGATTTTGGGTCAGGGGTGTATATATGGACGAGTTAAATATTGATATTTGCACTAAAAATATTAAGAATAAAGAGATTTATGAGATAAAGGTAGAGAGTAATACGGACGATGATTTATTATATAAAATACTTATAGGAAGAGAGGGAGTATGGGAAGCTTTAGACGATGAATTTAGCACTAGAGATAAGTTTCAATGGGCTCCAAAGGTGAGTGGGAATTATCATATTTTAGCTCAGGCAAAGATTGTTGGTTCAGGGAAGTCATTTGATTATAAAGTTACCAGAAGTATGGCTGTGGGAGTTAGTGAAGAAAGTTTAATACAAGACATTTATGTTAACAAGGAAGTTTATGATATTGGAAATAAAGTAGAGATTATGGTTGAGAGTAGTAGAAAACCAGTGATGTATAGATATTTTATAAGTTCTAAGGAAGGTTGGAGACTTATGAGAGATTATACACCTGATAATACTCTTAATTTTACTGCGAATGAAGCAGGGAGTTTTGATATTCTAGTTGAGTGCAAGATTCCAGATTCAGAGAATAATTTTGATGATTATAATACTATAAGTTTTGTAGTTAATAATATAGAAAATGTAGAGATAGCTGATTTTAAGTGTTTAGCAAGTGAACTTTTAATTGGTGAGGAATTAATTTTTAAGGTTGATGCTAATTTTGAAGATGATAGAACAGGGCTTTATAAGTTTGTTAAGGTAAGACCAGATGGAACAACTTGTTGTGTTCAGGAGTATTCTTCAAGAAATATGGTTGCTTTTACAGAGGACAAAAGTGGAGTTTATAAACTTATGTGTTACATAAGGGATATGTATTCTGCAAAGGATTATGATGATAGGGCACTTATGAATTATAGAATAAAGCCTTATAAAGAGATTAAGATTAAAAGTCTTGCAACGGATTTGAATTCACCAGAAGTTATTGGATCTAATATAAATGTTAGATCTATTGTAACGGGTGGTAAAGATTTGAGATATAAATATGAGATTATTGGACCTTATACAGAAAATTCAGGTTTTACAAAGAGTAATAGTTTTATGTGGAATGCAAAAGAACCAGGAAATTATGTAATTAAGTTATTTGTAAAAGATGAAAGTTTTGTTCAAAGTGGTGATAAGAATTATGAGATATGTGCAAGTATAAATTTTGCTGTAGAGGAAGATTTATATAGACCTGTTAGAATCACTAAGATAAATGCTGATAATGATGATTTGCACATTGTGGACAAAGCTATAAAGATTAGTGTTGAAACTGATGGTGGAAGTAGTGTAAAGTATGCATTTGATGTAATGAAAAAAGGTGAGATTATAAAGGCATATTCATATAGTGATAAAAATTATATAGAATTTATACCGGTAGATTCAGGTCTTTATGATATAGATATTAAGGTTAAGGATAAGTATTCAGAGAGTTCTTTTGATAATCATAATCTTATACATATAGATGTTAAGTCTTATAAGAAGGCGAAAATTGACCATGTGTTAGTTCCGGCAAAAGATTATTTTTTAGTTGGTGATAGTATAGATATAGAGGCTATTGTTCAAAATACAAGAGAAACTCTTATGAGATATGTTACAACAATAAATGGACAGACTGTTGAAGAAACAGAGTTTGATTCAGTTGAAAAGCTTACAGTTTTCCCTAAGTGTCCTGGAAAGTATACAGTTGATATTTATGTGAAAAATAAGAAGTGTATTATAGGATATGACAATAAGAGAGAAATTAAATTTTTTGTAAATGAGGCACCACCTGTTACTAATACACTTATTATAGCTGAAAAGACTTTATATAAAATTAATGATGAAGTTAATTTTACAGCAAAAAGTAGTGGTGGAAAAGGTGTTTGTTATGAATTTTATATTATGAAAAATGAAAATTGGACTTTAGTTCAAAGATATGGAAGAAAAAAATATTATGTTTTCAGACCATTTACAGAGGGTGTTTATAGGGTTTTAGTTCTTGCTAAGAGTCATTATAGAAAATGTGCTTATGAGGACTATGGAGTATTAGAGTTTAAAGTAGAAGAATAGCAGTTAAGTTATGACTAGAGGGGGGGATAATTATGAAGGTAAGTGGACTTGGATCAGAACAAATTGCAGCTATAGCAATGATTGCACAGGCTAAAAAAAGTAGTGATGATAAACAATCACCAGCTTTTGGGATTATGATGGAGTCAGTTTTAGCTTCTGCGGGGGCAGGGCAGTCAAATAAGATTCCTGTAGGGCATAAAGTTGATTTAGAGAGTATAAAGCCTGTTAATCCACAGATTAATGTTAGTGAGAATACTCAGGGTGGTAGTGATGCACAAAGAATTAATAATGCTATTGAAGCAGCATCTTTAAAGTATGGTGTTGATAAGCAGTTAATTAGAGCTATTATAAAAGCAGAGTCTAATTTTAATCCTGGTGTTATTTCACATGCAGGGGCACAGGGAGTTATGCAGATAATGCCAGCTAATTTTAAAATGCTAGGTATTACAGATGGACATAATATAGAGCAAAATATTAATGGCGGTGTTAAACTTTTAAAGAAGTATCTTGATATGAAGGGTGGAAATATTGAGTTAGCACTTATGGCTTATAATGGAGGTCCTGGGACTATGCAAAGAAGAGGAGTTAAGTTACCAGCAGATTTGTATAAGATGCCAAAAGAAACTCAAAATTATGTTCCAAAGGTTTTAAAATTTTATAATAATAAAGTTTAGTTTAGTTTAGTTTAGTTTAGTTTAGTTTAGTTATATGAGAGCAAATTTCAGATTATTTTTGGAATTTGCTCTCTTTTTGGTATAATATAAAAATAAACAGAGACTTATATATTAGCAGAGTATTTGTTTTAACTAATATTATAAGTGAAATATAGAATATGTTATATATAGGAGGACTTTAATTTGGAAAGATTAGATAAGATACTTTCAAACTTAGGTTATGGAACTAGAAAAGAAATTAAGAAAGTTATTAAGCAGGGGATAGTATCTGTTAATGGAGTTTTAATTAAGGATGCAAATGCAAAGGTAAATCCAGAGGAAGATAAAATATTTGTAGGTGATGAAGAAGTCTTTTACAGAGAATTTATTTATCTTATAATGAACAAACCAGCAGGAGTTATTTCAGCTACTTTTGATAATAGAGATGAAACTGTTGTTGATTTACTTCACCCAGAGCATCAAACATTTGAACCATTCCCAGTGGGTAGACTTGATAAGGATACTGTTGGGCTTTTACTTTTAACTAATGATGGTGAACTTAATCATAAACTTATATCACCAAAATCAGGCGTTAACAAAATATATTTTGCTCATATAAATGAAGAAGTTACAGAGGATGATATAAAAGCTTTTGAAAAAGGTGTTACTTTGAGTGATGGTTATAAGTGTCTTCCAGGTAAACTTGAAATAGTAGAGAATTGTGGCGATATGGCAAAGGTTCACATAACAATTCAAGAAGGAAAATTCCATCAGGTTAAGAGAATGTTTGAGGCTAGAGATAAGAAGGTTACATATCTTAGAAGAGTGAAGTTTGGTAATATAGATATAGATGAGTCACTTGAGGAAGGTGAATATAGAGAACTTACTCAAGATGAATTAAATTTATTGTGTAAGGATTTTTAACAATATTTCAAAAATAAGCTAAAATGCTTATGAGAGCGTTTAATAAATTACAAAAATTTCATAAATTTACTTGCAATAGGAATTTGTTTTTAATATAATGTTAATGCAAGGATAAATAAAAGGAAGAATAGCCCCCTTTTTATTTATTGCTTATTGCTAAGACGCAACCTGGCCCCAAGGGTTGCGTTTTTTTATTTTATGGAGAAATATATTCCCAATATAGCAAATTTTGATAAGTTTGCCGTGTTGGGATTTTTATGTTTAAAGAATTTTTATTGGGGAAAGTATTATTAAATTTGAGTAAGATGGCAATAATTAATAATAATGCTGTTAAGGCATAAGCAAAGATTATTTAGATTAGAAAAAAATAGTATATTTAATATGATATAATAAAGGTAAGATAAGAAGAAAAAAGGAGTTGATCTTGTGGATTTAAAGAGCTTATTAAATAAAGAGCAATATGAAGCAGCTACAACAATAGATGGTCAGGTACTAATACTTGCAGGAGCTGGTTCTGGGAAAACAAGAGTTTTAACTCACAGAATAGCATATATGCTAAGTGATTTAGACATACAAGCTTATAATATATTAGCTATAACATTTACAAATAAAGCAGCAGCAGAGATGAGAGAAAGAGTTAAATCTTTAATTGGTGACGTTGCTGATAGAATGTGGATTTCAACATTCCACTCAACATGTGTGAAAATATTAAGAAGAGAGATAGATAAACTTGGATATAAAAGTGATTTTACAATTTATGATTCTTCAGATCAGAAAACTTTAGTTAAGCATGTAATGAAGGAACTTAATATAAATGATAAGGATATTACTGATAGTGAAATTTTAGGTTCAATAGGTAAAGCAAAAGATGGACTTTTAACTCCAGCAGATTATAGAAGATCAATAGAGGGTAATTTTAGAAAAGAAAAAATTGCTGAAGCTTATGAGTTATATCAAAAGAAATTAAAGGGAAATAATGCTCTTGATTTTGATGATTTAATAGTTAAGGCAGTAGAATTATTTAGAGGAAATGCTGATGTTTTAGAGTTTTACCAAAATAAATTTAAGTACATAATGATAGATGAGTATCAAGATACTAATAAAGCTCAATATGAGTTTGCAAAACTTCTTGCAGGTAAGTATAAAAATCTTTGTGTTGTTGGAGATGATGACCAATGTATTTATGCTTGGAGAGGTGCAGATATTAGAAATATATTAGACTTTGAGAAAGATTACCCAGATGCTAAGACAGTTAAACTTGAGCAAAATTATAGATCAAAAGCAAATATTTTAGAGGCTGCAAATAGAGTTATTAAAAATAATACTGAAAGAAAGTTCAAGGTTCTTAGAACTGAGAAGGAAGCTGGACATAAGATAACTGTAGAGAGATCTTATTCAGATAAGATGGAAGCTTCATTTGTTGCAAATGAAATTACAAAACTTAGAGAAGATGTTCCTGAGTGGGACTATAAAAACTTTGCTGTACTTTACAGAACAAATGCACAGTCACGTACATTTGAGGAAAGTCTTAGAAGAAATAGTATACCTTATAGAATATTTGGTGGATTAAAGTTCTATGATAGAAAAGAAATTAAGGATATTCTCTCATATTTAAAAGTTGTGATAAATGAGCAAGATGATATTTCTTTAAAAAGAATAATAAATGTTCCAAAGAGAAGTATTGGTAATACAACTATAGAGAAAATAGATGCGTATGCTAATGACTATAATTTAGATTTTTATGCATCTTTATTAGATGTAGAAAAAATAGAGGCGCTTACTTCAAGAGGAAGAAATCCTATTATAAGATTTGCTGATATGATGGAAGATGTTAAGGTGATGGCAGAGAGTTTATCTGTATCAGAGCTAATAGAATATGTTTTAGAAAAATCAGGTTATATAGATGCATTAAAAGCTTCTAAACTTCTAGAAGATGAGAGTAGAATAGAAAACTTAAAAGAACTTGTTTCAGATGCGGTTGATTTTGAGAAAACAACGCCTGAAGAGGAAAGAAATTTAAGTACTTATCTAGAGAAAGTTGCACTTGTACAGGATGCAGATAAAACTCAAGATGATAATAACTACGTTACTCTTATGACGATTCATAGTGCGAAAGGACTTGAGTTCCCAGTAGTATTTATGGTTGGAATGGAAACAGGTTTATTCCCTAGTGCGAGAGCTTTAGAGAATGAGGCTGAAATGGAAGAGGCTAGAAGACTTTGCTATGTTGGTATAACAAGAGCAGAGGAAAAACTTTATATGACATCAGCTGAGAGTAGAATGGTCTTTGGTAAAACACAGGCTTATCCACAATCAGATTTTATAAAAGAGATACCTATGGAACTTAAAGAATATATAAAGAAAGAACCAATCAAGCCAGTAACTCGTAATTCAAAAGCAGCAAGACAACAAGTTGTTTCAAATAACCCCCACGGACTTAGAAATAGTTTTTCATATTCACCAAAACTTAGTAGGGCAAGTGCAGAAACACAACTTGCAGATATTTTAAGTGGTGATGAGAATGAAACAAACATGTTAACTAGAAGAACTGCAAATGCAGGGCAAAAGGTTAAGCATGCTAAATTTGGAATAGGAACTGTTATAACTACGGCAAATGTTAATGGGGATATAAAAGTTACTATTGCATTTAATAGCCAAGGTGTTAAGCATTTAATGCTTAGTTTTGCACATTTAGAATTGGCTTAGTTTTTCTAGATAAGCCTCATTTTTTGAGGCTTATTTTTTTGATTATATTCAAATATATTAATTAAAAAACAGTATACTTACGAATTGTAAGAATTTATTATGTTGTATAGTGTTTTTTAATTATTAACATAGAGGTATAATATATTTAATATGAAAATTAGAGATAGGAGTAAGTAGCTTTTTATGGATAAGATTAAAAGAATAGAGATGTTAGTAGAAGAGTTAAATAGATATGCTTATGAATATTATACATTAGGGAATTCTTCTGTTAGTGATAAAGAATATGATGGAAAATATGATGAACTTATAACATTAGAGAAAGAACTAGATTATAAGTTAGATTATTCACCTACTCAAAGAATTGGTGATGTGGTTTTATCAGAGTTTAAAAAGTATAAACATAAAGCACCATTATGGAGTCTTGGGAAAGCGCAGACTATAAAAGAAATTGAAGATTGGCATAAAAGGAACATTAAATTTGTTAGTGAATATAATGAAACTACAACAGAAAAATTACCAGACCTTAAATATATAGCGACTAAAAAGTTCGATGGGCTTACAGTTAATATTTCATATAATGAAGAGGGAGTATTAGTAACAGCTGCAACAAGAGGGAATGGTGAATTTGGTGAGGATGTAACCGCACAGGTTAAGACAATTAAAGCTTTACCACTAAAAATTGATTCAAATGATTTTCTAGAAATACATGGTGAGGCTATCATGACAACAGAGGCATTTGAAAAATATAATAAAGATGCAGCAACACCGCTTAAAAATCTCCGAAATGGTGCAGCTGGGGCACTTAGAAATTTAAATGTAAAAGAAACAGCTAAAAAAGGACTCTCAGCATTCTTTTATGATATAGGGTACAAAGATGGAAATCAATTTGAAACTTATATGCAGATGTTAGAGTTTATAAAATTAAAAGGTTTTCCTATGGATGACTATATTAAAAGTTGTACAACTATTAGTGATATAGAGAACGAGATAAAATATATAGAAGATATTAGATTTAAATTAAATTATGATATTGATGGGCTTGTTTTAGCAATTGATGATATAAGAACTAGAGAGCTTATGGGATATACAGTAAAAGCACCTAAATGGGCTATTGCATATAAATTTGAGGCTCAAGAAACAACATCAAAGTTATTAGAAGTTGAGTGGAATACAGGTAAAAGTGGAAGGGTAACACCAATAGCTTTAATAGAGCCCGTTGAACTTGCGGGAGTAACTGTAAAAAGAGTAACACTTAATAATGTAGATGATATAGAGAGAAAAGGTGTAATGCTTGGTGCGCAGGTTTTTGTAAGAAGAAGTAATGATGTAATTCCAGAAATTATGGGAGTTGTTGAGGCTAGTTTAGAAGATGCAGTAGAAATACTTGCACCAGAAAACTGTCCATCATGTGGGGCTAAACTTCACAGGGATGGAGTTCATATATTCTGTGATAATACACTAGGATGCAAATCTCAGATGGTTAAAACTATTGTTCATTATTCATCAAGAAATGCTATGAATATAGAAAGCTTTTCAGAGAAAACAGCAGAACAGTTATTTGAAAAATTAGATATTAGATCGATTTCAGATTTATATAATCTTGAATATGAAAAACTTTTAGATTTAGAAAAATTTGGGGCTAAAAAAGCTCAAAAGTTATTAGATGCAATAGAGAGAAGTAAAGAATGTGAATTACCAGCATTTATTTATGCACTTAGTATTCCAAATGTAGGTGTTAAAACAGCTAAGGATATAGCTAAGCGATTTAAATCTCTTGAAAGCATAAAAGAAGCTACGTTTGAAGAGCTTGTAGAAGTTTCTGATGTTGGAGATATAGTAGCACAGTGTGTTATAGAATTCTTTAAGGAAGAAAGAATTCTATCTATAATAGATGAACTATTACAAGTTGGTGTTAAACCAAGTTTTGAAGAAGTTGAGACTATAGAGGGTATATTTACAGGGAAAACTGTGGTTGCAACAGGTAGTCTTAAAAATTATTCAAGAACAGAGATAAAAGAAAAACTTGAAAGTCTTGGAGCGAAAGTTTCAGGAAGCGTAAGTAAAAAAACAGATTATGTTATAGCAGGAGAGGCAGCAGGGTCTAAACTAGATAAAGCTATTACTTTAGGCGTAAAAGTTCTTACGGAAGAAGAATTTGATTCTATGCTATAAACTTAACTAAAAGAATAATAAATTAGAGAAAGGGGTAAGCTACTTAAATACCGATGAATAGTCGGGGGTTAAAGACTGTGAAGTTGTATATGAAGCAAGGAACTGAGAAACAGTTATTTTCTTGATATAGACATTTTTGTTTATATTTTAAGTAGCAGAATATCTTATGAATTTAAATGAGTTAAATGAGAGTGGGGATGTAAAACAAGAGGAGGACTCTTCAAGGATAAATAAAACTGAATTAAGTAATGAAAAAAAAGAAGAGCTCGCAAGGAAGTTAACAAATAAAATCCTAGATTCAAACCCAGATATTGTAGAGAAGTTTAATAATGGTGATATAGCGGCAATAAATGAAGCTATAGAAAAATTAAAAGAAAAAGTGGATTTTGATATATTAGAAGAAACTTTAAATAATATTGTGGGAGAAGAGATTTTAACAAGATAAAAAATTCAACTATGTAGTTTAATTAAATATATTCATGATGAGTTTAATATAAAGAGGCTTGGTACAAAAAGTACCAAGCCTCTATTTTTATTTGAGTTCTATATCATCAAAAAGTGGAGGGTTATCTACTAGTTCTTTTATATTCTCTAGAATTTCCTCTTCTGATTTTAAAGAATCAATCTCTTCATCATTATTTGCATTTTCTATTTTTATAGGGCTATTATCACTAAGTGATTTTTCGGTAAGTAGGGCAAGATGACTTGCTATCTTTTCAAGTAAATAATTTTTATATTTTAATTGATTATAAGATTTGTTAGCTATTATAAAGCTCCATATGCCTATAAACATTAGTGTTAGCATAAATAAAACCCCAATTATTTGAACCGCAATAGTCATAGAATACCTCCTAAAATTAATAATCAAATTATATCATTAGTATCCATAATGTGTAAATTAAACTTTCTGTGTATTAATTCATAAAGAATATTAATTTATAAAAAAAAAATTGCCTTTTATAAGATTAATTCCAAAATATGTTTAAAGAAAAGCAAGAATGTCAATAATTTAATGAAGAAAGAGATTAAGGAGTTGAATTATGGATAGGCAAAAAAATATAAAAGTTATATTAGCAATATTTTTAATTTCAGTGACAATGCTTGGCTGCTCAAAAATCACACCGGTTGCAAAGATGGGAACTAAAAAAGAAGAATTAATAATAGCAACGACATCTATACCACAAAGCCTACATGCTTCAAGTTACTTTAGAAGTAGGGATGAAGATATAATTTGTGCATTATTTGAAGGCTTAGTTGAACTTACACAGAGTGGGGAAATAGGACCAGCATTAGCACAAGGATGGAAAGTATCGGAAGATGGTCTTAAATATAGTTTTTTATTAGAAGATGAAATATATTGGAGTGATGGAAGTGAAATAACGGTAGATGATTTCTTGAATTATTTTGAATATCTATTTAGTCCAGATAATATAGAATATACATCAGATGAGCTTTATCATATATATGGGGTTCAAGAGTTTAAAGAAGGTACAAAAGGATTTGATGATGTAGGTATACATGCAATAAGTGAAGATGAATTTACTATTCAACTTGTAACAAAGGATGATAATTTTTTGAAAAAACTTACAAAGCCAGAGTTTAGGCTCAGAGATAATGATGATAATCTGGAAAATTATGAAGAGAATTTTAATGATATAAGATATACGGGTGCCTATAAAATAGAGTCTGTAGAGTCTAGCACAGAAATAAAATTCATTCAAAATAGTGAATATACATTAAAATCAATTGGTGCAAAAAATATAACAATAGTTAATAGTGGGGATAATATCAAAGATTTTGCTATGTACAACACTAATAAGATAGATATAGTAACTAATGCACCAGTAACTGCTTTTAGCCAAGGAAATCTTATTAATGAAATTTCATATACAGATTCTGAAAGACTGCAGTATATGGTGTTTAATTCATTAGAGGGCAAAGGAAAGTATTTGGATTTTAGAAAAGCTATATATATTGATTTAAGTACAGCACTTATGGAGAGTTATCTTATTGAAAATAAATTTGCGACTATGAATTTTAGAAAAATAAGTACAGAAGAAATAGAGGAAAGTATATTTTATAAAAAAGATGATAATCAGGTTTATAGTAAAGAGGTTAGATTTAAAAATTTCCAGACTGCACAGTCATTATTACAAGGACTACCAGATGTTGAATCTGATAAAATTATAATAATTGGGAAAAATAATTATGAAAATCAAAAGCTTATTGAATTTTTAGAAAAAGAATTTAAAGAGCTAGATATTGAAGCGCAATTTACATTATATGATGATATAGATGAAATGAATGAAAAACTTAAAGCTGGAGAGTTCAATATTTTTATAGATAGTGTTAATTTAGAGGATGAGAATATAAATAATAAAATAAATATAATTTCTGAGTATTATGAATATCAGGATTATAGTGTTATAGCAATGTATACAGAAAATAATTATTGGTGTAAATCAGAAAAAGTTAAGGATATATATATAGATGATAATGGAAATATGATTTTTAAAAAGATGGTTTATATAAATTAATAAGAGTCCTACTAAAATTTTATTAAAATCTTAGTAGGACTCTTAAAGTTATTATTGATCTAGTTCTTCATAATCAATAGTTGAAAGATTATCATTTAGTATACTTACATCAATGATATTAGAATCTTCAAAATTTGATTTTTTATTTAATACACTAACAGCCTCAATGTCTAAAGTAGGCATATTAATACTTGAAGTAGGTAAAGGGACATTTGTATTAATCACATCTTTTAATTTATTAGAAGTGCTTTTAGGTAGCTTGACCTCTAAATCATCCATAGTCCTATAACCTCTAGCTTTTTTATCATTTTTTGATTTACTAGAAGTTGTTTTATGCTTTGGTATAGGTGAGATGAATTTTAAATAATCATCTAAAAATAAATCAAGAACAATATAATCTAAAAATAAGTTATTAAAGCTTTCAAAATTAGTTTTAGAAGAAGCAAATTCACTTTTTTTCTTTGAATAACTTGTGCTCTTTAAATATACAGGAGCAATGCAGTTTGATTCAGGTGTAGTAATATCAGGAAGACAGAACATTAAGTCATCTAATAAATCAGAAGAATTTGATGAAAAATGTTTGTATCTTTCAGCACAATCTAAATTTGGTGGATTTGGAAAACTAGTCATAAGTGATGAGTGTACTATAGATTGTTTGAAAAAATTACAGATTAAACTATCAGTACTCTTATCATCTTTACTTTTGTTATAAAGCATAAGGTTAACAAGATATAAAACAGATTCTATATTATAATATTTGATATCTTTTTTATCACCAGGCTTTATAAAAGTACCCATTTCCTCATTAAAGAGGCTTTTAAATAATTTACAAATATCAGAGAAGCTCTCTTTAAAGGTTAAAAGTCCTGTATTATTATAAGTTAAAAATAAATTTATAGAAGTTATAGTTGCAAGTGACATGTCCTTTTCATCAATACCATAATCCAAGTATTGAGAGAGTATAAAGTCAGACATGTCTAGAAGTAAGCTTTTACACTTTGAGTTTTTAGACATAGCACACATTATATTAAGTGCATAGCAGATATTAGAACATT
Source organism: uncultured Clostridium sp. (assembly GCF_947039605.1). Lineage (GTDB taxonomy): Bacteria > Bacillota > Clostridia > Clostridiales > Clostridiaceae > Sarcina. Next base: position 19,830 of record NZ_CAMQZG010000047.1, read on the forward strand.
CCTCGATAGACTCATCATATAAAAATTCTTTTCTAGCTTCAAACATATCTAAAACTTCAAGTGCAAAGCTTTTAAATGTTTCGCTTTCCTTTGGATCCTCAGTAGCTTTTGAGTAAGAATAGTAAGCAGCCATCATATATGCTTGATCAGCAAATGAGAAGGCACTTTGACCTTCAACTAAATCAGGAAAACTAGTATTTGAGTTAGATATGTTTTTTTTATCTACAAAAAAACCTTCTGCATTTCTAAGATTCTCATAGTAGAAATCTAATTGTACCTTTGCTATTTTTACATATGTTTTGGATAACTCATAAAGTTTATCATCAATATTCTTAAATGACTTGTAATACTGCGCAAGTTTAAGCAGTGATAAAGTCATAAGAGCATTAGATGAAATTAAAATGTCTTTTTTAAAAGAAGTTTCATCCCAAAGTTTACTGTGCTTTGAATAGTAAATATTAGGTTTAGCCTTTTTGTATATTGCAAGAACTGGGTTTAATTCTTTGATTTTACTATATTCACTCTCAGAAAGTGTCTTTTTTAAAGTTTTTTGTGAAATAGGAACACCACATTTAGATTCAAATACTAAATGTTTAATTGATTCACGAGTAAAAAATAATAGTTGAGATTCAATTTCTTTTGGGGAAATTGAATTCATTCTAAAGAAAGAACCTATATATTTCAATACATTCACCTCATAAAATAATTCATATATTATTAATATGAGAGTATATATAAAATATTACCTGTTTAAAGGGTTAAACTTAATAGAAAAAGAATAACTTATGGGTAAAAATGGTATAATAATTAAGTGAGTAAATTTATTTATTATCAGATTGGTTTTAAATTTATTATGAGATATATATTTAAATGGAGATGGCATTATGCGAGATAATAAAAGAAGAAATAATCAAGTAAGACCTATTAAAATAGAAAGAAATTATAATAAATATGCTGAGGGGTCAGTGTTAATATCAGTAGGAGATACTAAAGTGATATGCACAGTAACTGTAGAGGAGAGAGTGCCACAATTTTTAAAAAATACAGGGAAAGGTGGCTGGATTACTGCCGAATATAGTATGTTACCAAGAAGTACACATAGTAGAAAACAAAGAGATATTACAAGACTTAAAGCAGATGGAAGGTCAGTAGAAATTCAAAGGTTAATAGGAAGAGCATTAAGATCGGTTGTAGATTTAAAAGCTCTTGGAGATAGAACTATTGTTATAGATTGTGATGTAATACAAGCAGACGGTGGAACAAGAGTTGCATCTATAGTAGGGAGTTTTGTAGCACTTGTAGATGCTTTAAATAAAGTACATGCACATAAAAATTTTAAGATATATCCTATAAGAAGTTTTGTTGGTGCTATAAGCGTAGGTGTTGTAAATAATCAGATATTAGTTGATTTAGCATATGAAGAAGATTCAAAAGCAAAGGTAGATATGAATTTAGTTATGACTGATGAGGGGGATTTTGTTGAAATACAAGGTACTGGAGAAGAAAGTCCATTTTCACAAAAAGAACTTTCAGAATTATTAGAGCAAGGATATAATGGATGTAAGCAAATGATACAGGCGCAAAAAGATGCTTTAAAATTAGATGCGCTAAGAATAGGAACTGGAGGACAATAAATACATGAAACAATTTATAATAGCAAGTAATAACAATCATAAAATAGGTGAAATAAAAGAAATATTAAAAGATTTTAAATTCGAAATATATTCTTTAAAAGAAAAAAATATAGATATAGATGTTGAAGAAGATGGTATTACATTTGAAGAAAACTCAAAAAAGAAAGCAATAGAAATAGTAGAATATTTGAAAAATAAAGGTGAGAAGGATTTTATAGTAATGTCAGATGATTCAGGTCTTGAAGTTGATTACTTAAAAGGTGCACCAGGAGTATATTCAGCAAGATATGCAGGTGAACATGGCAATGATAAAAAAAACAATGAAAAGTTACTTAAAGAGTTAGATGGGATTTTATTAGAAAAAAGAACAGCAAAATTTGTATGTGTAATAACAGCAATTAACTCAGAATTAGAAGAAGTAGTAGTTAGAGGAGAGAGTAGGGGAATAATACAAAATGAGCTGAGCAGAGAAGAAGGTTTTGGGTATGACCCATTATTCTATGTGGAAGAATATAAAAAGACATTTGCAGAGATATCTTTAAAAGAAAAAAATGCAATAAGTCATAGAGGAAGAGCTTTAGATAAATTAAAAAAAGAAATAGAAAAACTTTTATAGCTTAAAACATAAAAGATGTAAAATGAGGTGGGTTTGAATAGTGGAAATAATAGTTGTAAGTGATACGCATAATAATACTAATGCAATTGAGAAGATTTTAGAGATAAGTAAAAATTCAGATATAATTTTTCATTTAGGTGATAATATAGCAGATGCAAAATTATTGCAAAAAGAGTTTCATGGAAAAGTTCATATGGTAAAAGGAAATTGTGACTATGGAGAAGAAGGATTAAATGAAGAGATAGTTGAAGTGCATGGAAAAAGATTTTTTCTAACACATGGAGATCGATATGGTGTGAATTATGGATTAGATAAATTATATTATAGAGGTCTTGAAGTTAAAGCTGATTGTATATTGTATGGACATACCCATAGAAAATTAAAGTTAATTGAAGAGGGGATTTATATAATTAATCCGGGAAGTTTACCACTGCCAAGAGATAATAGTAGTTCATATGCAAGAATAAATTTTGATGAGACTAACAATATTACTATAAAATTAATAGAATTATGAAAAAAAAAAATTATTAAATAGCTTAAATACTAGGTTTTAAGAGAGATTTTAAAAATAAATGAAAAAACTGTGAAAAAAATGTTGACTCTTATTAAAGTATGGTGTAGAATAACTATTGTCGCCAAAGAGATGCGGCAACAACTTAAAAGTTTACAGCATATCGGGGTGTGGCGCAGATGGGAGCGCGCGTGCTTTGGGAGCATGAGGTCGC